>NZ_CP040812.1:3420750-3731728 GCF_006159205.1 Antarcticibacterium flavum | reverse complement strand
TGCGGTAGCATATGGCAACCATTATATGAAAGGCTATCTTGGCAGGGACCTTTCAGGCACAGGAATAGGACTAAAATGGGATTTTATCATCATTCACGAAACCGGCCATGAGTGGTTTGGGAATAGCATTACCGCCAGGGATATAGCCGATATGTGGATCCATGAAGGCTTTACCTCCTATTCTGAAGCTGTCTATATTGAATGCCGCTGGGGAAAGGAAGAAGCCCTGGAATATATTAAGGGAATAAGAAGTGTAATTGCCAATGATAAGCCTATAATAGGGGAATATGGAGTAAATTCTGAAGGGTCGGGCGATATGTATTTTAAAGGTTCCAACCTGCTCAATACCATAAGGAGCATATATAATGATGATCAATTATGGTGGAAAACCCTGAGAGATTATACGACGACTTACAGGCACCAGATCATAACTACAGAAATCACCGAGGAATTTTTCAATAAGGCTATAACTGTTGACCTAAAACCGGTATTTGACCAGTATCTTCGTCATGCTGCCGTGCCACTACTTCAATTTAGAATTGTAGAAGACAGGGTCTCCTACCGCTGGCAAGCCGATGTAAAGAATTTTGAAATGCCTGTCGATATATTCGTAAAGAATAAAGAGCTAAGGATCACTCCAACCTCATCCTGGCAACAATTGCCGGCCGGTGTAAAACCTAATGATATTCGTATCAACGACAGGAAATACTATATTAACTCCAACCTTTCATCACTTTAAGAAGATTCCTGTAATTCCACGCTTTACTATTGCTTAATTCATTAATTATCAGTAAATTAATTGTTAATTTTTGAGTTATGGCAAGTATTAGAACATTGAATAAGTGGGCCAATGCGCACACTTATTACGCACTGGACATTCTAAGGATCGCGCTGGGTGTATTTCTCTTCATAAAAGGCATTGGATTTATATCACAAACGCAAACCCTAGTAGAATTAATCACTCCACTCCAGGGCTATGCGGGGGTAATGATTACTGTACATTACGTGGCCTCTGCCCATCTTGTGGGAGGAATTTTAATAGCTTTTGGATTGCTTACCCGCTGGGCGATAGCTGCACAGCTTCCAATACTTATTGGGGCAATCCTAATCAATTTTGTTGGAGAAATGAATGTGGGTAACCTTATTCTGGCCACAGTTGTGATGTTCATTTCCCTGTTCTTTATTTTCTATGGATCGGGAAAACATTCAGCAGATTACATTATGAAAATGGGCTATTAAAAAGGGGATGTTTTTCAAGCTTCATTACCCCCCAAATTCGGGGCGAAGTTTTCTTTGGTTTATTTTGAGGAAATACAATACAATTCCTGCTGCCTGCCATTCACGTACTTAAAGCCATCCTCACCATAAAATCCTGCTTCTTCAAGCATGATCCTAATATCCTTTTCCCATTCAGGGATTTCCACAGTCGTATTAAGTTCAATAGCATAAACCGTATTTGGATATAAAGGATAATCCCCGGTTCCCGGCACTCCTCCCTGTGAGTCCCACATTCCAATCGTTGGCCCTGCAGAATGCCCGTAAAGGCCTAAAGGATGGGTATAAATGGAAGGCCTTAATCCTTCATCTTTTGCTTCTGTAAGAGATACCGCCAGGATCTCATTTCCTGTTCTTCCTTTTTGAAAATTAGTTGTGAGTATATCCTGTAGCCTGTTACCTTTTTCCAGTGCCTCTCTTAAATATGCCGGTGCAGTGAGCTCACCGGGTTTAAGCACATAGGCATGTTGCTGGCAATCTGTATTAAGCCTTAAATAAGTTATTCCAAAATCGCAGTGCAGCAGATCCCCCGGCTGGATGACGGTCTCCCCGTAACCTGCGGAAAAGGCTTCAATATGGTCTTTAAGAGCCTCATCCTTTCTCTGAATATCCACAGTTGGGTGAAACCAGGTTTCCAGGCCAAGTTCTGTAACTTTTTGGCGCATCCACCATACCACATCCTCACTGGTTGTGACGCCGGGGGTAATAACCTTGTTGCTGAAGGCTTCGGCTATAATAGCATGAGTTTGCGCCACAAGGGACTCATATAATTCCATTTCCTTTTGAGAGCGCGTCTCGATCCAGCCAACGGCAAGTTCCTCTGCTGAGACTATTTTATCCTTATAGGCTGCAGGTAGCATCGCTAAGAATTCATCATGATCGGTTTTCACCAATCCATCTGCCAGCGCAAAATCTTTAGAATAATTAAGACCTATAGTTGCAGGGGTTCTTTCTTCTATAATATCAATTAAAGCTTTCCATTGATCTGGTTCTTCTTCAGGATCCCAGGCAGAGATGATGTTTTTTCCAATATTATAACGGGCTACGGCAATCCTCTCAAGGGTGTCCCTTTCCCTGTCGCGATGAAAGACCAATATCGTCCTGCGGCGAGCATTGAGCCAGGTCCCAGGGAGCATTGTTCGTAAAACCGGGTCTTCATTATATTCCCGGGATATGATCACCCACATATCAATCCCCGCCCTGTCCATAAGTTGTGGCAGGAGATTTTCAAATTTATCTGCAAGGATCTCGTCCGTTTTTTCGGCTCTTTCTCTTTCTGATAGAATTTGGGACTGCACAGGCAATCCCAGTAAAAGGAATATAACTAGTAATCTTATTATCATTAGATGGAAATTGTTATTTATTGCGGCTTTTCACCGTATTCTCCCTATGGATCTTACCATTGGGTGTCTCTTCAAACTTCTGGACCAGGTAGATTTTTTTCGGCACTTCGAATTTTTCAAGACTCTTTAAGTTTTTAATATCCTCCTCAAGCTGGGCAAGCAATTCTTCAGAGAAATCGGCTTCCACAAATAGCACCAGTTTCTCCCCCAGGGCATCATCTGGTAACCCCGTCACGAAGAACCTCCTGTCGATTGTTTCATTCAGCTTTAATTCTATTTCCTCCGGATGCAATTTTACCCCTCCCGAATTAACGACGTTATCTATCCTGCCCTTCCAGAAGAACTTCTTATAAGTTACGATCTCAACTACATCATTGGTTACCACTATATCTTCTGCAACCTTTGGAGCCTTAACCACCAGGCAGCCGCGCTCATCTGTAGAAATACCTATATCGGGCAACACCTTGAAAGGAATAGGTTTATTTTTCTTATTTGTTGGATTAAGTCTTTTGGCTGCGATATGTGAAACGGTCTCTGTCATACCAAAAGTCTCATAGACCTTTGTAGTTAGATCCTGCACTTTGTTTTGTAAGTGAGGAGAAACTGCACCGCCACCAACTATTAATTTTTTGATCAAATGCAACCTCCCCAGTGAGTTATCCAGTTGGAAAGGAGTCATCGCACAAAAATCGTAGGTTTTAAATACCTGGTCCAGGGGATTGGAAGATGGCGGTACCATATCAAGTTCCCAGCCCAGGACCATTGCCCGTACTATCATCATCTTCCCCGCAATATAATTTGCAGGAAGGCACAAAAGTACCGTCGACTTCTCTGGCAGTTCAAAGAACTTCCCTGTAGCCAGGGCAGAGTTTATCATATGGTCTTTTCTTATGCGTAATTTCTTGGGCTTCCCTGTAGAGCCAGAGGTCTGCACATCAAGGTAAAGTGAGGGTTTTACCCAGTCAAGGATAAAATCTCCAACAAGGCCTTCATAAGGCTCTCCTTCTTTTATATAATTATAAGCAACCTTACGGAGATCGGAGATAGTAAAATGGATCTTATTGATCTTAAAGTTGGGATGCACCTCCGGGACGTCAAATTTTTCATTCATATTCTTCCTCGTATAGCAAAGGTTATTAGCATGAATTTCTAAATTTAACAAAATGTACGAAAATCCTTAACCTAATTCTGAAGGTTTTAACACTTCGGGCTTTTCTACTTTCCCGAAAAGCCTTTGTCCCCAATTTTTCCAGTTATATTTTCTCGCCATAATAAAGAGGAAAATAGGGTATATCACCAAAACAGGGATTATAACATCCAGGCCTGCAGAAGGCTCAGAAATATCTTTTAAGACTGAATTGGTTTGAAATGCAGTCCAGTCTGCCGTAACAAGTACGGCAGTTATAAGGTTATTTCCTGCATGAAATCCCAGGGCCAGCTCCAGCCCGTCATCCATAAGTGTCATGATGCCCAGCAGGAATCCGGTTCCTATGTAGTAGATCATTATAATATTACCAAGTTTGGTAACCTCAGGATTGAAAAAATGAAGCCCGCCGAAAATTACCGAGGTAATAAAAAGTGGAACCCACCTGTTGCGAACCAGGGTTCCAAGCCCCTGCATTAAATATCCCCGAAAAAAATATTCCTCAAAACTGGTTTGCAGTGGCACCATGACCACAGCTATGGCAAGCATAATAAAAAATGGTGTTGGCTGGAAATTGACTACATAATCTTCAGGGTTCGTGAAATAATCAAATAAAGTAACCGAAATTGAAAAGACGGCAACCAGTCCAAATGCAAAGAAGAACCTGCTCCAGTCTATCTTTTTCCTTGCAGTGGTAAGAGCAGTAAAAGGCTGGCTGTGAATAAATTTTACTGCAAACAAAAGCCCTACCAGTGCTACCGCAAAGGTAAGCAGCATAAGAAACAGGGAAAGGTTTGAATCCAGGACCTGCATGACCTGGGTCTCATCCATTCCTTCAAGGTCGAAACCTGCTTTTAGAAAAACCGCGACCAATAAGGGCATTTGACCGGCAAAAACAGCTGCGATCACCACAAAGATCCCTACCAGGTACCGCCAAAATTCATATTGATATTTAAATGCTTGTTGTATATACATATTGATAATTATAAATTAAAATCCCAGGAGGATTTTGGATCATAGCTTATTTTTCCTTGTTTCACCTGCAACGGACTTTCAAAATTATTGGTATACAATCCCCCGGTTCCCAGGCCCTGCGGCATTTGGTTACCGGTGGTAAAGGTCCACTGGCTTATGGCATTTAACCCCACATTGCTTTCCAGGGCACTGGTTACCCACCAGTCGATCTTTTCCTGTGCAGCCAGATCTATCCATTCCCCGGTTCCCCTAATTCCGCCAATGAGGCTGGGCTTAAAAATGAGGTATTGCGGACTTATAGTTTGTAGCAATTCGACTTTTTTAGTTACATCTGTAATTCCTATTAATTCCTCATCCAGGGCTATGGGAATGGGAGTGTTCTCGCAAAGATCTGCCATTACAGCCCAGTTGCCTTGTTTTATGGGCTGCTCTATACTGTGGATGTTAAATTGGCTTAATCTTTTTAGCTTCTCCAATGCTTCAGCCGGGGAGAAGGCGCCATTTGCATCTACCCGTAGTTCGATCTCTTCAGCAGTAAATTGTGAACGAATATATTTTAGCAGCTCCAATTCAGCTTGAAAATCTATAGCCCCAATTTTCATTTTAATACAACTAAATCCTGCTGAAATCTTTTCTTCGATTTGCTGCTTCATGTACTCCTTCTTTCCCATCCATACAAGCCCGTTGATAGGGATTGCTTCCCTCCCTTCAGTAAAAGCTGAAGGGAAAAGAATAAAAGGACTGGAGGCTTCCAGGGACCTGAAGGCCATTTCGACTCCAAATTGGATGCTGGGGAATTCCCGAAGTTGCTCCCACAGCACATTTTCACCTAAATCTATATTGTCACAAACCCAGCGAAGTTTATCCTCATAATCTGGCCTGTCATCAATGCTAAGGGAGCGCAATATCCCGCACTCGCCTATGCCGCGCCGGCCATCCTGTTCCAGGATTAGGAACCAGGTCTCCTTATTATTAAGAACGCCCCGCGAAGTTCCGCTGGGGCGTTTAAAATTTAATATATACTTATGGTATGTTGCCTGCATTAAATAAAAGCTTTGTCACATTCGTGACGGGAAAAATAGTGGAAAAATTTTAAAGTTCAATACTTTCTCCTATTTCCAGCAACATAAGATCTTTTCCCTTTTCATAAAATTTTCTTTTGGCCTCTTCGTGATCTATTTCAATATATCCAAAAGTATCATAATGGCAGCCTATGATCTTATCGCATTCCACGAAATCGCTGGCTACAATGGCATCCTCAATGCCCATAGTGAAATTATCTCCTATTGGAAGGATTGCCAGGTCGAGATTGGTCCTCATTGGGATCAATTTCATGTCCATAGTTAGCGCAGTATCTCCTGCTATGTAAATATTCTTATGCTCACTCTCAATTACAAATCCGCCGGGTTGCCCTCCGTAACTTCCATCTGGAAAAGAACTGGTGTGAATGGCATTGACATATTTTACCGTTCCAAAATCAAAATCCCAGCTGCCGCCGTGATTCATAGGATGCACTTCAAATCCCTTGTTTTCATAATGGGTGGCTATCTCAAAGTTGCTTACTATAATCGCACCAGTATTTTTGGCTATGGCTTCCGCATCCAGGATGTGGTCCTGGTGCGCGTGGGTAAGAAGGATGTAATCTGCCTTTAGATCATTTATATCAATCTTGTCTTTAGAGTTTTCGTTCCCGGTGATAAAGGGGTCTACCAGAAGATTGATATCCCCAATTTTTATCCCGAAGGTATTGTGCCCGTAGAAAGTGATCTTCATGTCTTAATTTTTTTGGTTTGCTATAAATTTAAGCATTGAGCAGAAACTTTTTGTCCTACAGATAATATTTTTTTGTTAAACAAAACGTCCCGTATGAAAACTGTGCGAGCTGGCGTGCGTGAAGGTCCGTAAGGCAATAAGGCGTTGCCAGGGAGCACGGGCTTTCGATTCAAGACCAAATCAAGCATGGTTTTTAATTGCTGTTGGCAAATGTCTTAATTTACTCGACTGAAAGAATTTGTCTTTGGAATTGATTTAAATCCGAAGTTTCTTTTATATCGTGCATTGCTCCAAAATACATTATTATCGCAGTTTCCTTTACTTTTCCAGTTAAAGCAATGAAATAAATACTCTTATCTTCTCTTAAAAATTGAAATTTATACCCTGTTAATTCAGAACCAAAGGAATTCATTTTTATTTCTGTTTTGTCTATAAAATTAGGATCACTTTGGTATTGACTTAAAAGTTGTTCAGTAATAATCTTACCCATTCCCTCCATTTCATTTTCTAAATATCTCCATTGCGTCGATGATCCGTTACACCTAACTTCTGTCTCTGAATTTTTCTTGCAATTTTCTTTAAGTTGGATTGTTTTTCCGGCATAATTTACTTCTTCTAATTCTAAAGAATCTTGTGCATAAATTATTGTAGAAATGGCGATAAATAATAAAGTAAGATGTCTTTTCATTGTTTGTTAATAATATTTGCCAACAGGCTAGAAGAATAATCCTGCCGCAAACAAAACCGAAAGTAAGAAAGTCGTGAGAGCAAGAATTTTTAGCTCAGGATCCAGCAACATAGGGTTTTCATTTTGCACTACTCTTTTCAAATGTAAAAAAAGCGGAATAAACGCTATTACATATAAGATATCATTCCACTCTGCGGCCGTAAGTACAGAGTATATTACCATAAACAAGACCGCAGCAATAATAAGGGCGTAATGATAATTCTTTGCATTTTCCTCCCCGAGTAGAACCACCAGGGTATTCTTTCCTGCCTTTTGATCACTGGCCCTGTCCCTCATATTATTAAGGTTAAGTACCCCTGCACTTAGAAAACCAATCGCGGCTGCAGGCAGGAACACCTTCCAGTCCAGCTGCATCGCATATAAAAAATAGGATCCAAAAACCGCAACAAGCCCAAAGAAAAGAAAGACAAAAATATCCCCCATTCCTCTGTACCCATACGCATTGTTCCCAACAGTATATTTAATAGCTGCAGCTATAGCACCAAGCCCTAATAAAAAGAAGATGATCGCATATAAAAAATTCTCACCGCCAAAAGCTGTGTAGATAAGTAACAAAGCAAGTATGAGAGTGACCAATGCAGTAATAACGATCCCCTGCTTCATTTCTCTGCGGCTTATTAGTCCGCTTTGCAAGGCCCTGGCTGGTCCAACCCGGTCTTCATTATCTGTACCCTTTACCCCATCTCCATAATCATTGGCAAAATTTGAAAGTATTTGTAATCCAAGGGTGGTACCCAGAGCCAGACTAAAAACCGCAATATTAAAATAACCCTGCTGTGCCGCTATAGTAGTCCCTACTATGATACCAGATATGGATAAAGGGAGTGTCCTTAAACGGGCTGCACTTACCCAGGAGCCTATATTTACCATTAAGCCATAATTTTTACCAGAAGTTCTTTTAAAAGATCTCCCTGTGGAACATTCGCGGCCCCAACGCCTTTACCCTTCACATCGGCTTCCCGTAAATACCCAACAGCATAACTCGCTTTTTTCATTGGATAATTACGCGCGGCAATTACATAATCATTTACGAAATAAGGGTTTACCTTCAGTATTTTTGCAACATTGGCCTTTGATTTATCCCCCAGCCCATGGTATTGCAGTATCTGGGAAAAATATCCATATAACAGGGAGACGGTTACCACCATTGGATTATCCTTTGGGTTCTGGGAAAAATAGTTGACGATTTGGTGAGCCTTCACTACATCCCTTTCACCCAGGGCTTTCCTGAGCTCAAAATTATTGAAATCTTTGGAGATCCCTATATTTTCCTCAATAAGTTCGGGGGTGATGAGGGATCCTTCAGGAACTATGAGTTGCAACTTTTGTAATTCATTATCGATCTTGCCAAGTTCTATTCCCAGGAATTCCACCAGCATTTGGGCCGCTTTGGGAGCTATTTGGTAATTCCGGGATTTTAATGTTTTCTGGATCCAGTCTGGCACCTGGTTTTCATATAACTTCTTCCCTTCAAACATCACCCCTTTTTTGGCAATGAGCTTATAGACCTTTTTGCGCTTATCCAGCTTTTTATATTTATAACAGAACACAAGGGTTGTGGTTTCCTGGGGATTTTCAGCATATTTTTCCAGTTTATCAATGGTCCTGGAAAGATCCTGGGCCTCCTTGATGATAACCACCTGCCGTGGCGCCATCATAGGATATCTTTTAGCATTGCTTATGATCTCATCAATGCTGGTATCCCTCCCATACAGGACCATTTGGTTAAAACCCTTCTCTTCTTCAGCAAGCAGGTTATCCTCAAGATAATCTGCTATTTTATCTATATAATAAGGTTCCTCTCCCATTAAAAAATAAATGGGTTTGATATCTCCTTGTTTTATCGTTTTAACAATTTGCAGTGCTTCTTCCATTGGCAGGTATAAACGGGAAAATGTAGAATTAGGGGTTATATTTTCATTCCCGGCAGCGGGTCAAACTAAAATTGCTAATTTTGACCCCATGCAACAATTGAATTTTCCCAATTATTCATTTCGCTTCAAAAATAGCGAAAATAAAATAGCAGCTTTTGATGAAATAAGGAAAAAGTTTGTAATCCTCACTCCTGAAGAATGGGTGAGGCTTCATACGGTACAATTTTTAAAAAGGGAGAAATCTTATCCCCTTAGCCTCATCAATGTGGAGAAACAATTGAAAATTGGGAAAATGCTTAAGCGTTATGATGTGGTTGTTTTCAACCCTGAGGGGGAAATACATATAATAGTGGAATGCAAGGCACCGGAAGTCCCCATCACCCAGGCCACCTTTGACCAGATCGCACGGTATAACATGCGGTTACGGGCAAATTATCTTTTGGTCACCAACGGCCTCGATCATTTTATATGCCAGATGGACTATGAAAAAGAAAAATACATCTTCCTGCGGGACCTTCCGTCATATACCGGGAAGGCCACATAAGTCTTATCAAATAATTCTCTTTACATTTGGCAGTTCTAGCCTGCTGCAAATTTTTAATTAAAATAGATGACCATAGGTGTAGTTATTTTAAACTGGAATGGCCTTGAACTTTTGAAGCGGTTCCTTCCCGATGTCGTAAAATATTCAGCTGATGCACGGGTGTATGTTGCCGATAATGCCTCCACAGATACGTCAGTCAAATACGTCAAGGAAAACTTTCCTGAAGTGGAGATCATTCAGAATGAAATAAACGGGGGCTACGCAAAGGGATATAATGATGCCCTGGCTAAGGTACCTGAAGATATTTTCATCCTGCTAAACAGTGATGTACAGGTGACACCACACTGGCTGGAGGGGATAAAAGTGGTCTTTCAAAAAGATCCTGCTGTTGCTGTGGTACAGCCCAAGATCCTGGATTATAAAAGACCTGAGTATTTTGAATATGCCGGGGCAGCGGGAGGATTTATTGACAGGTTTGGATATCCCTATTGCCGCGGAAGGATTTTTACGACGCTTGAAAAAGATGAAGGTCAATATGATGATGAAACTGAGATCTTTTGGGCCAGCGGTGCCTGTCTGGCAATTAGGAAAGATCGGTATTATGAAGCCGGGGCCCTGGATGAGAATTACTTTGCGCACCAGGAAGAGATCGATCTTTGCTGGCGGCTGAAGAATTTAGGGTATAAGATAAAATACACCTCTTCATCAATAGTATATCATGTGGGTGGGGCCACTTTAAATTCCATGCACCCACGCAAGACTTTTTATAACTTTAGGAACAGTCTTTACAATTTGGTTAAGAATTTACCCTCCCACCAGCTGGTGTGGACAATTTTTGTGAGAATGATCCTGGATGGAGTGGCTGCAATGATGTTCCTCTTCCAGGGTAAAACCGCCCATTTTACAGCTGTTTTCAAAGCGCACTTAAATTTCTACAAACGGCTGCTGCTGCTGCTGCGGGAGCGAAAAAAAGTTGTAAAAAACACCCGATATTTTTCAAAAAATTCCGTTGTTTGCAGTTACTTTTTAAAGGGAGAAAAAAAATTTTCTCATTTTTAAGTTTATGGCCAAAAACTATGTTATTGGCACTAGATTTGATAACTTTGAGAAGTTCTAACAATTAATTATAATAATACCAATTATGAAGAAAATCATGCTTTTATCGGCTACTGCGGCACTTTTGCTTTCTTCTTGTGTTTCACAAAAGAAATATGCCGAACTGGAAGCCCAACACAGAGAAACCAGAGATCAGCTTAACACTGCTACAGTTAAATTGAATTCTTGTTTGGATGAAAAAGACCGCCTGGGTCAACAAATCAATACCCTAAACAATCAAAATGCCGCTCTATTGAACAATGTAGGTGACCTTGCCACATTGTCTAAGAAAGAAGCTGAGAACCTTGAGCGTTCTTTAGAAAGCATCAAGGAAAAAGACATGAAGATCCAGCGTATGCAGGATGCTATCACCAAGAAGGATTCTGTAACCCTTGCTTTGGTTACAAGTCTTAAAGGTGTGCTTGGTAACATGGCCGATGAGGACATCGAGATCAATGTTGAAAAAGGAGTTGTTTACGTATCTATTTCAGATAAACTTTTATTTGAAAGTGGGCGTTGGAACTTAACCAACCGTGCTAAAGAAGTACTTGGGAAAGTTGCTACTGTAGTAAAGAACAGGCCAAACATCGAGTTTATGGTTGAAGGACACACAGATGACCAGGCAATTAAAACTGCTGTTATCGAAGATAACTGGGATCTAAGTGTGAAGCGTGCTACCTCTGTAGTAAGAACACTTCAAAATGACTTTGGTGTTCCACCAGAAAGAATGACTGCAGCAGGAAGAAGCTACTACATCCCTGTAGCAAGCAATGCTAATGCTGAAGGACGTGCCAAGAACAGAAGAACAAGAATCGTTATTCTTCCAAAGATCGACCAGTTCTATGACCTGATCGAGCAAGGAATGGAAAGCGCTAAATAATTGTAGATTATTCTGCACAAATTAAGCCCCGCAATCGCGGGGCTTTTTTTATACCAAATTTTTTACAGGCTGATCCCTCCCGCTCACTTGTCGTGGAAATACCAGGCTTCACTCCAAAAAAAAATCTGCACGAGGCAGAATTTTTCTTTTTATTCAGCTTTCCAGGGGATCTACATGATCTCAATGCTCCCCTTTCCCTGTCTTATCACCTCAGGGGAGCTTGTAGTAAGATCTATTACCGTAGAAGGGATATTATCTCCATACCCGCCGTCTACAACTATATCTACCAGTTTATCCCATTTCTCCAGGATAAGTTCAGGATCTGTAGTGTACTCGATCACCTCATCCTCATCCCGTATGGAGGTGGAAACAATTGGATTTCCAAGTTCCCTTACAATTGCCTTACAAATATTGTTATTAGGCACCCTTATTCCCACGGTCTTCTTCTTTTTAAAGACATTGGGTAAATTACTGTTACCCGGCAGGATGAAAGTATAAGGCCCCGGCAGCGTGCGCTTAAGGATCTTAAAGGTCTGGGTGTCTATTTGCTTTACATAATCTGAAAGATTGCTCAAATTCTCACATATGAAGGAGAAATTTGCTTTATCGAGTTTCACTCCCTTGATCTGGGCGATCCTTTCCAATGCAGAAGTGTTTGTGATGTCACAGCCCAAACCATACACTGTATCTGTTGGGTAAATTATAAGCCCCCCGTTGCGAAGGACTTCTACCACTTTTTTAATGTCTTTTGGATTGGGGTTTTCTTCGTAGATCCTAATTAATTCAGCCATTCTGAAATATTTTTGGTGTAATGAAAATTACGAATTTTTAAATTATTATTGGCGGGAAAAAGGAACTTAGTCCATTTTTTCGACTTCGCTTTCCAATTTTAGAACCTCATTTCCATTTTCCTGGTGAATAAGAAGGGCTTTGTTTCCCGGCTCCCCTTTCCGGGTAACTTTTGTGCCCTTTATTGTAGTGGAGATCCTTCTGTCAAATACATCCTTTACAGTACCTGTTGCGGTACCTGTACCCCATTTCCATTTTACCTTGCTCCCAGTCCTTATCATATTAATTGAAGATAAGAAAAGCTGGGAAGTTAGGAGGTGCGGGTAACACAACTTTAACGAATGTTAGCCATTGGTCAGGCTAACTGGAAAGCCCCCAGGCGTCATGAATAACAATTGCAGCAATATTGTTCCTCAACCCCGGTTATGACAACAACTTAAGTTTAGCGAACCTTAACAGGAGTTTTTTAATACCACCGTTCTCGAAATCTATTTCAGCCTTTTTATCCTGCCCAACTCCTTCAATGTTGAGCACGGCTCCTTTGCCAAACCTTATGTGCTCCACGCGGTCACCCACATTAAGTTTCACGCCGTCTGTATTCTGAGTTGCCCCGGGAGCAGGAGTTGCAGGCCTTAGCTTACGAAGTTTTCTAAGCTGTTCTTCACTTGGCTTATGTGCCGGTGGCGGGGTTCCTGCCTTTGGCTTGCTTTGGCGAAATTTACTTTTGTCTATTTCATCCCCAAAGATATCTGTATCGATAAGGGGCTTATATTTATAATCGTCCTGCGGGATCATATAGTCAAGAAACTTTGCCTCGATCTCCTCGATAAACCTGCTGGGCTCTGCATCCACAAGTTTACCCCACCTGTACCTGGATTGCGTATAAGTAAGATAGGCCTGCTTCTCTGCCCTGGTAAGGGCTACATAGAACAGCCTTCGTTCTTCCTCCAGCTCTGTCCTGGTATTCATACTCATAGCCGATGGAAAAAGGTCTTCCTCCATCCCCACAATATAAACATAGGGAAATTCCAGTCCCTTGGCCAGGTGTATGGTCATAAGTGCTACCCGGTCATCATCGCCGGTGTCCTTATCCATATCTGTGGCCAGGGCGACATCTTCAAGAAATTCGGTCAAACTCCCTGTAGCATCGGCAAGTTCTTTTTGTCCTTCCACGAAATCCCTTATCCCGTTCAGCAACTCCTCAATATTTTCTATCCTGGCAATACCTTCAGGAGTACCGTCCTTTTTCAGTTCCTGCACAAGACCGGTTTTCTTTGCAACCGTATCGGCAACCGTAAAGGCATCTGCATTCTCATTCAGGATCCTGAAGCTCTTGATCATATTCACAAAGTTGGCCAGCTTGTTCCTGGTACCCGAATTGATCTTAAGATCGAGCTGATCCATATTCTCTATTACCTCAAAGATCGATCTTCCATATTGATTGGCTACAATAGTAAGCTTATCAATTGTGGTAGACCCTATTCCACGGGCGGGATAATTGATAACCCTTTTCAGGGCTTCCTCATCATTTGGATTTACAAGCAGGCGCAAATAGGACAGAACATCCTTGATCTCCTTGCGTTGGTAAAAGGAAAGCCCCCCGTAGATCCTGTAAGGGATCTCTCTTTTCCTAAGGGCATCTTCCATCGCCCGGCTCTGGGCATTGGTCCTGTATAATATTGCAAAATCCCCGTTGTTTAATTGATTCTGCATTCTATTTTCAAAAATGGAACTGGCAACAAACCTGCCTTCCTCCCCATCTGTAAGCAAACGGTTCACCACGATCTTTGGCCCGTCATCATTGGCAGTCCAAACCACCTTCTCCAGCTTGGTCTTATTCTTATCTATAATGGAGTTTGCCGCCTGTACAATATTATTAGTAGAGCGGTAATTTTGCTCCAACCTGTACATTTGCACATTTTCATAATCTTTCTGAAAGTTGAGAATGTTATTGATGTTTGCTCCCCTAAAAGCATAAATACTCTGCGCATCATCCCCTACCACGCAAATATTCTGAAATTTATCTGATAGGGCTTTTACTATAAGATACTGGCTGTGATTTGTATCCTGGTACTCATCCACGAGGATATATCTAAACCTGTTCTGGTATTTATGTAAAACATCTGGGAAACGGTTTAGAAGTTCATTGGTCTTCAGCAAAAGGTCATCAAAGTCCATTGCCCCCGCCTTAAAACAGCGCTCCACATAGTTCTTGTAGATTTCCCCCATCCTGGGTTTCTTGGACATAGCGTCTGCCTCTATCAATTCGGGGTTCTGGAAATATGCCTTGACCGTAATTAGACTATTTTTAAAGGAGGAGATCCTCGAATACACCTGCTTATATTTATAAACATCCTTATCAAGCCCCATTTCCTTGATAATAGCACTTATGAGCCTTTGGGAATCCTGGGTATCATAAATAGTGAAATTTGAAGGATAGCCAAGTTTATCGGCCTCGAAACGCAGCATTTTTGCAAAGATCGAGTGAAAAGTCCCCATCCATAGATTCTTGGCTTCACTGTTACCCACGATCTGGGCGATACGTTTTTTCATCTCCCGCGCTGCCTTATTGGTAAAGGTGAGTGAGAGGATATTAAAAGGATCCACTCCTTTACTCATTAAGTATGCGATCCTGTAGGTAAGCACCCTGGTCTTCCCCGAGCCTGCACCTGCGATCACGATCATCGCACCATCCTTTTGCAGTACCGGCGCCCTTTGGGCGTCATTTAATTCAGCTAAATAAGATTCCAATTCCTTCTTTCTTTTAGGGCGTGAATTTAACCAAAATTAGGTTTAGATGAAAACCCCGTAGAAGGTTACTTTTAAACAAAATCTTTCCTGCTGTGGATATAAGGAGATTTTTTAAATATATTTAGGGCTCAGCTTTTTTAGAGCTGAAGGTTGATCTTCTGAAGAAAATTAGAAGATCAGATTTTTAATAATGATAATTTTAACATGAAGAATAAGATTTTTACCGGTTTGTTTACCTCCCTATTTTTAATTTTTTCTGGTTCTATTGTTGCTCAGCAAATAGACCCTGTGATTGAAGAAGCTGCCAATGACCTTGAAAAACAGGTTATAGAATGGCGAAGGGATTTTCACAAAAATCCTGAGCTTTCAAACCGGGAGTTTGAAACCGCGAAAAAGATCGCTGCCCATCTTGAAAGCCTGGGAATGGAGGTTCAAACGGGAATTGCAAAGACTGGGGTGGTTGGAATACTTAAAGGTGACAATCCCGGTAAAGTGGTAGCCCTGCGGGCAGATATAGATGCCCTGCCGGTAACAGAACGAAATGACCTCCCTTTCAAATCTACTGTAACAACAGAATTTTTGGGAACTCAAACAGGAGTGATGCACGCCTGTGGGCATGATACCCACACGGCTATCCTAATGGGGGTAGCGCAAATCCTGGCAAATAATAAAGATAAGATAAACGGCACGGTCAAATTCATTTTCCAGCCGGCTGAAGAAGGCCCGCCACCGGGAGAAGAAGGAGGAGCATCTGTAATGATCAAGGAGGGTGTCCTGGAAAAGCCCGCTGTAGATGCAATTTTTGGCCTCCATATAAACTCGGCCACCCCCGTTGGCACAATACGTTATAAACCAGAGGGTACGATGGCAGCTGTAGAACGCTTTGTAATTAATGTGGAGGGTAAAGGCACCCATGGCTCTGCTCCCTGGAGCGGGACAGACCCTATTTTGATCTCTGCCAAGATCATAGACGGGCTGCAAACCATCATAAGCCGGGAATCCAAACTGGTGGATGCGGCGGCAGTGATCACTGTTGGTAAAATAAGCAGCGGGGTTCGTTTCAATATAATTCCTGAAACTGCTGAAATGATTGGAACTGTGAGAACCCTGGATCCTGATATGAAGGAATTGATACTTCGCAGAATGAATGAAATGGTCCCTGCAATAGCTGAAGCATTTGGAGGGAAAGCCACCATAGAATTTCAAAATAACACAGCTATTACTTATAACGATCCCGAGCTAACGGCTAAGATGTTACCTACCCTGCAAAAAGTAGCCGGCAAGGACAAAGTTGAATTGCAAAAAGCCACCACAGGTGGAGAGGATTTCTCCTTCTTCCAGGAAAAGATCCCCGGATTGTACTTTTTCCTTGGAGGACAACCCCTGGATTCCTCAGATCCTGCACCTCATCACACTCCCGATTTCTTTATTGATGAAAGTGGACTTAATTTAGGAGTAAAAGTAATGTCACAACTCGCCCTTGATTATTTAAACATGGATTGATTACTTTTGTAAGCCTCAAATTCCAGGGCCACTGTTAATATATGGGGAATGGAATGCAGGCAAATAACAAAAATAAGTCTTGGCTTTTATGACAAACGAAAGTTTCCTACAACTGTTCTTTTACCTTTTACCTGCTGTAATTGTTGGGCTGGTTTCCTACTATTTTTTTAAAATGCACATCGCCAATGAAGATAAACGAAGAAGGTTCTTAATAAGGCAGGAGAACCAAAAGACGGCCCTCCCACTTAAATTACAGGCTTACGAACGAATGGCATTATTCCTCGAACGAATTTCACTCGGGAAATTGCTGTTAAGGATAAAACCCGATTCTCATAGCAAGGAAAGCTATGAATCCCTGCTTACACAAACCATAGATATGGAATTTGAGCACAACCTGGCACAACAAATATATCTATCTGGCGAATGCTGGAATGTGATCAAGACTGCGAAAAATGCCACCATAGGAATGATTCGCAAAGCAGGAAAAAAAGAGGAAGTGGAATCGGCAGAAAAATTGAGAGAGATTTTGCTTACCAATTTAATGGACCAGGCTGCACCTACAGATGCCGCACTGGATTTCATTAAAAAAGAAGTACGAAATACGATCTAGAAGAAACTGCGCCAGAACCTTTTGGATTCTTTATTTTCCAGGTCTTTCTCTTTAGCATATTCAAACCCCTGTTGCCACCAGGATTTCATCGCTTCTTTATTAAAAACCAGGGAATTCTCTGTGAGCTGTACCGGGGTATAATAGGTGGTAAGTTTTACTTTTTTATTTAGGGCCGCCAGTTTCCCTTCCACAACGTCGTGATACTCTACCTGGTCCAGCAAAAACCCGAACAGGTTGATCATAAGTGAAAAAGGATTTTTTCCCAATACCTTGTGGTATTCCATATTCTCCGCCTCAAGGATGATGGCATCCACCTCCTTTGCACCGCGTTTTATGGCTTCCCTTATCGGCACCACGCATCCCAGCCCACCATCTGCATACTCATACCCATTCTTGGTAGCCAGGCTCATAAACGGGATATAATTACAGCTTATCCAAATCCAGTCACAAAAATCCTCATAATCAAAATCCTGGATAGACTTGTATTCCACCCTATTCTTAGAGAGGTTTGATACAGTGACCACCACATCCTTAGTCTTCTCTTTTATTGAGTCAAAATTCTCAGGAGAAAAATGCTTTTTGATCTCCCTGTGCAGATTCTTACTTTCCCCAAAAGTTCTCTTTTGCTTTAAAAATTGCCAGAGAGTATTAAAATAATTGATGGTAACATACTCCCGGCCATCCTTTTTCTTTACAATAAAAGGATTTACATTGAAGATCTTTCGCTGGGTAACATTGGTATAGATATCATATACCTTATCAATATTTCCATCGGCCAGGTGCGGGATCAAAAGACTTCCTGTAGAAGTGCCCAGGTAGATATCGTACTTTTTTCCCTTTTCCTCAATAAGGTATTGGGCAACGCCACCTGCAAAAGCCCCCTTACTTCCCCCTCCTGATATTACCAATGCTCGCATTCCTGCTTATTTTTTATTCAAATTGAGCAATTACCTCTCCAAAATCCTGAGCTAATTGACCTGTCTTGAAGATTTCATCCTGCTGTTCAAAAACTCCTTGTTTTCTACCGTGAGACCTTCACTTAAATCTACGTATTTCTCCCGATACTTCTCATCCTGCAACAAGGTTTCCAGCAGTTTTCTCGAAAAATCCCTGAACCTGGTATTATGGTGCTGGCCTGCCTGCAAAAGATCTTTAAGGTTTTGGTCTGTAAACGCATTTATCTGGTACAAGTATCCAAAGGCGTTTTGCCTTACACCAAAAGGATAATAGCTGCGGGTGTATGAAGAAAGCTTTTCAAAATTTTGCGAGGTCATCTCCGGGTCCACCTGCGGCGTAACCAGATTGATCACAAGCCAAAGCATTTCTACATTCTTATTGGAGAATCCTTCAATACCCCTGGTTGCTTCCAGCCACCTGCCGGCTTCTTCGGGAAAGGAAAGCCACAGGTTTAGCAGGGCGTTTTCAATTGTGATATAGGACTTGTCTTTAAGAAGACTAATAAATTCAGTCTTAAGTTCTGTGGGGACCAATTCCATGCTCACCGCAATTGCTTGTCTCACGTAAAGGTTTCCGCTTTGGAAGGCCTTTCGGTACAATTTTATAGCTTCGGCATCTGTTATTCCCTGTAGTTGATACACCACCTCCTGTCCAGTATAATCATTGACAGGGAAATCCAAAGCCCGGCTCAAAATATCTTTCTTGGATTCAAAGGGCACCTGTCTCAATGCTGCGATCTCCATATACTCTCTAATGAAATTAGATCTTTTAAGGGATTCAAGGGCAGCAGTACCCTGGAATGCCGATTGTTGCAACCAGTCACTTTCAAATTCTTCCAGGTTCTTTCCCGAGGCTGTACGGGCTTCTGCAAGAAAGTCCTCTGTAGTGGCGGTGGAATAGGAATACTTCTTCAGGAATTGGGTTACGGCCGATTTAAAAGCCGCTGCGCCTATCTCTTCCCGCAAAATGTGCAAAGCCCATGCGCCCTTTTGATAGTAGGTGATAGAGCTTCCCCGAGAAGAAACCAGGGGCTCCCCCTTACCCTCGTCACTAAGGCTCTTCAACTCCTCTGCACTCTGGAACAATTTCCAGTAATAATAGTCTTCTCCAAAGATCTCTTTTTCAGCTAAAAGGGCGAAGTAGGTAGCAAAACCCTCCTGCAGCCAGTGATGCTCATTGGTTGCAGCGGTTACAAAATTTCCGAACCACTGGTGGGCAAGTTCATGGGCATTGACATTTACATAATTCTGGTCATTGAAGGCAATTTCATCGACTACAAATGCATCAGAAAAAATGGTGGCACCTGTATTTTCCATACCTGAGTAAAGAAAATCCTGTACCGGCACCTGTCTGTAATTTTTCCAGGGGTATGCTGTTCCGGTTTCGGTTTCATAAAAATTAAAAATCTCAGCTGAGTGTCTGTAGGTTGATTCCACTTTTTCCCTGTCACTCTCCATGAAGTAATTGATGATCTCCACTCCAGAGGAACTGTTAATTACTTCTTTTTCATATTTCCCCGCAGCTATGGCAAGAAGGTAACTGCTCATGGGCTTTTTCATCTCATAATCCCACTGCTCCAAAGTATCATTAATGATCCTTTTTCCCAGAAACTCCCCATTGGAGATCACCTCGAAACCTTTTTTAAAATTTATCTTAAGCGCAAACACGGCTTTTTCTGCAGGATCATCAAAGCTTGGCAGCCAGTGGGAGGTATACCTGCCCTGTCCCTGGGTCCACACCTGTTGGTGAACATTTATGTTCTCCTCGAGGTTCCAGTTTATAAAATACAGAGCCTGTTTAGGCCGGGTGTTGTAGTGGAGTAGAATTTTGTTTTCTTCTGAAGGTTTAAAGCTGTTCCTTATCCATAAGCGGGAGCCATCATAGGTATAGTCAATTTCATTTCCGTTTAACTTGAGAAGTGTAAAATCAATATTCCGGGCGTCTATGTAAAGGGAATCCGTATCCTTTAGAATATTAAAGGTATATGTCGCAATCCCGTTTACCTCCCCCTTTTCCGGGTAAATGGAAACTTCTGCCGCTACACGCGTGAAATCAACATATTCAATTTGATTGATCTTATTGTCCCGCGCAAGCCCGGCAATAAAAATCAGGAGAAAAGAAAAGCTAAAAATGGATCTCATTAATTATCCTTAATATCCCGCAAATTACAAAAACATGCTTATAACCATCCTGATAATGATCATTAACAATGAAATTTAATATCGGGGAAGATTTGGAAAAAGCATAATGGTGAATTTCAAAATTGAAGATCATAATATAAAGCTTTTTAATATCTTCGGGCCTATGAATGCACACAACCTGCTGCAAACCCCCATTGATTATTTGAAAGGGGTGGGTCCAAATCGCGCCGATTTACTTCGGAAAGAGTTGGGCATTCACACCTACCAGGACCTCATCCACCTTTTTCCTAATCGCTACCTGGACAAAACCCGGTATTACAAGTTGAAGGACCTTCAGCAAAACTCGGCTGAAGTGCAGATCATAGGTAAAATAGTGCACCTCAAAACCGTGGAACAAAAACGTGGCAAACGTCTGGTAGCCGACTTTATTGATGAAACAGGGAAAATGGAGCTGGTTTGGTTCAGGGGACAAAAATGGGTACGGGAAAGCATCAGGCTTAACACTCCTTATGTGATCTTTGGAAAAGTAAACTGGTTCAACGGCAGCTTTAGTATGCCCCATCCTGAAATGGAATTGCTGGAAGAACATGAAAAAAGCCTGCGAACGGCCATGCAACCCATTTATCCCTCTACAGATAAATTATCAAAAGCAGGAATTACCAACAGGGTCATCAATAAATTAATGCAGCAACTTTTTATTGAGACCGGTGGAAAATTCTATGACACCTTAAGCGAGGAGATCAAAGCTGAATTAAAATTGATCTCCCGGGCAAAAGCACTTTTTAATATACATTTTCCTGAAAGTGCAGAGCTACTTTCCAGGGCACAATTCAGGTTAAAATTTGAAGAATTATATTACATCCAACTGCAGCTTCTTGTAAAAAATATGCTTCAGAAAAAGCGTATCAAAGGTTTCATTTTTGAACAAATAGGAAACAACTTTTCTGAATTCTATAAAGAGCATTTACCCTTCAATTTAACAGGGGCACAAAAGAGGGTAATAAAGGAAATAAGGAGCGATCTTGGCAGCGGGGCACAAATGAACCGGCTGTTACAGGGTGATGTAGGCTCTGGGAAGACCATTGTGGCGCTCATGTCAATGCTCATCGCACTTGACAACGGTTTCCAGGCCTGTTTAATGGCCCCTACTGAAATTTTGTCAGTCCAGCATTACCAGGGGCTTGTTGAATTATGTAAAGAATTAGAACTCAGTATTTTTATACTTACCGGTTCAACTAAAACTTCAAAGAGAAGGGAAATTCATGAAAAACTTGAAAATGGAGAAATTGACATCCTAATTGGCACCCATGCTTTACTTGAGGACAAGGTAAAATTTAAAAATTTGGGGCTTGCAATTATAGATGAGCAGCATAGATTTGGAGTTGCACAAAGGGCAAAATTATGGAAAAAAAATGTCCTGCCACCTCACATTTTAGTGATGACCGCCACCCCTATTCCGCGAACTTTGGCGATGAGTTTATATGGCGATCTGGATGTCTCCGTCATTGATGAATTACCACCCGGCAGGCAGGAAATAAAAACCGTACACAGGTATGATAGCAACAGATTAAAAGTCTTCAAATTTTTACGGGATGAGATCGCCAAGGGAAGACAGGTTTATATTGTTTATCCCCTCATCCAGGAATCGGCAACCATGGATTATAAAGATCTCATGGATGGCTATGAGAGTGTGGTGAGGGAATTTCCAATGCCCGATTTCCAGATATCCATAGTTCACGGGCAGATGAAACCGGCGGACAAGGATTATGAAATGGAGCGGTTTGTTAAGGGGGAAACTCAAATTATGGTAGCCACCACCGTTATAGAAGTGGGCGTGAATGTTCCCAATGCCAGTGTAATGATCATTGAGAGCGCAGAGCGGTTTGGGCTTTCCCAGCTGCACCAGTTGCGCGGCCGGGTTGGCCGGGGTGCAGAGCAAAGTTATTGTATTTTGATGACCGGCCACAAACTATCTGAGGATGCAAAAACCAGGCTTCAAACCATGGTGGGAACCAGTGACGGTTTTGAGATCGCCGAGGTAGATTTAAAACTGCGCGGCCCAGGGGACCTTATGGGTACCCAACAAAGTGGAGTGCTGAATTTAAAAATAGCCGATATTGTGAAGGACAGCCAGATCCTTCAGAGCGCCAGGTACTACGCAAAACAAACCTTAACTAAAGACCCGGAGCTTAAAGCCCCTGAAAATAAAATGATAAACTTTACATTCCTACAATTAAGGACTAATAAAAATATCTGGAATTACATAAGTTAGGTATTTCAACGAATTATCGAAAACTTTATCGAATAACTGATAATCAACCTCTTAAGTTATTCCTAAAAGAATTAGTTTTAGAGTAATCCAATGATCTTCTAAAATAAAGAGGAGGAAAGTTTACCTGGGGAGTAAACTTTGTTTCTCATTTGGTACCGAAGTATTTTTAGGATAAATTTTTTGAATGGGTTAAAAAAGGGCTACGGCCCTTTTTTCTATTCCAGGTATTGCAAGATCATTTTCTAAGGTTTAAACCGGAATGTAAAATATAGGGGATTTCCCGTATTTTTCCCGTTCACCCTATTCTTTTTCCCTCCTACCGATAAATTGCTATAAAAATTCCTACAAATAAGAGTAGAATTGTAAGTTTTGTCACAAAAGTCGCTTACATTTTCAAAACAGGAGGACCTCCTCCCTGCATTTCAACGTTTATTAATTTATTCTTAACGACTTTCCTCATTATCAAAAGTTTACAGGAAATTTTTGACATAAATTTATGTTTGAATTATAAAATTTAACCATTATGAAAAAATTGATCTTTTTAGCTTTTGTTCTTGCAGGAATAACTTCCTGTACAGTCGACAATGAAGGCCTTGAGCCTATGGATGGTATTATGGAGGTAAACCTCTCATTTGAGGATGATCCCTGTGGCGAGACCACCTCTCATCCCTTTGGGGACCTGGGGAATGTGTATGTGTTTAATGACCGGGACAACCTAATCGTCCGCTTTATGAGCCACGACCCTGAGGGACTTATCTAGGCAAGGGTTGAAATCGTGGACAACTTTGAAGATTTCCCGGCCAATGGTGGTGGCCAATTGCCACCGGGGCAATTAGGGGAGGTCATTAAAGTTGGAGGTGACTGGTTTGCACAATTCACATTTCCGCTTTCAGATTTTGCCGACTTTGATGATAACTGTCTTTACATTGCACCCTGGGCTATTTTTAAAGGGAATGGTGGAGAACATTGGGCAGGAGACATGACTGCAGGAAATGAAAACCATCCCTGGCGCTATTTTACTTTCTGCATTCAGGAATGTGAACCTCTTGTAGAGGAGCCTGTAGAAATTTGCGAATCGGCTTATATGTACAGCGATGATGACAGTACTTTAAACTCTGTGTATCCAAGACCCGCAAACTGGGGTTGGTATTTGGAGTACGATGTTAACACTGCTCAGGAATCCTATCCTCTTTACGCAGGAGCAGGACAAAATGAGATCTCAAAAGGCACTCACGTTGGAAATGTAATTATTCATTATAATCCTGACTACAGCGTGTACGCAGAGATTGTGATGCTTGGTGACTATGAACTTAGAGGGCAGCACACCTTTGTTGGAGATGCACTTCCAACCGGAAAAAGACCCGGACCAGGCCAATATACTAACAGCGGTGATATGAATGAAGACGGGAAGGTAGTAATTATTGTTCACGCAGATGTTTGTTGGGAAGAATAATAGCTAAGATTTTTTCAAGAATTAAAAAGGGCTCCGGCCCTTTTTTTTTGACCATTTTTTATTTCTGAAGTTCAATTTTTGTCTCAGCTCCACCCCTCCCTTTTTTTACCTTTCATCGATGCCTCTATCCTACAGAAATTCTTAAGAAAAAATTAAATTCTTACAGCTTTTGGAATTGCTGAAAATCAATGCAATGGGTAAAAACACCTATTTTAAGTATTTGGTCGATTAATTCTAAATTCTTAACGAGTATTTACGAATTTGACAACCAGCACCTTAAAAATTAATTAATTTTCCACTCTATTTATGTAAAACCAATCGATATGAAAAAACTTATTTATTTAACCTTCCTTGCAATAGGAATGACAGGATGTAGTGTAGAGTCTTTAGATTCCACAGACAATTTAGTAACGGCTGATATGAGGGCCGGTGTTAAATCTAATGTTGTAGAATCTTTTAATGTTCCAGAACTAATTTGTGCTGGAGAAGAGGCCACGTTTAGCATCACAGCTGCCATTAAAACCAATTTACAAGTTCAAGAGTATTATCCTGCTACAGAGGAGTGGGTACAAATATTTCAGGCTGGCCAGTCCGCAAGTGAAAATGAATCCTTTACTAGAACGTGGAATGAGCCCGGATCATATCTGCTGAAATATAAGATAGGGGGTGGCGGATTTACCGAGATATGGATTGAGGTTGAAAATTGCCAACAAACTTGTACATATGGGATGGGGTACTGGAGAAACCACGGCCCTAATAGTCCTGGTGGACAAGAAAATATGTATCCAGTAGGCTCCTTAGAAATAGCTGGCACATCATATTCCCAAGTAGAGCTAGAAGAAATATTAAAAGCAAGCGGAAATGTTGGACGGCTTGCTTTAATGAAAAAGCATCTAATTGCCGTTCTTTTAAATATTGCAAACGGAGTGGATGGAACAAGTATACTTTCTACTATTGAAGATGCTGAAAATGCAATTTCAGAAAACATTAGTGATAACAATCAGATTAATGCTATTAAAGATCTATTAGAGTCATTCAATAAGGAAAATGCCTGTGAGGATGATGAGGAATACGAAGAGGAATAACAAAAAACTCTTTAGTCAAATTATTTAGAAGGGCCCTCGGGCCCTTTTTTTATTCTCCTGCTCCAAATGATCTTTAGCTAAAAACCAATGAGAGGAGCTCAGGAGAGGCATCTTTGATTCTCGAACATTTCCGCGCAACCCGCATAAATCCGCGTAATCAATCCGCAACAAACCAACTACCCCTCCCCCTTCCATCTCTCCATTCACAAACACACCAACATCCGCCCTAAATTCAATTTTCAATTATGCCAAAACCATTAGTAATACTATCTTTGCTCCCTGAAAAATTCATTTGATGAAAATCTCTTACAACTGGCTTAAGCAATTCATAAAACTTCCTAATAATCCGGAGGAGACCGGACATTTACTTACAGATCTTGGCCTGGAAGTGGAAGGTATTCAAAAATTCCAAAGCATAAAGGGAGGCCTGGAAGGTATAGTGACCGGACACGTTTTGTCTTGTGGTCCGCATCCAAATGCTGACAGGTTACAGCTTTGTAAAATAGATACCGGGAACGGGGAATTACTTCAAATTGTCTGTGGGGCACCAAATATAGCCGAAGGCCAGAAAGTGCCGGTGGCAACTATAGGAACCACCCTTTATGATGATAAGGGAGAGCCATGGGAGATCAAAAAAGGGAAAATTCGCGGGGAAGCCAGCGAGGGAATGGTTTGCAGTGAAAGCGAACTTGGACTGGGAACCAGCCACGACGGCATTATGGTGCTGCAGGATGACCTGCAACCCGGGATGCCGGTAGCCGGGATCTTTGAGATCGAGAATGATCACGTATTTGAAATTGGCCTTACCCCAAACCGTGCCGATGCTATGAGCCACTGGGGAGTTGCCCGCGACCTGAAAGCAGGATACCAGCAGCAGGACCTCAGCCTGGAACTAATAACCCCTTCTGTAAGCAGTTTTCATGTTGACAGCAGGAGCTTCAGGATCCCGGTGCACGTGGATGATTCATCCCTGGCGCCAAGATACTGCGGACTCACAATTTCGGGTATCACTGTAAAAGAGTCTCCTAAGTGGCTTCAGAATAGATTGAAAGCAATTGGGATCAATCCCAAGAACAATATTGTAGATATTTCCAATTACGTCATGCACGAGCTGGGGCAGCCGCTTCATTTCTTTGATGCCGATAAGATCGCCGGTAACGAGATACACGTGAAGACCCTTCCCGCAGGTACAAAATTCACCACGCTGGATGAAGTGGAAAGGGAACTGCACGAGGAGGACCTTATGATTTGTGATACAGAGAAACCTCTTGCCCTTGCAGGGATATTTGGAGGACTTGGTAGCGGGGTGACTGAGAATACCACCAGGATCTTCCTTGAAAGCGCCTACTTTAATCCTGTAAGCGTTCGTAAGAGCGCTAAAAGACATGGTTTGAGTACAGATGCTTCTTTTAGGTTTGAGCGAGGGGTAGACCCTAATATAACTGAATATGCAATAAAGAGGGCTGCCCTTCTTATTAAGGAAATGGCCGGGGGAGAGATCACCAGTGATATTGATGACCTGTACTTCAGGAAGATCGAGGACTTCCAGGTGTTCCTAACTTTTGAAAAAGTGAATAAGCTAATAGGGCAGAACCTGGCCGAGGAGACTATAAAGTCTATTCTGGCTTCCCTGGAAATTAGAGTGAATAATGTTACCGAAACCGGAATGGGACTTACCATTCCCTCCTACCGCGTAGATGTACAGCGCGAGGCCGATGTGATCGAGGAGATCCTTAGGGTGTATGGCTATAATAATATAGAATTTGGCACCAAGTTCAATGCTTCGGTTTCCAACTCTACCAAATTTGAAGATTATAAGCTGCAGAATATCATTTCCAACCAGCTGGTTGGACAGGGGTTTTATGAAACCATGGCAAATTCCCTTACTTCCCCCGCTTATACTAAATTAAGCGAGCAGGTAAAGGAGGAGTATAATGTGGATATTCTTAACCCATTGAGCCAGGACCTTTCAGTAATGAGGCAATCCTTACTTTTTTCAGGCCTGGAGGCGGTGAGCTATAACCTTAACAGGAAGCAGGAAAATCTGAAATTTTTCGAATTTGGAAAAACCTATCATAACTTCCCGGGCAGCAGGGAAGAAAGTAAGCATTTAAGCATCTTTGTTTCGGGGGGCCGCCACCGTGAAAGCTGGAATTCCCCCGCTTCTACCGGAAACTTTTTCTTCCTTAAGGCAATCCTTCAGCAGCTATTCGAAAGACTGGGAATAACGAAACCCGGGTTTGGAGAAGTGAAATCTGATATATTTTCAGAAGGGCTTAGCATTAATTTCGGAAAAAAGAAACTGGCAGAGTTTGGGGTGGTGAAGAAAGCCGTGCTGAAACATTTTGACATAGGACAGGAAGTGTTGTACGCCGATCTTAACTGGGACCTGGTGCTGGAAACCGCAAAAGCACAGAAGATCAAATTCACTGCCATTCCAAAATTCCCGGTTGTAAGAAGGGATTTTGCCCTGCTTTTGGATAATGATATTAAATACCATCAAATAGAAGAAATAGCCCTGCAAACCGAAAAGAAATTGCTTAAAGAAGTAGACCTCTTTGATGTATACGAGGGGAAAAATCTTCCGGAAGGCAAAAAGAGCTACGCAGTTAGCTTTATGTTCCAGGATGAGCACAAGACCTTAACCGATAATCAGGTAGATAAGGTGATGAAGAAGTTGCAGCAACGTTTTGAAAAGGAACTACAGGCTGAACTAAGGTAAACCTTCCCTTCCCATATAAAATCAAAAAAAGGCATTTTCAATTAAGAAAGTGCCTTTTTTCTTCAGTAAAAAACCTAAACAATAATTAATTACCTGGCAATAAAACTGTATCCAGTACATGGATCACTCCGTTAGACTGGTTTAGGTCTGCAGCTGTTACTGTTGCAACATTTCCTGCGGCGTCCTTGATCTTAACATTGTTTCCATCCATCATAGCAGTAATAGAACCTCCATTCACTGTTTCCAGTGTAGCCGTTCCGTTACCTTTTTTAATGGCTGCCACCACATCCCCGGCCTTTAGGTCACCGGCAACAACGTGATAGGTCAAAATATCCTGTAGCATTTTCTTATTCTCCGGCTTCAAAAGGGTTTCGACCGTTCCTGCAGGCAATTTTTCAAAAGCCGCATTGGTAGGTGCAAATACTGTAAAAGGCCCTTCGCTTTGCAAGGTCCCGGCAAGATCTGCAGCTTTTACTGCTGCTACCAGCGTGGTGTGGTCTGCAGAGCCTGAAGCTGTCTCAACAATATTCTTGTTGGCCTTCATGCTCTGTGCGTAAAGATTGCCACTCGTAGAAAGCGCAGCGGCCATCATTACGATTGTAAATAGTTTAAAAATTTTCATAGCTTATTTTTTTTTGTTAGTTCAAAGTAAAAGAGACATCGTTTGGACGCTTCTTAATTAATAGAGAATTGGCACTACTTTAACAGCTGTTTCAAAACTCAAAATTTAAATTACAGCTACTATTGGAATTGACCCTTTGTTTCTTCAGTATCAATTCTTTAAATTAGTAGTTTTCCAAGTTTGATGATGATGAAATTGCGGCCCACCCATATACCCGATAAGATCCTGGAAGCACGCAGGAAGAGAATCCCTGAGGAAGTTTTACTTGCACAGGTAAGGGAGATCTTTGAAAAACAAGCCGGGCTGGATATGGAAATTACCAACAGGCTTCAGGATGGTGACGGGAATGATTCCAATGATTTCGATCTTGATAAGCTGGAGAGCCACAGGATCTTCCATCTTAGTGATATTGAAAAGACCTGCATTGAATACCGGCTGCGCTTCCTTAATTCGGCCTATTTTAAAGCCAAGATGCCCTATGAGGCCATAAGCAGGATCAAGGAACTGGAAAAGCAACATCACACCACCTTAAGGGGTTTTCGCATCATGGCTCCGGCAACTCTTTTTAAATTGGAGAATGCCGATGATCCTTTGCTCTTTGCTCCTATTGGTAATGATTACTATTATTTGATACACTCCTGGGGCAAGGACCTGCATCCCTTCAGGAAACTTCTTATGTGGCCCTTCAGGCAACTGGAGAATTTTATGTTCTTCCTGCTGCTCTTAAGTTTATTCTTAACCTTCCTGGTGCCACAGGGAATGTTCAGCCCACAGCAAACCACAACTGAATTTTTTATCATTTTCTTTTTTATGTTCAAATGGGTTACCGCCCTGGCGATCTTCTATGGCTTCAAATTCGGAAAGAATTTTAGTTCAGCCATTTGGCAAAGCAAATACTATAACGCCTAGAACGTTAAACTCTTTTTAAAAGCCTGCTCCTTATCATTGTGAATATGTACCTTAGTTTAACAACTATACTAACTATGAGTACAGAAGAAAATTATAAACGCGTATATACAGGATCTGAACCCAATGTCCAATATCTCCAGGAGATCTTTGACAAAGCGGGGATCTCCTCCCGTGTAAGGAATGATTTTGATTCCGGCCTCAGAGCCGGTTTTGGCGGCGGCATGAGAGGACAGGTATTGCTTTTTGTTATCAACTCCCATTATGACGAGGCCTTGAAAATCGCTCAATCCACCTTTCCTGATGATTACCAGGAGGCAGAAGATTTTGAAGATGGAGCATAAGGAGAACACTCCGGAAAACCGGCCGGATGAAAGAAGTAACCGAACCACCTCCCCGCGGGAAGAGAGAAGACCTGCAGGGCGCAACAACATCTGGAACCTGATATTGGGGATCATCTTCCTGGGATATGGTAGTTATCGCCTCTATTACCTTTCCGCCTCCCCGGAAAGTGAGACCTTTAGTTACATCCTGGCTGTTGCCTTTGTGATCTTCGGGATTTATGATCTTTGGAAGTATTATAAGGGGGTGCAGAGGGTGTAGGGAAGCGGTTGGCGGTTGTCGGTTGGCGGTTGTCGGTTTGAAAAAAGTTGTAGGTTGTAGGTTGTAAGTTGTAGGTTGTAGGTTGTAAGTTGTAAGTTGTAGGTTGTAGGTTGTAGGTTGTAGGTTGTAGGTTGTAGGTTGAAAAGAGTGGAGAGTGGAGAGTGGAGAGTGGAAAGTGGAGAGTCTGGACGTGGGAAAGGTTGTAGGTTGTAGGTTTTAGGTTTCAGGTTGAAAAGAGTGGAGAGTGGAAAATCTGGACGCGTAACTGATTGCAACGGAAAACTTTTAACACTGAACGGAAAACAGAAATCAGAAAACGGAAAACAGTAAACGGAAAACAACAAACCCGGGACTATAAAACCAAAAAGGAAGAGCAATGCCCTTCCTTTTTTTATTTATCTGTCTTAATATTACGCGTTGACCGCATACATCTTATCTCGTTGTTCCTTTATCTTTTTATCATCCATATATTCATCAAAAGTAGTATACCTGTCAATAATACCTGAAGGTGTTAATTCCACCACCCTGTTGGCTACTGTTTGTGCAAATTCGTGGTCATGAGTGGTGAATAGCACTGTACCTTTAAAGTTCTTAAGCGAATTATTAAAAGCCGTAATTGATTCCAGGTCCAGGTGGTTGGTAGGTTCATCGAGCATCAATACATTCGCACGCATCATCATCATCCTGCTCAACATACACCTTACTTTCTCACCTCCGGAGAGTACCCGGGAAGTTTTCAATGCCTCTTCCCCACTAAAGATCATTTTACCAAGGAATCCTCGAATGTAAACCTCTTCTCTTTCCTCATCTGTTTTTGCCCATTGTCTAAGCCAGTCTACCAATGTAAGGTCATTATCAAAAAATTGAGAATTATCAAGTGGTAAATAAGATTGAGTGGTGGTGATACCCCATTGGAATTTTCCTGCTACCGGTTTTTGATTGCCGTTAAGAATTTCATAGAAAGCTGTGGTTGCCCGGGAATCCCTTGAGAATACCACAATTTTGTCCCCTTTTTTAAGATTCAGGTCCACGTTCTTGAATATGGTCTCTCCTTCAATAGAAGCTTCCAGGCCTTCAACATTGAGGATCTGGTCCCCTGCCTCTCTCTCTCTTTCAAAAATAATGGCCGGGTATCTTCTGCTTGAAGGTTTGATCTCTTCAATATTAAGTTTCTCGATCATCTTTTTCCTGGAGGTGGCCTGCTTGGATTTTGCCACGTTGGCGCTAAATCGCATAATGAATTCCTGTAGTTCCTTTTTCTTTTCCTCTGCCTTCTTATTTTGCTGCGATCGTTGCCTTGCAGCCAGCTGGGAAGATTCATACCAGAAGGTATAGTTACCACTATAGTGATTTATCTTTCCAAAGTCAATATCTGAGATATGGGTACAAACCGAATCCAGGAAGTGCCTGTCGTGAGATACGACGATCACAGTATTATCATAGTTTGCAAGGAAGTTCTCCAGCCACACGATCGCCTCATAATCAAGATCGTTGGTAGGCTCATCCATAATTAGCACATCGGGATTTCCAAATAGTGCCTGTGCAAGAAGCACACGTACTTTTTGCTGTCCATCCAGGTCCTTCATTTGTGTGTAATGATAATCTGGCTGGATACCCAGGTTCGATAAAAGTGAGGCTGCATTACTGTCGGCATTCCACCCGTCCATCTCTTCAAATTCTACCTGTAATACACCTACCCTTTCCCCATCGGCATCATTAAAGTCTTCTTTTGCATAGATCTCATCCATCTCCTTCTTGATCTTATACAAAGGTTTATTACCCATGATAACCGTTTCCAATACAAGATAGTCGTCATAAAGGTTATGGTTTTGCTCCAGGACAGACATCCTTTTTCCCGGCTCCAGGAACACCCTTCCACTGGTAGGTTCAGATTTTCCTGCAAGGATATTTAAAAAGGTTGATTTTCCTGCACCATTGGCGCCTATAATTCCGTAACAATTTCCCTGGGTAAAGGTGGTATTCACCTCATCAAACAACACCCTTTTTCCAAACTGTACAGAAAGATTTGAGACTGATAGCATATATTATTTTCTTTTCTTCTGGTAAATTTTTGCAAAAGTAGCTATAATTGCACAAACACTGAAAGATTAACAGTTTAAATAATCCTTTTAACGCCGGCTTAACACCTTAGCAGACAACCGAAAATTACATTTGCTCAATTGTAACCCTTACTAGCAATTACCCCATAATTCCTCATGAAGCTCCACGTCATTCTTGCCCTGCTCGTTATTTTTGCCCTTACGGGATGCCAGGACAATGAACCCACCAGCAGCGATATGTACTTTGGAGGATTGATCGTAAATCCTACAAGTAAATTTGTTGTCCTGCTTAAAAAGGATGTGGTCGTAGATACTTTTTACCTCGATAATACTAACAGGTTTGGAGGAAAAATTGCAGATGCTGAGAAGGGCTTATATGTATTTAAACATCCTCCTGAGAATCAAATTACTTACATGGAGCCGGGCGACAGTACCCTGGTCCTGCTTAATACTCTTGAATTTGATGAATCCCTTAACTTTAGCGGGAAAGGGGCAGCAAAGAGCAACTATCTCAACCGAATGTATCTTTTAAACCAGGAGAACAATAATTTGATCCTGGAATATTACAAGCTGGGACCTTCAGAATTTGTGGAAAAAACCGATTCGATAAGGGAGAGCCGAAAAAAATACCTCGATAAGCTTAACAGGCGGTATAAATTTTCGCCGGAATTTATTGAACTCGCAAATGCTAGTATCAATTATGAATATTATGATCTTAGGGAACGCTATGCGTACCTTCTTAGAAGATATTCCAGGGAAGACATAAAGCTATTACCAGAGGATTTTCACAGCTACAGGGAAGAGATCTCCCTGGATGATGAAGCCCTTGAAGATTACTATGTATATCTTCATTTCATCGATGACTTTATTAGAACCAAATCCCTGGAGTATTGCGAGGCGAACGATATTACAGAAGAGAGCTGCTATGATCTGGCAGATTTTAATAACATAAAAAGACGAATTATCCTGGCAGATTCTCTTATACCCAATGAGAAGATCAAGAATAATTTTATTGACCGCCTTGCCGCACAGGGAATAGTTTATTCCAAATCCCGGGAAGACCTGGTTTCCATTCTTGAACTTTTAAAGGAGAGGGAATACAACGGTGACAATTTTGAAGATTTGCGACAAATGGCAGGGATACATAATGCCCTGCTGCCTGGCAGAAATATCGGTGAGCTCAAGCTCATAGACCACAAGCGGGATACAGTTATTCTTAACCAAATTTCAAGTAAGCCGAAGATCACATATCAATGGTCTACCACCTCCCCATCTCATTATAGATGGCAACATAAAAAAATAGCTGTACTGAAAGAAAAATACCCTGAGATTGATTTTATAGGCATCAACATAGACAGGCGGGAGCATAAGGAATGGCAGGAAGTTATCAAGGCCCAGGGCTACGACCAAAATTTTGAGTATAAGCTTAATATTCTCACTTTGAACGAAGAGCTGCTCAAGAACTATTTAAATAAACTTATTTTCCTGGATCCTTCAGGAGAAATAATTAAAGGTGATGTAAGATTGCACGCCCTGGATCACGAGTCGAAAGTGCTGGAATTCCTTAACAGTTTCTATTAAAAATATCCTGACACAAAAAACCCCGGAACGTGAATGTCCGGGGTTTTTTAGTTTACAGTAAGAAAGTATTAGTTCCCTTTCTTATAATCTGCAAGGAATTTCTCAAGTCCAATATCTGTAAGCGGGTGGTTCAATAATCCTTCTATTGAGGACAAAGGACCGGTCATAACATCGGCTCCTATTTTTGCACAGTCTATCACGTGCATAGTGTGTCTAACAGATGCGGCAAGGATTTGTGTCTCAAAACCATAATTGTCATAGATCAACCTTATCTCTGCAATAAGGTTCAACCCATCTGTAGAAATATCATCCAGTCTTCCTATAAAAGGGGAAACGTAAGTTGCACCTGCCTTTGCTGCAAGTAATGCCTGGCCTGCAGAAAATACAAGGGTACAATTTGTCTTTATTCCTTTATCGCTAAAATATTTTATAGCTTTCACACCTTCCTTGATCATAGGCACCTTAACGATAATTTGCTCGTGTAGGGCAGCAAGTTCTTCACCTTCTCTGATGATCTCATCATAGGTGGTAGCAATAACCTCTGCACTTACATCACCATCTACGATCTCACATATCTTCTTATAGTGATTTATAATATTTTCCTTTCCTGTAATTCCTTCTTTGGCCATTAGGGAAGGATTGGTGGTCACCCCGTCCAGAACCCCAAGGTTTTGGGCTTCTCTAATTTGATCCAGGTTTGCTGTGTCAATAAAAAATTTCATCTTGTGTGTGTTGTTTTAAAATTCAGATTTGAAAGTGGCAAAATTACAATTTATAATGTTTAAGCAACATTTTCTCATATACTTTATCGGGCAAAATACGCTTTAACGCAACAGAGAATTTTTGCAGTGGCTCTCCCACCTTATAATGTCCCTTGGGGTTTTTGGTCTCAATAACCTTTAAGATCGCTTTTGCCATAAGTTCAGGATCCTGGCCCTCGTCCACGTGCTTGTTCATAAGGTCAAGGGTGTTTTTATAGGATCTTTGGTAAGGGGAGCCTTCCAGCACAGGAGCGTGATACCTACCTGCAGCAATGTTGGTGGCAAAATCCCCAGGTGCCACATTGGTCATTTTTATATTGAACTCCTTTAATTCCATCCTGAAAGCCTCTGTAGTAAGCTCCAGTGCGCCTTTGGTGGCAGAGTAGATCCCGCGATAGGGCAATCCCATATAACCGGCAATAGAAGTGATATTTATAATCAACCCCTCCCCCCGTCTCCTCATATGTGGAAGAACGGCTTTTATGACATTAATTGGCCCAAAATAATTGGTGTCAAAGGCTTTTTTTATCTCCTCATCCGGGGTTTCCTCTATGGGCCCGGTAATCCCAATCCCTGCATTATTGATAAGGATATCTATTTTGCCCTCTTTCTCTATAATTTCTGAAATAGCTGTTTGGATTGTGTCCTGCCTGGTGACATCGAGAGCTATTAAGGAAAAAGGAAGCATTATTGATTTCCCGGGGTTTCTGCTTGTACCGTAAACTTTAAAATTGCGTTTGGAGAGGTATTGGCCTATGGATTTTCCTATTCCTGAAGATCCGCCTGTGATAAGGACAACTTTTGAAGAAGTATCTGTTTTCATAGATCACAAAGATGCGATAAAATTTAAATATCAGATACAAAAAATGGCAAGCTACCCACATCACACCGCTACGACCGCTTACCCTTGCTGCGTTCCCGCCCTGGGGGAGTCAGCAGGAGCTGGTTGTGTGGGACTTGCCGGTGCAAATATACAATCTTTGATACATTTGGCAAGACTTTTTTAGTTTGAATTAATTATTTTAGCAGCAATAAATTCAAGCTTTTTTAATGAAGAAACTTAACCTCCTGTACCTGTTTATTTTAAATCTCCTGTTAATTTCCTGCGGAAGTAATTCAGGTAAAAAAAAATCTGATTTTTCTCTTTTTACAGAGACTGAAAAGAATGAATTTCAGCTTGGGGAAAGCGTACAACTTAAAATAAGGAACATCAAAAACCGGCAAATCGATTCTGCTGCACTTTATTTTCAGGAAAAATATATTACGAGCAGTAAAGGAGAACCCTCTTTGCAGCTGCAACTTCAAAACTTTAAACTAGGGAATCATGTGGCCCGGGCCATTGTATTTTCAGAAGGAGAAACAGATACCATAACTCTGCCGGTAAAAATCTATAACAATATACCGCCCACTGTCTATACCTACAGGATCATAAACACATATCCTCACGATCAAACAGCCTACACCCAGGGACTGGAATTTTACAGGGACACCCTTTATGAGAGTACCGGCCAATACGGCTCCTCTACCCTGCGTAAGACTAACTTTGAGACAGGGGAGGTACTGCAGCAGGCAGAACTGGCAGATAAATATTTTGGTGAGGGACTTTCAATTCTCAACGATAAGATCTACCAGCTAACCTGGAATGAAGGTGAAGGTTTGATCTATGATGTAACCACCCTGGAGCGCCAGGGCAGTTTTAAGTTCAATAACAGCAAAGAAGGCTGGGGCTTGTGTAATGATGGCCACCAATTCTATAAAAGTGACGGGACAGAGAAGATCTGGATCCTCAATGGTAAGACTTTGGTCGAGGAAACTTTTATCCAGCCAACCACCCACCGGTCAGTCTCTACACAGCTTAACGAACTGGAATGGGTTGAAGGGATGATCTATGCCAACACCTATCAAAAGGACGGGGTAGCCATCATTAATCCTGAGAATGGGGCTATAGAAGGCCTTATCAATTTCCAGGGACTAAGGGAAAAGGTGACACAGCATGCCAACCTGGATGTACTTAATGGAATCGCTTATAATCCAAACACCAAAAAGCTTTATGTTACCGGTAAGAACTGGGATAAATTGTTTGAGGTGGAAATCGTGGAACGATGAACCAAACGCCAGAGATCTTTGAATACAGCATCAAAGTTTCCCAAAAGGACCTTGATGAGTTGGATCACGTGAACAACGTGAGGTATGTGCAGTGGATGGAAGATATTGCCAAACGCCACTGGAATGAACGGGCCCCTGTAGAAATTAAACAAAAGTTCATCTGGATGGTGCTGCGTCACGAAATTGATTATAAGGGCCAGGCTTTTTTAGGCGATGAACTCCTGCTGCAAACTTATGTGGGAGAACACACCCATGTGACCTCACAACGCCACGTCCTTATCCGCAATAAAGAAACTGGCAAGATCCTTATCCAGGCGCTTTCCACCTGGTGCCTGCTGGATGCCGAAACCAAACGCCCGGCTAAGATCACAGAGGGAATGTTTAAGGAGTTTTATAAATAGAACCAAGAGTCAAGAGACAAGAATCAAGAGACAAGAATCAAGACAAGAGAGAAGAGAGAAGAGAGAAGAGACGGGAGTCGAGGGAGGTGATATATTCACGGGGTAGTTGAGTTGGTTACCACCAAAGCCCATTAGATCCTGAAACAAGTTCAGGAGGACGATGCGATAATAGCAAAATATAAAAAACATTCGTGCATTCGTGGCTTGAAAGAGAAAGAGGAATCAAGAAACAAGAAAAAGAGAGAAGAGAGAAGTGAGAAGAGACAGGGAGTTGAGAGAGGTGATATATACACGGGATAGTTGAGATGGGTAACACCTAAGCCCATTAGATCCTGAAACAAGTTACCATTGACGTATTCTATTTTTCTTACGTTTTCCAGGCGAGTTTATTGGCATTTCATAGGACCGCTCCTTCTTTTTTGCTGCAATCCTCTCCCTCTGGTCGTCGGTTGCAAAAAAAAGAAGCAAAAAAGTCTAGGCTTACGAAAGCTTATCTAAATTTTTCATTCGGTGGCTAAATTTTAGGAACTCGCGTGAAAGTATATTCTATCGCGATTAGTCCGTTTCGCTCAAACAGCCTAAAATTTTTAACGCCCCTCTCATTTCAAATTTTACGAGAAGTTTTCGTAGGCCAGAAAAAACCTTCAAACAAAAATATTGACTCGCATTGATGATTCTCAAACGTCAACACTTCACGCTAATAAAAAAAATTTTATCAAGGTCTACCATTGACGTATTCTATTTATCTTACATTATCCAGGCGAGTTTATAGGCATTTCATAGGACCGCTTGTTCTTTTTTGCTGCAATCCTCTCCCTCTGGTCGTCGGTTGCAAAAAAAAGAAACAAAAAAGTCTAGGCTTACGAAAGCTTCTCTAAATTTTTCATTCGGTGGCTAAATTTTAGGAACTCGCGGGCAAATCCATTCTAGCGAGGTTATTCCGTTTCGCTCAAACAGCCTAAAATTTTTAACGCCCCTCTCATTTCAAATTTTACGAGAAGTTTTCGTAGGCCAGAAAAAACCTTCAAACAAAAATATTGACTCGCATTGATGATTCTCAAACGTCAACACTTCACTCTAATAAAAAATATTATCAAGGTCTCAGGATGATGGTGCGAGAATAGGAAAATATAAAAGAACATCCGTGCATTCGTGGCTACATTCAAGCCAGGAATGCACGTATATTTTTAGGAAATAACGACAGTAAACTCCTTAAAAGAAAAATCCTGCCGGGAATTTCTCTATTAAGAAACTGCCGGCAGGATAAATATTATAATTAACCTATTCTTACTTAAGGTCGCGGGCAACTTTTCTCACTGCGGCGATGGTTTTATCCAGATCGTCATATGAAAGTGCCTCTGTTATAAACCAGGTTTCAAAAGCGCTGGGAGCTATATAGATCCCATTTTCAAGAAGGCCGTGGAAAAATTTCCTGAAAGTATCATTATTTGCCATTGCAGCAGTTTCAAAATCTACCACCGGTGTATCGTTGAAATGCACCGATATCATAGACCCCAGCCTGTTAATGGTGTGGGTAATGTTATTTTCCCTTAAAGCTTCAGCAATACCTGTATGCAGGTAGGCGGTTTTTTCATCAATGCTGTTGAAAATTTCCCGGTTGCTATCCAGTTCCTTCAGCATTGCAAGTCCTGCAGCCATCGCAAGAGGGTTTCCACTAAGGGTTCCTGCCTGGTAAACAGGCCCTTCAGGAGCCAGGTGCCCCATAATCTCTGCATTTGCGGCAAAAGCCCCTACAGGCAATCCTCCTCCAATTACTTTTCCAAAGGTTACTATATCTGCCTTTACACCCATTCTTTCCTGTACGCCACCGGGAGCCAGGCGAAAACCGGTCATGACCTCATCAAAGATTAAAAGAATCTCATTCTCGTCACAAAGCTTTCTCAGGCCTTCCAAAAATCCTTCAGCAGGTGGGATACATCCCATATTTCCTGCCACAGGCTCCAGGATTATGCAGGCAAGTTCGCCTTTGTTGGCATTGATCAACTCCCTCACGTTCTCGAGGTCATTATATTTGGCCAGGAGAGTATCTTTCGCTGTACCTTCAGTCACTCCGGGACTGTTGGGGGTCCCAAAAGTTACCGCACCACTACCTGCCTGTATTAGAAATGAATCACTATGCCCGTGATAACAACCGGCAAATTTGATGATCTTTTCCTTCCCGGTATATCCGCGGGCCAAACGCACTGCACTCATACAGGCCTCTGTTCCTGAATTTACAAAACGTATCTTATCAATATTGGGAACCATCTTTACCGCCAATTGGGCGATCTCTGTCTCAATTTGGGTAGGAGTACCAAAGGAGGTTCCTTTTTTAGCTTTTTCTATTACGGCATCAACCACAGGCTTGTGCGCATGTCCCAGGATCATTGGCCCCCATGAATTGATGTAATCAATAAGTTTATTGCCGTCTTCATCATAAAGATAAGCCCCTTCTGCACGTTGGATAAAAACAGGTTCGCCCCCTACTGCATTGAAGGCCCTTACGGGTGAATTTACCCCACCGGGAATTACCTTTTGCGCTTCGGCAAATAGTTCGCTGCTTCTTTTATAGATCATAAATTTTAATTTTATCTGGGAGGTACGCTTAGTTCCTGCCCAATTGAAATATTTGTAGAATTAAGATTATTCTGCCTTTGAATAAGCTCTACTGTAGTATTGTATCTTTTCGCAATGGAATAAAGGGTATCCCCTTTCTGTACCACGTGCCTTGTGCCTGCACTTCTGGCTACGGGATTATTAGACCTTCTTGGTTGTACTCCCAGCACCTCATTATCATAATTGTACAACTGGTACCGCTCTATAAGGTCAATGAGTTTATTAGGGTACAACCTGTCGGTCGCGTAACCTGCAGCCCGCAAACCTTTTGCCCATCCCTTATAATCTGAAATCTCCAGATCAAATAGTGCTGCATAGCGCCTTCTTTCGGCCAGGAAAAGTGAGTGGTCCCTGTAAGAAAATTTGGGGTCATTATATTTTCTGAAACATTCCTGGGAGCGGTCATCATCATGATACACCCTGTCCCCTGTCCACTCGTGACATTTTATACCAAAATGATTATTGGCCCTGCGGGTAAGGTCTCCCCTCCCCGCACCAGATTCCAGGATACCCTGTGCCAGGGTAATACTGGCAGGGATCTTATATAATCTCATTTCCTCCTGTGCTATTGCTGCGTAGGTATCTATATATTCCTCTACCACATCGGCATATCGTTTGGGTGGCATGTCCTTTCTCACATTATCCACCACCTCTGCAGGAGCATCACGCTTTGTCACGGCTTTCTTTTTGCTTCCGCAGGAATAAAGAAAAGCTACAGTGAAAAGCAGAAGAAAAAAATATTTAGATCTCATTCTCAACATCGATTAGAGGGAAATTTTTATTTTTCAATAATTTGTTCATACCGGTTATTCCTTGTAAACCTCCGGTATGGATCGCTAAAATACGGGAATTTTGAGGAAAAACAGCGTTTTCCATCATATCAAAGATCCCAAACAACATCTTACCTGTATAAACGGGATCAAGCAGAATATCATATGTTTTTCTGAAATCATTTATAAAATCAATAAGCTCCGGGCTCACCTTTGCATAACCACCAAAATGATACTTATTTACCAACTCCCAATTTGTTGCTGAAGTATATTTGCTGATTTCACCCTCAAGAAAATCTCCCTTAAGCGCAGGAAAGCCCAGAACTTTCTGGTCTTTTGCAGCTGCATTGATCAACCCTGCTATAGTGCCTCCGGTTCCAACTGCACAACAAATAAAATCAAAATCCTTCCCTACCCCCGTTAAAATTTCCTCACAACCTTTCACAGCCAAAGTATTAGTCCCGCCTTCAGGAATAAGATAAAATGACCCAAATTCCTTTTCAAGATCTTGTCTAAATGCTGTAGTTTCCTTCTCCCGATAATCACTCCTGCTCACAAATAAAAATTTCATTCCTTGTGATGCGGCAAAATCTAAAGTTGGGTTTTTCTTCAGGGTACTTTCCATATCTCTTCCCAGCTCATCTCCTCTTATCACCCCTATAGTTTGCAGGTCTAAAATTTTCCCTGCAGCTGCTACTGCAGCTATATGATTGGAAAAAGCCCCTCCAAAGGTAAGCAGGCGGGTGTGGCCCTGCTTTTGTGCCTCAGCCAGGTTATACTTCAGTTTTCTGAATTTATTACCTGATACCTGTGGATGCAACAGATCTTCTCTTTTTATATACAGTGAGACCCCATCTTCCCGCCGTGTGAGGACGTGAACTATTGGAGAATCCTTCAGCATAAGATCTAATGTAGTTGCCATAATGCAAAGATTTAAAAAGATTTCATTAATCTGGTTAAGCTTTTCTGCTTAAAAACCTTGTAAAGGACCATAATTTCCTTTTGCTGCAATAGGCAAGATCTCTCTCGTGAGAATAAGCTTCCCGTTCAAAAGAGAGGTTGCGATAAGTGAGGTAAGGATCTTTGTAAAATGCATATTTAAGTATAAATTCCAGGAAGTACCAAATATAGAATGGGATCACCAGTAGCTCTGCCTGCTGCTTATAATGTATCCTTTCGTGATTCAAAAACACAGGGTCCTGTTTCAATCCTTTATTTCTCAGGATTACGAAGGGCCATAGAGTGATCCCGGCAAAGCCTTTTCTCATAAAATATTTGTTCACGATCACAATCATGAGATCAAGATAAGAATTGTATTTTTGCGATATGAATACCTTTAAGAAAAATATTCCCCTGGAGCCGGGAGATTATTACCTCACGCCTGAAGGGTACAGGTGCTTCACCGAACAATACCACCTTAAAAGAGGTTACTGCTGCAAGAGCGGCTGCAGGCATTGTCCTTATGGTTATGATAAGAAGACTGATTCTTTCCGAAACTAAATGTCAATCCTTATAATTTCAACAATTTGAAGTTATTACCGGGTTCTGCTTTAAGCTCAAATCCGCGAGGATCCAGGGGCACCAAATAGTTCTCCCCCACTTTAAGCAAAGGCATATTGGGTTCCTGTACCAGTTCAATAGTGCTGCCCTGTTCATTCCATGTGAAATTTCCTGTACTCTCCTCTTTAGGGCCATCTTCTTCCCGGGTCGTGCGCCTTTGAATTAACCGGTAAGTTTGATCTTCCTTGATCTCAATTAGGGTCTCAATACCCCTGCAATCCTCACAGGGCAATAATCCGCTGTAAGTTCCGGCCCAGTCTAATGAGTTCCGGGAATTATGAAGTTGCAGGCTCTTATTGAGCTCTGTGATATCGTCACCCTGTATATCTCCCTGTTCCTCTATGTTGCTTTTACAGGAAATGATACCCAGGAATAATAAAAATAAAAGTAAAGTGTGTTTCATAGCAGTTCTTTTTAAAATGTCTTAGCATACAGCGGGCATTAGCTTCCTTACGGTCTTGTCCTCCTGATGCTTTGTATAGATTTAGATATAAGAATGAGTGGCAGGTTAAGTCCCAACCTTTCAAAGATAGCCGTAAAAAAAGCAGGTAAGTATTATAAAAATTATAATTTTTTTGTGCTACTTTGAGGCGTAATCGCTTAAACAAATTCCAATGAGTTTTAAAGATCTGGTTTTGCAGGGAATTCCACACGAGCTACCTGCTCCATATAAATATGACCCTAATGTTAATCACGCTCCCAGGCGCAAGGATATCCTCAATAAGAAGGAGAAAGAACTGGCGCTTAGAAATGCCCTGCGGTATTTTAGCCAGCAGCAACACGCGGCTCTCCTGCCCGAATTCAAGGAAGAGCTGGAGAAGTACGGCAGGATCTATATGTACCGTTATAAACCCACTTATAAATTGTATGGCCGCCCTGTAGAGGAGTACCCGGGAAAGAGCAGCCAGGCAAAAGCTATCATGCTTATGATACAGAACAACCTGGACCCTGCGGTTGCCCAGCACCCCGAGGAGCTTATTACCTATGGCGGGAACGGGGCCGTTTTTCAAAATTGGGCCCAATACCTGCTGGCAATGAAATACCTCGCAGAAATGGAGGATGACCAAACCCTGGTGATCTACTCGGGGCATCCTATGGGCTTGTTCCCTTCTCACAAGAATGCGCCACGGGTGGTGGTAACCAACGGGATGATGATCCCCAATTACTCGGCGCCAGATGACTGGGAAAAATTTAACGCCCTTGGGGTGACCCAATATGGTCAAATGACCGCGGGTAGCTATATGTATATAGGGCCTCAGGGAATAGTTCACGGCACCACAATTACGGTTCTTAACGCCTTGAGGAAAATTGGGAAATCGCAAGGGGAAGTAGCTTTATTCCTTACTTCCGGACTTGGGGGGATGAGCGGGGCACAACCCAAAGCGGGAAATATTGCCGGTTGTATCACAGTTTGTGCCGAGGTAAATCCTAAAGCCGTTGAAACGCGTCACTCCCAGGGATGGGTAGATGAGGTGATCAAAGATATTGTAGAACTTGGAACCCGTGTGAAGGAAGCCAGGGAAAACAAAGAAACCGTATCCATTGCTTTTCTGGGAAATATAGTAGAGGTATGGGAATATTTTGCAGATAATGAAATTTACGTAGACCTGGGCAGTGACCAAACTTCCCTACACAACCCCTGGGCAGGAGGATACTATCCTGCAGGTATAGGATTTGAAGAGGCAAAAGAAATGATGTCCCGGGAACCGGAGAAATTCAGGGAGGCGGTAAAGGAAAGCCTTCGAAGGCAAACCGAAGCTATAAACACTCATACCACCCGGGGAACCTATTTCTTTGATTATGGAAATGCCTTTCTATTGGAAGCATCCCGGGCGGGCGCGAAGATCCACCGGGACGGGCAGGGAAACTTTATCAGCTCCCAGGCAAAACAGGGAGAGGAACTAACTTTTGCCTACCCTTCCTATGTGCAGGACATTATGGGCCCTATGTGCTTTGATTACGGGTTTGGTCCGTTCCGCTGGGTTTGCGCTTCGGGGAAAGATGAAGACCTGGATAAAACCGATGCTATCGCCACCAGGGTCCTGGAGAATATTCTACAGGAGGCTCCCAGAGAGATCCACTCCCAGTTAAAGGATAATATTCACTGGATCAAAAATGCCAAAAAAAATAAACTTGTAGTGGGATCAAAAGCCCGTATCCTGTATGCCGATGCTTCCGGAAGGATTGAGATCGCCGCCGCTTTTAATAAGGCGATTGTTCAGGGTGAAATTGGTCCCGTGGTCCTGGGGAGGGACCATCATGATGTCTCAGGCACAGATTCTCCCTATCGCGAAACCTCCAATATTTATGATGGCTCAAGGTATACGGCAGATATGGCCATACAGAATGTGATAGGAGACAGCTTTAGGGGAGCAACCTGGGTAAGCATTCACAACGGCGGAGGTGTTGGATGGGGAGAGGTTATAAACGGCGGATTTGGAATGGTTCTTGATGGAACTAAAGAGTCTGATGACAGGTTACGATCCATGTTATTTTGGGATGTAAATAATGGTTTAGCCAGGCGCTCCTGGGCCCGCAATGAAGAGGCTGTATTTTCTGTAAAGAGAGCAATGCAACAGGAACCAAAGCTTAAGATCACAATCCCGAATATGGTGAAAGATTCCTTGTTCTTAGATTCTTAACCAGTAATCTAAAACGTTTTCATTATGAGATTTCTAAAAATTACTATCGTTGTGCTGCTCTTCGCAGTTACATTTGTTTCTTGTAACTCGGTAAGGGTGGCATCAGATTATGATCAACAGGTTGATTTTAATCAATATCAAACTTATGCCTTTTTTAAACCCGGTATTGACAAGGCTGAAATATCAGACCTTGACAAGAAAAGGATCCTAAGGGCTATAGAGACAGAAATGGCCGCCAAAGGCTTCACAAAATCTGAAGACCCGGATATGCTTGTGAGCATCTTCACCAAGACCAGAGAGAATATCAATGTCTACAACCATCACATGATGGGCTGGGGAGGCCTGGGCTGGGGATACGGCTGGGGCTGGAACCCGTGGTTCTGGGGTCCGCAAACATCCGTCAACACCAATAGCGAAGGTACTCTCTATATTGATTTTGTAGATGCTGAAAGAAAGGAATTAGTTTGGCAGGGTATGGGATCTGCAGTCCTGGCAAAAAAAGTTGACAGGAAGCAGGAACGAATCAACGAGATCGTGAAAAAAATGCTTGAAACCTACCCGCCCGGAACCAGAAGATAATTTCTTTTAATATTTTCGGTACAACGAGTTAGATTCAATAAATGCCTTCCCCCTACGAAGGCATTTTTTTATAGGCGGTACTCAACGTTTTTTCAACATTAATATTAATAAGGTATTTGTATATTTATACTTCAGGAAATTTTGCAATTAGTATGTTAGAAAAGATTGAATCCAACGAAATATTAGACCGGCTGCCTGCTCATCTTCAGCAATTCATAAAACCTCAGAATTACGAGGAATACAATGCTATCAACCAGGCAGTGTGGCGGTATGTAATGCGAAAGAATGTGGAATACCTAAGTAAGGTAGCCCATCACTCCTATCTCGATGGTTTAAAACAAACAGGGATCTCCATAGACAGCATTCCAAATATGTATGGAATGAATCGCATTCTTAAGGAGATAGGCTGGGCTGCGGTCGCGGTAGACGGCTTTATACCCCCGGCGGCCTTTATGGAGTTCCAGGCTTATAATGTCCTGGTCATTGCCAGCGACATACGCCAGCTTGAACATATTGAATACACTCCCGCACCAGATATAATTCATGAAGGCGCGGGCCATGCCCCTATAATAGCAAATCCTGAGTATGCCGAATATTTAAGGCGCTTTGGGGAAATTGGCTGTAAAGCTATTTCCAGCGGAAAGGATTATGAAATGTATGAGGCTATAAGGCACTTATCTATAATCAAGGAAGCAGAGGACACCCCTGAAGAGGAAATAAAAAAAGCTGAAGAACGGGTGGATTACCTTCAAAATAATATGGGTGAAGCCAGTGAAATGGCCCAAATTAGAAATTTGCACTGGTGGACGGTGGAGTATGGCCTCATAGGCACACCTGAAGATCCAAAGATCTACGGCGCCGGCCTTTTATCTTCCATAGGGGAAAGCGCATGGTGTATGACAGATAAGGTGAAGAAATTGCCATATACCATAGAAGCAGCCAGGCAGGAATTTGATATTACCAAGCCGCAGCCTCAACTATATGTAACGCCAGATTTTGCTCATTTAAGCCTGGTGCTTGAAGAATTTGCCAATACTATGGCTCTTAGAAGGGGTGGCCTTGAAGGTCTAAAGAAACTTATTAACTCAAAAAACACCGGGACCATAGAATTAAGCACGGGAATACAGATCTCGGGTGACTTCACCAGGGTGGTAGAACATAACGGCCAGCCTGTATATTTCCAAACTACCGGTAAAACTGCCCTCTCTTACAGGGAAAAAGAACTTGTAGGTCATGGAACCCATAATCATCCCGATGGGTTTGGCTCACCTGTAGGTAAATTAAAAGGAATTAACCTAGCCATTGAAGATATGAGCCCCCGGGATCTAAGAGCTTATGATATTTATGAAGGAGAACGCATCACTTTTGAATTTGAAGGAGGTGTAGTGGTAAAAGGCGAGATCATTACAGGAACCAGGAACCTGCAGGGTAAGATCATCCTAATAAGCTTAAAGAACTGCACCGTCACCTGTAACGGGGAGTCACTTTTTGGACCGGAGTGGGGTAACTATGATATGGCGGTAGGAAAAGAAGTAGTATCAGCCTTTGCAGGGCCGGCAGATCCATATTCATTTGACCTTATCACCCATAAGATCTCCAGCACTACTATTAAAAGCAGGAAAACCCCTGAAAGGGAAGAACTTGAAAGCCTGTACCAGGCAGTAAGAAATATTCGCAATGGGGAGAACACTAAATTCTCTCTAACTGCCGCTTTTGATATACTTAAAAAGCATCATAGCCGGGACTGGTTACTGGCAGTGGAAATTTATGAACTTGCAGTAGAGAGCGACCAACAGCTGGCTAAAGAAGTTCGGGAACATCTTCAAAAGGTAAAAGAAGCAAGGCCGGGGGTGGCTCATCTTATTGATGGCGGGATAGACCTGGTGGAATCGACTTTGGTTGTTTAACCGGGTTGTTACCTGCAAGCCAAAAAATAGAAATTGCGACTAGAGGAATGAAACCAAATCCACAGTTAAAAAAATTCATGGAGCCATATGACGAGCGAATTCAAGCTTTGACTATGGAATTACGAAATTTCATAACTGATTTGGTGCCGCAAGCAAACGAATTAATTTGGGATAATTATAATGCAGTCGCATTGGCCTACTCGAAATCGGAAAAATTAAAAGATGCTTTTTGCCATATTGCTGTTTATTCTGACCACGTCAATTTCGGATTTAATCGTGGAGTGGAATTGAAACAAACTGTAAAATTAAATGGTAAAGGAAAGTTGATAAGGCATATCTCCTTAAAGGATTTCCAGTCTTTTCCAAAAAAAGAAATACAAAGCATGATTTGGGAAGCAGTTGGAATTTCTGAAAATTTGAACAATGAGTTATCCGATAAGAATCTTCAACCAAAAAGTATAGTAATGTCAGTCTCGGAAAAGAAAAAAAGACCGAAGGTAAAACGAGCAGGTAACACTGTCTAAAAACAATGCTCAAAACTATCTCAACTCAAAACTCCGTGCTCGCTTGCAACACCTGACTGTCCTGCACACAAATCTAGTGAGAAGACATATCCACTTCAACCAGGGGTGATTTTGGACCTGAAATAGTTCAGGGAAATTAGTCTAAATTCTAGATTCCAGCAGCGAAGTGGTCCAGACTCTTTTACCGGACAGTAGTAATTCTTGATTCATTGGTGTTCGATTAAAATATTCAATATTTTCCTTAAGCCTTATTATATCCAGGTAGAAGACATATACACACTACAACCAGGGGTGGTTTTGGACCTGAAATAGTTCAGGAAAATTCAAGCTTTTCAGAAATTTGTATACGATTATTTGCCAAAAAACCTACATTTTAGTCTAAATTCTAGATTCCAGCAGCGCAGCGGTCCAGACTCTTTTACCAGACAGTAGTGTTCTTAAATATGGAATTTCCCTATTAAAGCTTAATTCCTTCCATGGCCTCTGTACTCGGGATGATATTACCTTTATACTCCAGGGACCAACCCATGGAGCTTGTAAGTATATATATCTTTTGAAGCTCGCTAATAAGCCTGTTCTGGGCATTTGATTTAATAGATGAGTTCTCTATCTTGGCCATAAGCGATTTCTTGATTCGTTCCTGTATTTTATTGTAATCCTTGGCTTCAAATTGATTGAGGTAGTCCTGCGTAACATCGTAATATCGAATATTAGGATTGATGGAGATCTCTTCCTCCGGGATATAAAGGATCCTCACGGTACGGGTATCGGGATCAATTTCTGTTCGAAGCTTACTAAGGTCATAAGCCACGGTAACATCTGCATTTACTATAATGAGAGCCTTCTTCCTGGCAGATAGGATATCGAGATAGAATTTTCTGGAATCATTATATGAATAGACCTGTGCAAAATTACCCTCTGTAACCACCAGCTTCCCAACATTCTTGATCTGTTTCTCGATCAAATCGGTACTTTCTACCAGTTGATCCCGTTGGTCATTGCGGCTTTCAAAATACTTCCATCCAAAGGATACAGCCAGGACAAGAAGGATAATAGGGATGATCTTCCTCATTAATTTTTTTGTTTAAAGGTACAAAATCAATTAGAGTGCCAGAAAGATCTAGAAAATGGAAAGTATATGAAATGCGAATGGACGGCCCCACCCGTCCATTTGCTTTAATTCTAAAATCTACCCCAACAAATTTTAGAAACATCATTAAAAACTTTATCCAAAAACATTAAAAATGTCCTTCAAAAAAGTTTCAATGACAGTATAAAAATACGAAAATATCTGACTCGTGCAAGAAATTGAACTATTATTATATATTTAATTTTCTGTTAACCAGATAAATAAGGAAGTTTTCTTATTCTTAATGAAATCTTAAATTTAATATGTGGCCAGTAAAAACGGGGGATGTAAAAACGTAAAAATAACATTCAAACCTGCTTATTTAGACCTGGAAAAAATTTGAAATTATAATAAATTAGAGTCAAATAAAAAAGGATGGCCCCCACCATCCTTTTTACCTTTTTCAAAATTCTACCCCAAGAATTTTAAAGTTAAGTTGACTCAAAAAACTCTTGTTTTTCATTTCAACAGTCCAAAAATATAAGATATCTTGAAAGCACTATAACGTTTTTGAAGATAAGCATGTCACTTTAAGAGAGAAATAACTTTTAGGCCGCGGAGCTTTTAAAATTACCTTAAAATTTTATTTGAGGAAATGATTTTTTAAGAATTTCGATACGCTCATTTAGTTGTTCCTTAAACTTTTTATGCGCAGTAGATTCCGGATTAAAAGGCCTGTGATCCAGCCCCTGTTGCAGGGAGGTTATTTCCTTCATAACCTCTACAGCATCTTTGGAAAGCCACACCTCAATGAATTTGTTCCATATATAATCTATTGCAATAGCATTAGGATGCAGCATATCCTTTTCATAAAACCGGTAATCCCTTAGGTCATCCATCATGATCTCATAAGAAGGGAAATAAGACGTATCCTTTTTATCATTAACAATGTTGCCTGTTGCGGCAAGAAGATGCGATTTACTTCTTTGATTCTCTATCACACCATCCTTTATATGCCTCACGGGTGATATGGTAAAAAGAATGGCAGTAGAGGGATTTACAGTTTTTAAAAGTCCAAGACAATTATGGAGCCGTTCCTGTACCTCCCCCACCGGCATAAGCTCCTTCTCAAACTGTACCTGCGGCACTTTATGACAATTGGCAACAAAATTACCGGTTTCCCTGGCTCTGTAACCAAAAGCTGTTCCCAGGGTAATGATCACATGAGTTGCATTTTCAAGAAATCTACGTGTAACCCGCAGGTTTTCATTAAGATCTTCCAGCAGTTTCTCCCTGTTAGGATTGCTTAGAACTGAATGTGCTTCAAAGCAATGCCATCTTTCATTGTGATGAAATACTTCCTCCTTGGTATATGGTTTTAGGGACACCACTCTCGAAAGGAAATTTTCAATTGCCGCGGGGTGGTAAAATATCCCAAAAGGGTTCCGGAGGCTTTTTAATTTAGCCTGCTCCAGCTTCCTGCCAATATTATCTACAAAACAGGAACCTATGAGAAAGATCGACGAGGAGTAATCGATCTTAGGTTCTTCCGGTCCTATTTTAAAATGAGTTCGAAACTCCATATGTATTCATATTAACTACCCCGGCAAGCTTTGATCCTGCTTATTCAGATAAAAAATTCCTGGCCTCTTCCAGCGCTTTTTCTATCCCCTGGGGATTCCTTCCTCCCGCAGTCGCGAAGAAAGGCTGGCCACCACCGCCTCCCTGTATATGTTTCCCGAGTTCTTTGACCACTTTCCCGGCGTGCAGGCCTTTTGACTCTGCCAGCTCTTTGGAAATATAGCAGGTAAGAAGGGCCTTGCCATCCTGCTCAGACGCCAGCAGGAGAAAAAGATTATCATTATTATCTCCCAGCTGGTAAGCCAGATCTTTTATTCCCCCGGCATCAAGGTCTACTTTTTTCGCCAGGAAATTTATTCCGTTTACTGAGGTGATCTCCTGCTGAAGCTCGATCTTGAGGTTTTTCGCTTTATCCCTAAGCAATACCTCGATCTGTTTTTTCAGGTTTGCATTTTCCTCCTGAAGGTTCTGTATAGCTTTTACCGGGTCCTTGGCATTCTTAAGCTGTGCAGAGATCTCTTTCAGGCTTTCTTCTTCCTCCTGAAAATATGCCTTAACAGCCCTGCCCGTAATAGCCTCAATACGACGTATCCCGGCTGCAACAGCTCCTTCAGAAATTATTTTGAAATACCAGATATCGGCAGTGTTTTGCACATGTGTTCCCCCGCATAATTCCATAGATTCCCCGAATCTTACTGCTCTTACAGAATCCCCGTATTTTTCCCCGAAAAGGGCTATTGCCCCCTGCTCGATCGCCTCATTGTAAGAAATGTTACGCTGCTCCTGTAACCGGTGGTGTTCGGCAATTCTTTGGTTTACATATTCCTCTACCTCCTTGAGCTCCTCTGGACTAAGTTTACTGAAATGGGAAAAATCGAACCTCAGGTTTTTATGGTTCACCATCGAGCCCTTTTGCTCCACGTGAGTTCCAAGGATCTCCCGCAGTGCCTGGTGCAATAAGTGAGTAGCGGTGTGATTTGCCTGGGTTTGTGCCCTTTTTGATTCATCTACTGTTACAATGACCTCCTGCGAAGGATCTTCAGGCAGGCTTTTGGTGAAATGAATGATAAGGTTATTCTCCTTTTTGGTATCAAGGATCTTAATTTCTTCTCCTGTTTGTGTGATCAATAGCCCCTTATCGCCTACCTGACCCCCACCTTCAGGATAAAAAGGGGTTTTATTGAAAACAAGCTGGTAAAGAGCTCCTTCTTTTTTACCCTCAACCTTTCTATACCGGGTTATTTTTACTTCGGCCTCAAGATTTTCATAACCAATAAAAGTTTCCTCTTCTTCCTGGCCCAGGATCTCCCAGTCCCCCGCCGTCATGGCAGAAGCTGCCCTGGAGCGGTCTTTTTGTTGTTTAAGTTCTGCATTGAATTCGGCCTCATCCAGCTCATAGCCGCGTTCCCTAAGGATGAGGGCGGTAAGATCTATGGGGAATCCAAAAGTATCATAAAGTTCAAATGCCTTTTTACCCGAAACTGTATTGCCGGTGGTGCCTTCTATAATATTTTCCAGGAGGATAAGCCCCTGGTCCAGGGTTCTAAGAAAGGACTGCTCCTCTTCCCTAATCACATTTTCTATAAGGGTTTTTTGCGATCTCAATTCAGGGAACGCCTCGCCCATTTGATCGCTTAATGTGGCCGCAAGTTTATAGATGAATGGTTCCTTAGTTGCTAAAAATGTGAACCCATAGCGAATTGCCCTTCTTAAGATCCTGCGTATCACATAGCCGGCGCCGGTGTTGCCCGGCAGTTGACCATCTGCAATAGAGAATGCCACGGCCCGCACATGGTCTGCAATTACCCTTATGGCTATATCGACCTTCTCGTCCTGCCCGTAGGTAGAATTTGTTATCTTTTCAATAGAAGCTATGATTGGAGTAAAAACATCTGTATCATAATTGGATTTTTTATCCTGCAATACCATACAAAGCCTTTCAAATCCCATTCCCGTATCCACGTGCTGTGCAGGTAATTTTTCAAGGGAACCGTTCGCCTTGCGGTTAAATTCCATAAATACCAGGTTCCATATCTCCACTACCTGGGGATGATCTGCATTTACAAGGCCCCTGCCCGGGATCTTTGCTTTCTCTTCAGCAGTACGAATATCCACATGGATCTCTGAACTTGGACCACATGGCCCCTGGTCACCCATTTCCCAGAAATTATCTTTTTTATTGCCAAGGATGATCCTTTCCTCGGGAACTATATCTTTCCACAGGTCATAAGCCTCCCGGTCCATTTCTAGACCGTCTTCCTCACTGCCTTCAAAGACAGATACATATAGGATATCCCTGTCTATTTTATAGACTTCAGTTAAAAGTTCCCAGGCCCAGTGGATGGCTTCTTTTTTAAAATAATCCCCAAAGCTCCAGTTTCCAAGCATCTCAAACATGGTATGGTGGTAGGTGTCCATCCCAACCTCTTCCAGGTCATTGTGCTTCCCGCTTACCCTCAGGCATTTTTGAGTATCGGTCACCCGTGTATTTTTTGGCACGGTATTTCCTAAAAAATATTCCTTAAATTGGTTCATCCCTGCATTGGTGAACATAAGGGTAGGATCATCCTTGATCACCATAGGTGCAGAAGGGACAATTATATGGGATTTGGATTTAAAATAATTGAGGTATGTGGAACGTATCTCTTTAGATTTCATAAATGGTAATTAACAGTTTATGGGAACACTTTGGATGGTTTATCCTGCCATTATTGGTGCACCAAAAAAGCTCTAATGCGTTTTAAATTATGAGGGTGAGAAAACAATTTTTATCTTTGTGCGTTTCTCTTAAGCTATTGCAAGGTTTTTGCAATACTTATACCCGCAAAAATAGTATATTTTAATTTATGGCGAAGGTTAAATATTATTACGACAGCGAGACGCTTTCTTACAAGAAGATAGAGCGTAAGAAAGGCCGTAGACTGGGTATCGCATTCCTGAGTATCCTGGGTGTATTCCTTGCCGCCTTTGTGCTGGTAGTGATCTACCTCAACCTCCCGCAAATTGAAACCCCAAAGGAAAAAGCCCTCAAAAGGGAACTTGAGAATATGCAGCTTCAATACGGGATCCTTAACCGTAAAATGGACCAGATACAGGATGTACTGGGAAATATTGAAGATCGTGATAACAACATTTACAGGTTATATTTTGAATCCAATCCTATTCCCGAAGAACAACGCCGGGCAGGTTTTGGTGGTATAAACCGCTACAGGAACCTGGAAGGCTATGATAATTCAAAAATTATAGTAGAGACCACCCAGAGGATGGATATTCTTACAAAACAGCTGGTGGTACAATCAAAATCACTTGATGAGATCACAGATCTGGCAAAGGAAAAAGAACAACTCCTGGCAGCTATCCCTGCTATACAGCCTGTGAAGAACGAGGAGTTGAAAAGAATTGCTTCCGGTTACGGCTGGAGGACAGATCCCTTTACCAAGGTTAAAAAGTATCACTACGGGATGGATTTCTCTGCTCCCCGGGGAACGCCGGTGTATGCTACCGGTGACGGGAGGATCGAGCGGGCAGATAATCGTTCTACAGGTTACGGAAACCACATTAGAATAGACCATGGTTATGGCTATGTGAGCCTCTATGCCCATCTTTATAAGTACAATGTACGGGTTGGACAGCGGGTTAAAAGAGGTGATGTCATTGGATTTGTAGGAAGTACCGGCCGTAGCGAAGCCCCTCACCTGCACTATGAGATCTATAAGGATGAAGAGAGGATCAACCCTATTAATTTCTATTACGGAAACCTTTCTCCTGCAGAATATGACCAGGTACTGGCAAAGGCACAACAGGAAAACCAATCTATGGATTAATGCAACTAAACCTACCAGAAAAGCGATATTATGCCATAGGCGAGGTTGCAGAAGCCTTTGGGGTAAACACCTCGTTAATTCGCTTTTGGGAGAAGGAGTTTGATGCTTTAAAGCCAAAAAAGAATGCTAAAGGCAACCGCCTCTTCACCCCGCAGGACATCAAGAACCTGGAGCTTATTTACCATCTTGTAAAGGAACGGGGCTTCACCCTTGAAGGGGCCAAGATCCACCTAAAGGAAGAAAAGAAGAAGATCCTGAGTAACTTTGAGATCATACGAAAATTACAAAACGTAAAAGCAGAACTAACCAATATCAAAAATCATTTATAACATGAAAAAATGGCTCATTCCCGTTGCAGTTATTGCAGTTCTTGGAATCATTATTTACAGTCTAACAATAGGATTTAATAACACTGCAGTAGCTAAACAGGAGGAGGCGCGCCTCGCCTGGTCCAATGTTGAAAGCTCCTACCAACGCCGTAATGACCTCATTACAAACCTTGTAAAAACGGTACAGGGTGCGGCCGACTTTGAAAGAGGAACGTTAACAGATGTTATTGAGGCACGCTCACGGGCAACCTCGGTAAGTATAGACCCGGCAAATATGACCCCGCAGCAAATGGAGCAGTTCCAGCAGGCACAGGGAGAAGTATCTGGTGCCTTATCCCGTTTACTGGTAACAGTGGAAAGATACCCCGAGCTCCGTGCTACACAAAACTTCCAGCAACTGCAGTCGCAGCTGGAGGGCACAGAGAACAGGATCAATGTGACCCGCGACAGGTACAATGCTGCGGTGACCGACTATAATACATACATAAGAACCTTCCCCAATAAAGTCTTTGCAGGCTGGTTTGGGTTTGACCCAATGGTGCGCTATGAAGCCGATGCAGGATCTGAAAGGGCGCCAGATGTAGATTTTAATTTCTAAAACCGTTGCGATGAGCAAACTGGAAGATTTTTTATCGGCAAAGGAAGAGGAGGAGATCATTGAAGCCATAAGAACTGCTGAAGGTTCCACCTCGGGAGAGATTCGTGTTCATATAGAAAAAACCCACGCAGAGAAGGGTATTTTCGAAAGGGCCATGGAGGTTTTCCATGCCCTTAAGATGGATAATACCAAACATGAAAACGGGGTATTGATCTATGTAGCGGTAGAGGACCGGGATTTCGTGATCTACGGCGACCGCGGTATCAATAAAGTAGTTCCTGCCGATTTTTGGGAAAGCACCAAGGATATCATAGTGGCCCATTTCAAGGCGGGTAATTTCAAGCAGGGGCTAATAGATGGGATCCTTAAAGCGGGAGAACAGCTAAAAGCTCATTTCCCGTGGAGTGCAGATGCGATAGACGAGCTGCCAAATACAATATCAAGAGGAAATGCTACAAAAGAATAAATTACCCTTCTTATTACTATTCTTAATTTTTCTTACCGTATCCCACGTGGCTTTTGCCCAAAGGGATATACCACCACGCCCATCCAGTCAAACCAGTGTCTATGATGCTGCAAATGTGCTTACTACAGAAGAAGCCCAGCGGCTGGAAAGAAAGCTTATCAATTATTCCGATACCACCTCGACCCAAATAGTCATAGCCACAATAAAATCCCTTGAGGGGGAATATGAAGGTATCTATGCTGCCAACTGGGCTCATGAATGGGGAATTGGACAGGAAAAGGAAGACAACGGGCTTCTCATCCTGCTCTCTGAAGGTGACAGGAAAATATTTATCACCACCGGCTATGGGCTGGAGGAATATCTTACAGATGCTACCTCAAAGGATATCATCGATAATATTATCCTTCCCGAATTTAGGAATAATAACTATTATGCCGGCCTGGATAAAGGTACAACGGCCATATTCCAGGTCCTTGAAGGGACTTTCCAGGGTTCCCGACCAAGGCAACAGGGACCGCAGGGCATCCCGGTTTCCTACCTTATCCTGGGGATCTTCTTTTTAATATTCCTGGTATCTCTTAGCAGTAAAAACAAAAAAGGCGGCGGGCCGGGCAGCAGGAGTGGCCGGGCACCTTCTCTTCTCGATATGATCGTTCTTAGCAGTCTTGGCCGTGGAGGCTTTGGAGGCGGCAGGGGTGGCTTTGGCGGCGGCGGTGGCTTTGGAGGCGGTGGCGGCTTTGGAGGCGGCTTCGGCGGCGGTGGCTTTGGTGGTGGCGGTGCCGGTGGGAGCTGGTAAAAAGAAAACCCCAATTCTCTGCTACAGGAATTGAGGTTTTGCAATCACAAACTAACTAACCAATTAATTATTCTCCAACATTACATTCTCATCATCCTGCGACCACTTTGGTTGGGGTCTTTACCTCCAAATTTGCTTAATTTATAGGTAAAGCTAAGCATCGCATATCTTCTTAAAATAAGGTTTTGAGTATCCTGTATAAAGTCATCACCTACAATACGCTGGGTGGAAACATTCTCATTGAGCATATCATATACTTTTATCTTGAGAGTGGCATCATCATTAAGGAACTTGTATCCTAAACTTATATTCCACAGGAATGCTGTATTATCAAACCCTGGTGATACATTCCCAAAATAAGTATAGGAAATATCGTTACCGAATACAAAGTTCTTTGGCCAAAAGGTGGTGGCCTCCAGGGAAACCGTGTGGTTGGTAAAATTCTCATTCCTGTTGGCGATTATATCATATTGAGTTTCAGTAAAGGCTAACTGATACCCGGGATTTATCGAAAAATAATCCTCTATGCCGTAAGTCAAATTGATGGATGGCCTCACCGTATAACGGTCGGCACGAAATTGCACTCCGTTGGTAAATCCTATATTCCGGTCATAATTTCCATTTAGACCAAGGCGGTAACTAAATTCCCTGCCGTCCTTTTTGTTCTGTTTGGAGTAGGAAGCCCCCGCATTGGAATTAATGGCTCCGTCTACGTTGGCATAGGTAGTGGTCCTTACAAGATCTGCCCCGGTGGTGGTCACGGGTACGATGCTATTATCTGTAAAAGTTACAGAGGCATAACTAAAGAAACCGCTTCTCTTGGAAAAATCATAGTTCCTGTATCCCCCTCGAATGGTTTGGGTAAAAGTGGGCCTAAGATCTGGATTACCTACGAAGATATTTAACGGATTGGTGCGGTTTACCACCGGCTGTAACTGGCGAATGGATGGTATCCCGGCATCGCTGTTGTAATTTAAATAGACACTTTTTGACCTTGCAATCTCATAACGCACATTGGCGCGCAGGAACAGGTTGTTGTAGGTATTATCAAAGGGTACATCCTGCAAGAAATTGGTGTTTTCAAGGGTAGTGTTCAATAAACCAATTTCAGAACCAACCCTCCACTTCTGGCCCTCATAGTTCACACCCACATTTGGTATATTCTTAAAACTTTTAGATTCAAAATCACTGCTAAGTAGATCATTGAAAATTGAATAGGAGTTGGTTTCCTGGTCCAGGTCATAAACATACCTGGTGTTATTGGAATTGGTAGAGGAGAAATTATAGGAAGCATCCAGGAACAATTTCTCTGCCATCACAAACCGCTGGGTTGCCCCTATGGAATATTCATTCTCCTTTTGATCCTCATCGATGAACTGGTCCTGGATCTCAACTGTTTCTTCTCCTGCAAAGAACCTGCTTTCAGAAAAGAAGTAGTTATCATTTTCCTGCCTCTGGTGGCTATTTGTAAAATTAAGCTGGGAATAGGCTCCTCTGCTCCCATAACGCCGTATCACATCCAGCCTGTTACTAAAGCTCTGGCTGTTTAAATATTCATCGTCAATAGTTTCAGTAGAGTTTACCAGCTCCCGGTTCTCATTTGATGAAGCTGCACTATTGCTTCGGTTCGAATAACCGGTATTGGAGCTAAATCTTGGAGCAAATGAGATGCGGGTAAGGGTATCTGGTTTATATTCAAATCTGGCATTTGCCCTGTGGCTGTCATTAACCAGGTTGCTGGAACTTGTAGAATTGTAAAAGAAGCGGGAATCTGGCAGCAGGTTTTCACGTTCTACCACGGTCATGGTTTCAGTATCATTCCTTCCGAAGAAATAATCGGCATTTAGTTCTGCTGTCTTACCCCATTCATTTACGAGGTTCAATCCGGCTGTTTCTGCCTTGGTAATACCTGCACCGCCACCAAAGTTCATCCCATTAATCCCAAAACTTCCACCTCCACCACTATTGAAGGAAAAGCTGCGGGCGTTACGACCCATCATATCAAACACCTCATCAAAACTAAAGCCGGAGCTGTTTATGTTGTTTGAACTGGCAAGGACGCTAACCCTGAATTTATCTTTGAAATAATTCCCAATCCCGCTCATTTCATAACGGTCATTGGTACCTCCTCCCACTGTAGCACGGGCAAAGTATCCTTTATTCTTATCCTTTTGAAGGGTGATGTTGATAGTCTTATCATCGGGATTTCCTGCTTTCCCGGTAAACTCCTCGGCTCTTGTCTTGGTATCTGTTACCTGGATCTTGTCAATGATCTCCTTGGGCAGGTTCCTGGTGGCGATCTTGGGGTCATTTCCAAAAAATTCTTTCCCGTCTACCAGGATCCTGGAAACCGGTTTCCCATTCACGGTGATATTTCCCTGTATATCTACCTCGACCCCGGGTAATTTTTTCATAAGTTCCTCCAGGTTCGCATCGGGCCGGGTGGCAAAAGATCCCGCATTGAATTCCAGGGTATCCCTTTTTATAGTGATAGGCGCACGGGAGCCAACCAGTTGTACCTCATCCAGGGTATTGTCTGCTTCCTGCAGTCGAATCGTCCCCAGGCTATGAACCATTTTTTCGCTTAGGTTAATAGATTGCCTGTGTAGCTGAAAGCCTGTGAAGGATATAAAAAGATTCAGATTGGGAGCTGTGGTATTGCCGGTAAGGATAAAATCCCCGTCTTTTTCTGAAATTGTATAGCTTACAAGGGTACTGTCTGCAGAGTTCTCAGCATAAACAGTTGCAGCCTCAAGTGCAAGGTTAGTTTCAGTATCAGTAATTCTTCCGGAAATTTCAAAGGTTTGGGCTGTTAGCTGTAAACCTGCTAAACAAAGAACAGCGAAGAAAATTTTTTTCATTAAAGGGGGTGCGAAAAAATGTGATTAAACAAAAATGGTCTTAAACATTAGTTGTTAAGACCATTTTATTGTTACAAGGTTTAATGCCCTGTTATTTTTTTCTGAAATAAACTGAAATTGGTACCCCGGTAAAGTCGAATTCTTCCCTAAGTTTATTTTCCAGGTATCGTTTATATGGTTCCCTAACATATTGCGGCAGGTTACAGAAGAAGGCAAACTGTGGCTGTGGTGTTGGCAACTGCATACAATATTTGATCTTCACGTACTTTCCTTTCCAGGCCGGTGGTGGATAATGCTCTATAATAGGCAGCATCCTGTCATTAAGCTCACTGGTCTTGATCTTCTTGCTGCGGTTGTTATATACCTCTACCGCTGTCTCTATGGCTTTATAGATCCTTTGCTTTTCTAACACAGAGATAAAAACGATTGGAACATCTGTAAAAGGCTCGATCTCCTTTCGTATGTTTTGCTCATAATCTTTCATGGTGTTGGTCTCCTTTTCGAGAAGGTCCCATTTATTCACCAGGATCACGATCCCTTTGCGGTTACGCTGTGCAAGCCAGAAGATGTTTTGTACCTGCCCGTCAAATCCACGGGTGGCATCAAGGACAATAAGGCACACATCGCAATTCTCGATTGCTCTTACAGATCGCATGACCGAGTAAAACTCAAGGTCTTCCTTTACCTTGGATTTTCTTCGTATCCCTGCCGTATCAACCAGGTTGAACTCAAACCCAAACCTGTTATATTTTGTATCAATAGAATCGCGGGTAGTCCCGGCAATATCTGTGACTATATATCTATCCTCACCAATAAGGGCGTTGATGAAGGACGATTTCCCGGCATTGGGGCGTCCCACCACCGCAAATCTTGGTAGTTCTGTTTCTTCATCATCTTCCTGCTCGGGCAGGGCTTCAATGATCGCATCCAGAAGTTCTCCCGTACCACTCCCGTTTGTACTGGCAATGGGAAAATAATCACCCAGCCCCAGGGAATAGAATTCCACGGCATTCTCCAGCCTCTTTGAATTATCAACTTTATTCACAGCAAGAAAAACAGGCTTCTCTACCTTTCTCAATAAATTGGCAACATCCTCATCCATCCCTGTAATCCCTGTCTCTACATCTACCATAAAGATAATGGCATCTGCCTCCTCAATGGCCAACTCTACCTGCTTATCTATCTCTTCCTCAAAAATATCATCACTTCCCTTGACGTATCCACCGGTATCAATTAAAGAAAACGACTTTCCATTCCAGTCACTTTTACCATAATGCCTGTCGCGGGTAACACCGCTCACGGCATCCACGATGGCCTCCCGGCGCTGGATGAGTCGGTTAAAAAAAGTGGATTTCCCAACATTAGGTCTTCCTACAATGGCTACAATATTGCCCATACTAACTTATTCTTTAATTAATGTGCAAAAATAGCGCTTTTTAGCTGAATATTATTGAGGTACAGCGGCGAATTTATTCAGGGATAAAATACAGGCCGATAATGGATTCATTTAAAGCTCCAATTTTGAAATTTAATTTTTGCTGAAGGAAATAATGGTAGCTCCCAATCCCCTTCACGACTTTAAGTTTTATAATAATTTTAAAACAAAAGGCTGAAAGAACCTTTATCTTGAAGTGCATTAACGTGCACAGATACAAATATTTATAAAAAATTGACTTATGGAAAATTTGAAAGTAGCAGTTATCTATTATAGTGCGACAGGAACAAATCATCAACTAGCCCGCTGGGCAGAAAAAGCGGCAAAGAATTTAGGGGCAGGGGAAGTGAGGTTCAGGAAGTTTGAGGAAACTGCGCCAAAGGAAGCGATGGCTGAAAATAAGGACTGGAAAGAACATTATGAGGCTACCAAAGATGTACAAAAAGTATCGCTGGATGACCTGGAGTGGGCAGATGCCATTATCTTCAGCATTCCGACCAGGTATGGGAATTTACCCTCACAGGTAGCCGCTTTTTTTGATACCACCGGCGGACTCTGGTTCAACGGCAAACTCGCTAATAAAGTGGTTACGGGAATGACCAGTGCCCAAAACCTCCACGGCGGGCAGGAAACTACTTTGCTATCCCTGTACAAATCCATGTTCCACTGGGGTGCTATTGTAGCCACACCTTCATATACAGATCAAACCATCTTTGAATCTGGAGGAAATCCTTACGGCTTAAGTGTAAGTGCAGGAAAAGACAATCTTACAGATAAAGTGGAAAAAGCCGTTGCCCACCAAGTGAAAAGAGCACTTACCATTGCAGGATGGGTGGTGAAGGGGAAGAGTTAGTTATGAGTTAGGAGTTAGGAGTTGGTTTGAAGGACGTTAATTTAAGAGATGGTACTTCGTGGTTCGAAGAAAGAAACAAGAACCAAGAAACAAGATACAAGAACAAGAATTAAGATATAAGAACAGAGAGAAGAGAGAAGAGAGAAGAGAGAAGAGAGAAGAGAGAAGAAAGAAGAGTTATGAGTTATGAGTTAGGTAAATTTATACACATAGAGGATAATATAAAAACATTCGTGCATTCGTGGCTATTTTTTTTGGGAAAAAGGTATTCGGAGAGAAGAGAGTAAAGAAAAAACTCCGTGAAACTCCTTTTAAAACTCCAGTAACTCTGTGGTTAATTAACATTCAGACTCGAAAAAAGTAAAGGTAATCTGAATAGACCAAACGGTAAACAGAAAACGAAAAACGGTAAACGGAAAACAGAAAACAGAAAACGGTAAACGGTAAACAGAAAACAGAAAACGGTAAACGGTAAACAGAAAACAGAGAACAACATGAAAAAGAAACCCACCCAAACCCCGAACAACAAACCCGCCCGCAGCGCCGTGGGCAGGAGGAAATTCATCAAACGCTCCGGGTTGTTCCTTGCCGCTACTACCCTGCCCTCTTACGGACTCTGGGTTTCCGGGAAAAACCGAAAATTGGGAGTGGCACTGGTGGGGCTGGGAAATTATAGTACCAATCAACTTGCGCCGGCATTGCAGGAGACCAGCCATTGTGAACTTAGGGGAATAGTGACCGGTAGTCCTGAAAAGATCCCGAGGTGGAAAGAAAAATACGGGATCAAGGATAAGAATGTTTACAATTATGAGAATATGCATACCGTGGCTAACAATGATGATATTGATGTTATTTATATAGTTCTGCCGGTAAGTATGCATGCCGAGTACTCCATAATTGCTGCCAATGCAGGAAAACATGTTTGGTGTGAAAAGCCCATGGCAAAAAACGCTGCAGAATGCCGGGAGATCATCGAAGCCTGTAACAAAAACAATGTGAAACTTTCCATTGGCTACAGGATGCAGCACGAGAAGAACACTCAAACCATTATGAAATGGGTAGAGACCAAACCTTACGGACAAATACAGGATCTTAAGGCAGAAGCCGGTTTTCACAGTAACAATATAATCCCCTGGAAGCTTAAGAAAGATATGGGTGGGGGAGCTATGTATGATATGGGAGTGTATCCACTTAATGCCGCCAGATACAGCACAGGAATGGAACCGGTGGCGGTCTCTGCAACCCACACCACTACCAGGCCGCAAATGTTTGATGAAGTGGATGAGACAACAATATTTGATCTTGAATTTCCAGAAGGCATTACAGCATCCTGCCGCACCAGTTTTGGGGAAAGTATGAACACACTGGAAATAAATTGCAGCGACGGGTGGTATCGTCTTAGCCCCTTCCAGTCATATACCGGGGTGAAAGGAAAAACCAGCGATGGAAAAGTTCTGGAACCCTTTGGAAAAAACCAGCAGGCAGTGCAAATGGATGATGATGCCCTGGCCATTATCAATAATGAGCCTGTTATGGTTCCGGGAGAAGATGGCTTAAGGGATATCGAGATCGTGGAAAAGATATTTGAATCTGCAGACAAGGATGGGGAAAGGATCTCCCTGTAAACCTTCCTGAATTCTTTTATTCAAAAACAAGCCTTGTGAGGAGTCAGCTTGTACTTTGACTATGCATAGAAATAGCTAAGGGAAGTAGAATATATTTCAACAGAGACAATACTGATTTTGAGTTCATTGTTGTCCGATTAATATAATCTGAATTTCCGTTTAGCCTTGCTATGTATAGTCTGAGGTCATTTCAACCTCAACATGGGGGTGGTTTTGAATCTAAAAAAGTTTAGAAGATATTCAAGAATTGCAGTAGAGTTTAAGTGGCTCTTTTTCAGTCATTAGAATTTTAGTCTAGGCTCTAGATTCTAGAAGCAGAGCGATCTAGACCCTTTACCCGGACAACAATGTTTTAAGTTTCAGAAATTGGCACAATGCATTCCCAAAAGTTAGGCTTTGAACAATTTTTCACCAACCTAATTGAGATGAAGAAGTATCCAATGCGCTCCTTTTTCCAGAATGATATCGTTTACCCTGAAAATTTAGCCTCCATTGGTTTTACCACTTATTGGTAAATTTTTATTAAATATTTTATGCTGTAGATCTTTGTATGTAAATTAGGTTCTCAATTTGGATATTTCCAAGCTCCCCCGCCCTTATAAGATAATATGACCTCTTTAAGAGAGGCTGTTTGGCTTTGGTTAGCACTTAAGCCCGCACATAATTTTGTGTACCCCAACTTTAGAGGGAGCCGGGGTCTTACCCCGGTATCCTTTTAAAAAACCTCAGCATTTTTTATTTCTCTTCCAGCACAGTAAATCGGGATTTTCCCTGTTGTGGTTCTTTTTATTGATTAAATTTGTCATCATTCAGAAGAAAAAATGAGTCAGCACGAATTGAGGACGGTTACTGTCACAAGATATATCACGCCGTTAAGGGAAGGCGGCTCCCTCCCTGCCCTTGCCGAGGCCGATGATGATTTCAAGTATGTATTGAAATTTCGCGGTGCCGGCCATGGGGTAAAAGCTTTAATAGCTGAATTAATTGGCGGGGAGATCGCCAGGGTACTGGGCCTTAAAGTGCCAGAGCTGGTATTTGCCAACCTGGATGAGGCCTTTGGGCGAACTGAAGGGGATGAGGAGATCCAGGACCTATTACAAGGCAGCCAGGGCCTTAACCTTGCGCTGCACTTCCTTTCAGGAGCTATTACCTTTGATCCCGTTGTAACCCTTGTTGATCCCGCACTTGCTTCCAAAATTGTGTGGCTGGATGCCTTTATCACCAATGTAGACCGCACCTTTAGGAATACCAATATGCTTATCTGGAATAAGGAGCTGTGGCTTATCGACCACGGGGCAGCCCTCTATTTTCACCATTCCTGGACCAACCACGAGAAACAGGCAAAAAGCCCCTTTGCTCTCATCAAGGACCATGTGCTGTTACCGCAGGCAACGCAGCTGGAAGAGGCAGATAAGGAAGCAAAGACCCTACTCACAGAAGATAGGATAAGGGAGATCATCAATTTGATCCCTGATACCTGGCTGGAATGGGAAGGTTATGATGAGAGTGCACAGGAATTAAGGGAAGCTTACACAAGGTTTTTACTAACCCGCCTCGCCCACACAGAAAATTTTATAAAAGAAGCACAGGATGCAGGAAAAGCACTTATATGAGTACGCCGTAATTCGTGTACTCCCCAGAGTGGAGCGCGAGGAATTCTTGAATGTGGGGATCATCATCTTCTGCAAAAAGGAAAAGTTCCTCAGGGTGAGGTATCATTTGGACCCATCACGCCTTCGATGCCTGGCAGAGGAGTTTGACCTGGACCAGATCGAGAAGAACCTGGAATCGTTTGTAAAGATATGTAAAGGAGAAAAGGACGGCGGGCCAATTGCGATGATGGATGTGCCTTCCCGTTTTCGATGGCTTACCGCAGTAAGAAGTTCTGTTATCCAAACCTCGAGGCCGCATCCCGGTTTGTGCAGCGACCTTGACGGGACCCTTGAAAGGTTGTTTGGGGAACTGGTGCTCTAATTTTTAACCTTCAAAAAATAATATGGGGATCTATTAAATTTAACACCAATGGTTTCTTAATTCTTATGATATTTAGTGATTCTTATAACTATAGTCATTTTGATGAAAAACCTATCCCCTCTTTTGATATTATGGCTATTTTTTAGTTGCAGCCAGGAAGAATCACAAATTCCTATTCCAACCCCTGCTAATAGCAGTGCAAATATTGAAACCGTTACTCCCCACCGATTAAAGATTGGGGATACCCTCTCTATCAAAGGTGAAAACCTTAAAAAAATCAATAAGGTAAAATTTGAATACGACCAGCGTATCTATGACAGCTATGACGTCGAAATTTTTTCCCGGAATTTTGTTACCTATGAGGATGAGCTCATTGAAGTCATCATCCCCACAGCTGTTCATGAGAATTTAAACCTTATGATTGGTGAGGAAGCCTATCCTATTGAGCTAGTGGGTTTCATCCCTCTTTCCAAATACTTCCCGAGTATTCAACAATTCCAGACTACAGACGAAAAAACAGGTTTTGTACTGGCAGATAAAAAGCTTTATAGATCAACAGACGGTTTTTATACCTGGACCACGGTAATTGAATATAATCAGGGCTTTCCTGATACTTTCTTCTTTTTAAATGAAGATATAGGCTGGTTGGTCTACCACGATCCCTACGGGGGACCGGGTTTGTATTTTACAAACAATGGGAGGGATTTTGAACTAATGTTCCGTATAGAGCAGGAATCCCATGGCAATGTTAGAAAAGTTTATTTTCTAAATGAAAACATGGGATACCTTATCAATGATGACGGGACTGTTCTTGTAATTGAGAACGGAATACCAGTTGACCTTTATGAGTATTATCCTCAACTTAAAAATCCCGATATCAGCCGAATTGATGTATACGATCTAACGGCTGTAAGTAAGGACCTTTTGTTCCTCGCTCCCAATGACCGTGAATTCCTGGTCAAAATTGAGAACGGAAATGTCTCCTATTCCCCCTTTAATATTTGGCCGCTGGCACCTCAATTATTTGGAAATGTGGGTTACCTGCAGGCAAACAGCGATATTTATAAAACAGAGGACCAGGGTAGCACCTGGAATAAGATTAAGACTTATGAAAATTATTATCCGCAAATCTGGTTTTATGATCAACATCACGGGATGGCTTTTGTGAATTATAATGAACCGCAAATCTTTGAAACCAGGGATGGCGGGGAAACCTGGCACAGTTATCCTGTTCCTGCCACAGTTAATCTACGAACCCCGACAAGTGGGACCAGCAATTTTTTTACAGGCTATCTGGGAAAATTTGGAAGCGGACTAACGAAGTATATTAAAGAATAAAAGGACGTTACGGTAACCGGAATCGGAAAATTTATTTCTGGTGTCCGATTAAATATAGGCGAATGTACCTTAAGCCTTGCTATATAGTCTAAGGCCATATCAATCTCAACCTGGGAGTGGTTTTGGATCCAAAACTTTAGGAAAATTCACGCTTTTGAAAATTGTGTAAAGTGCTGTTTTCCATATACCTGGATTTTAGTCCGGGATCTATATACCAGCAGCGGTAGCGGTCCAGGCTCTTTTACCGGACAGTAATGAATTTATATTTGTAATTGAATAGATTTAAAACAAAAATTCCCGGGAAAGCCGGGAATTTTTGTTTTAGGTATTTTTATAGAAATTATTGATTACAGGTTAAGGCAACCTGGTTGTCATTGCACCCATCGCCGTTATATCGAAAATCTACAGCACCACCACCCCTTATGAACCGGCAAATGGATTCTATTGAACAGGACGATAGCCGTACATTCATACCTATATTTATATAACCGGACACTTCTGAAATATTGCTAAGGGCAGAAATATTTATTAATTCAGCGTTATCTGTCAAATGTATGATCTCTATACCGGACACGACATTTTCCAGCCCTTCCAAAGTTTTCAAGCCATTTTCATTGGAAATGTATAGACTTTCCCCAATTTTAGTAAGGCTGTGAAAATTCTTTAAATCCTTTAAGCCATTTACCCCAATACTAAGCATGGTCCCAATGCTTTCAAGGGATTGAAAGGCATTCATTTGACCTAGAAAAGCATTCCCGGCTATGACCAGCTCCCTTGTGATAGATCTAAGGCCAGCGAAACTGTTAAAGGAAGTCATATTCGTGTTCTCGCTTATATACAGGTATTCAATGGATGGCAGATTGTTAAAAGCACTCATCTCCTTCAGCTTATGATTTGATCTTATAAGCATATGTTCCCCTACCGTTGTCACCCCATTAAAACCCTCAATTTTTAAGAGGGAAGGATTTTCAGAAATGACTATTTCCTTCCCTATAGAATTTAACTGCTCCCCTGCATTAATAGTTTCCAGGACACCATTATTTGTCATGCGAAATTCCCCTCCAATGCGTTCTATGGAATTTAGGACAGCAGTGGCATCCTTTAGATTTTTATTATAATAGAACTGCAGGTTTCCCTCTACAATCTTAAGATTTTTGAAAGCTGTTATATTCTTTACTCCTTCACTTGAAAATACTTCCAGCCTTCCATTCAAAGATGTCAATTTTTCAAATCCCGTAAGTTCCTCAAAAACTCCACCCTGGAAAGCTATTGTCTCTGCTGTTGCCAGTTTATCCGGGCCGTGGAAGGAAGAAAACTCATTATAGCTTACCGTGAAATACTGTCCTCCAAAGTTTTCCAGGGACCTAAAGCTGTGAAACTTCCCGGGATGTATATTGTTGATAATGTACAGCTCCTGCCCCAGTGAAACAACAGCCGGAAAGGAATTCTCAAAATTTACCCTATTACCGGAAATATTGGTTACTCCCCCTATGTTTTTAAGTTTATCAAAAGCGCTAATCCCTTCCAGCAGGGAATTGGATTCCATGTTCAGGTTTTGGGCGATAATATTTAAAGCAGAAAATTCCTCAATGCTTCGTAATTTTTTGTTTTCCAGGATACTCATTTCCTTTACTTCGGTTAAAGCCGTAAAGCCCTTTATCACTTCAAGCATTGGATTTTTGAAAACATAGAGAAAATTGAAGCGGGTTAATTTGCCAAACCCATTAATACTCTGGATCCCGGAATTGTTTATAAAGGAAATATTACCAATAGATTCCAGGGAGTTTAAACCATTAAAATCCATAGTGGTGGAATTATCCCTATATTCGAATTTCCCTCCAATACTCTTAAGAACTGGAAAATCGATATTGGCCAGGTTGGAATTTCCATATATTATAAGATCTCCACCAATCTTTTTGAGGTTTTTAAGATTTAAGGTAGTGACCTCCTCCAAATTCCCGATCGTGAGATTACCGCCAATTTCCTCCAGCTTATCAAAAGCTTCCCAATGAGTTATATTTTTACCCTTGATCTCCAGGTCTCCGGATATAGATTTCAGGTCTTTGAGATCGCGCAGGATCACTCCCTGGGAATATTCTGTGTCTATATAAATAGATCCTGTGACAGAGGAACAATTCCTTAGATCCTCTGTATCCAGGGTTTTCCTGATTATAAAATTTCCTTCACAGGCCAGAAGTTGAGGGGTAATAACTGTAGGCTCCGGATTATTGCTTTCAGGTTCACAGGAAACTAAGAGTAAAAGGAACAGGAGCAGGGGAGGAAAAAGGTGTCTTTTCATGAAGGTTTTAGGTGAATTGATAAAATTGGATCCTCTGTTAGAATCCTGTTTATTTTAGTGTTAAAAATATGATAAAAATTGACATATTTTAAGCTTCCTGTATTTATTTTAATTGCTGAATATTTTTTCCTTTTGCCCCTCCCCTTCTTCCATTTACGTCAATAAATCATATCTTTAGATTTTTCAACTATCCATTTCATGAACCTTCCTCTTATTGCAGATAAAATCTATCAAACAGAATCTTTTCCTGAAAATTTCAGGGAGGCAGAGTATGATTCCTGTTCCTTTAAAACCTGCAATTTTACTTCTATGAGCTTCGCGGGAGCCGTCTTCAGCGAATGTGAATTCATAGAATGTGACCTTAGCAATATAAACCTGAGAGGAACCACCTTCCGGGACGTCACTTTTACCAATTGTAAATTAATGGGATTGAGGTTTGAGGAGTGTGATCCCTTTCTCCTTAGCTTCAGCTATACAAATTGCAACCTTAGTTTTTCCTCTTTTTATAAGCTGAAAATTAAAAATACCAGGTTCATAAATTGTGTTCTCACGCAGGTGGATTATTCAGAAGCAAATTTGGAACAAACGGTATTTAAGGATTGTGATCTCGATGGCGCGATCTTTCAGAATACAAATTTAAAAAAGGCCGATCTTAGGCTGGCCCGCAACTTCTCTATCAACCCCCAAAAAAACAGCTTAACCCGCGCCAGGTTTTCTTCTCAAAATATTGCGGGATTGTTGGATAGCTATCAAATTATTATTGACTAAGGAGGTAAATTATTACAGGTTTTTTTCCGATCTTTCTGTGATTATAACCTGACAATTGTCATATTTTCTCCCCGGGTATTAAGATAAATTTGTAGGACATACTGTAGCAAAACAGGTGAAAAAGTCCTTTCCAAAATAGTCGATATGAAAAAATCTACACTCGATATCTATCTGTTACTCCCCATTAAGAATTTTATAGAAAGGCAAACCTCGGTAGGTTTGCTTCTTATTTTTTCTGCCCTTCTGGCTATGATCGTCGCGAATTCACCCCTGGCAGAAGGGTATCATAGTATCTGGAAGCAGTATATTCATATTGGGTTCAATGATTTTTATATAAGAAAAAACATACTACACTGGATCAATGACGGGTTGATGTCTATGTTCTTTTTCCTGGTAGGCCTGGAACTCAAAAGGGAGATCATGCACGGGCAGCTTTCCAAAGTACGGGGAGCCATCCTGCCTATTTCAGCAGCAATTGGAGGAATGGTTTTCCCTGCCCTTATTTATTATTTCTTTACCGCCGGAAGCCCTGCAGTAAGCGGCTGGGGTATTCCAATGGCTACAGATATTGCCTTTGCACTCGGGATCCTTTATTTGCTTGGGGACAAAGTACCTCTATCCCTCAAGGTCTTTTTAACTGCCCTGGCAATAGTAGATGACCTTGGGGCGGTACTGGTGATCGCATTCTTCTATACTTCTGAAGTTTCCATCGAGAGCCTTGCAATGGGCGCATTCTTCCTGTTCATACTTATAGCTGCCAACCAAATTGGTATACGCAATACCTTATTTTATGCCGTGATGGGAATTGGCGGTTTATGGCTGGCAATCCTGCTCTCTGGCGTACATGCCACTATAGCGGCAGTTCTTGCAGCTTTTGCAATTCCTACCAGCAAAAGGATAGACACCCCGGTTTTTCTGCGAAAAGTGAAATGGCTTACCAATGAAATTAAAAAAATAAAACAAAGCAGGAAAAAGAGTGAACCCGAGATAGAGCAGGAAATTTCCCATACTATTGAAAAATTCTCTTCCCTGGCAGAGGATGCAACCCCTCCCCTGCAACGTCTTGAGCACGCCTTACATCCCTTTGTAAGTTTCGTGGTTCTCCCAATTTTTGCCTTTGCAAACGCCGGGGTAACCATTACTGCAGAGTCTCTTCAATTCTTCCATAGTCCTGTAGCCCTGGGCGTGATCCTTGGCCTTATTATCGGTAAATTTCTGGGGGTTATCATATTTACCAGGCTAATGGTTTTTCTAAAACTGGGAGACCTCCCCAAAGGAGTGAACTGGCATCATATTTCGGGGATAGGATTACTGGCCGCGATTGGGTTTACCATGTCCCTTTTTATAACAGATCTTGCATTCGTTGATGAAACCTATAGGGTACAGGCCAAGATTGGGATACTAACAGCTTCCATGCTTGCCGGTATCATAGGCTATTTCTACCTGCGAATAATAAGCAGCAGGATGAGGAAGAAAAGGTTGAAAGAAAGTGAGGCCGAAACTCCTGCGGCTGTAAAGCCCAAAAGCCCCGGACTGGTAAGGTCTGACTCCTGAAAAATTCACCTAAGTCCCAATAGTTATGAGCAAATTATTCAAACCCCGAAAATTAAAGAAAGTCCATAAACAAAAGAGTATAAAATGCAACCTTGAAAAACCGGTATCAAAACGGGCCTCGGGTTCCAGTAGAATTTATTCCCCGGGATTTGGTATAGGATATTTTTCTTTTGAAGCCTGTGGCTAACTTTCAAAACCTCCTGCTAAGAAGCTGAACATTAGGCAGGTCGAAAAATGTAAACTGGCAGAGAAAAAAATCTAAAAAAAACTGCAAAAAAATTCGGCTGAAAAGAAAAAAGCTTTCTATATTTGCAGCCGCAATCAGGGAATACCTGATGAGGCACTCAAAGGAGAAATGGCAGAGTGGTCGAATGCGGCAGTCTTGAAAACTGTTGAGGGTCACACCTCCGGGGGTTCGAATCCCTCTTTCTCCGCTTGACTAAACCGTAACACGCTGATAATACAGAAGTTACGGTTTTAATTCTTTATAGTTTGTACGATTAATGTACGGTTGATTTGCTTCAGGCTATATTTCATCTTCTTTTGTTCAAAATTTATTGGGAAAATCTATAAATTGAAAACCTTTTACATGCCCTTATTCCACCTCGATAAATAATCTATCTACAGCGACATAGTTCAATTATTAAGGTTAATTATCTAATGTGAATTATTCTTTCCAATAGGAAAAGGACAACTCAGAAAGCCAAGGTATTTACTGCCCTGATCTAAAAAAAGGACAGGGGTCCGAGGCTTAGAAAACGAAAGTAAAAAGTCGCTTTAAAATATGGTGTGACAAGTTTATTGGGTATGCGTAGATGCCAGTGATTCATACATTTTTTTTATAAAATAGCCTATTATGTGGTTTTCCGTAACAGCCTAAATTTTTAAAAGAATAACTTGTAGTAAATAATTTTAATCTAAAGAAATATGAAAGGTTGTCTACAAGTTGTTGGTATATTAATCATAGGGATATTTATAATAGGTTTAATTGGCTCTTCTGTTGATGGAGAACCAGAAGATCAAAGAACTGATTCCTATGCTCTTATTTATGCGGAGAAAGCGATTAAATCGAAATTAAAAGCACCATCTACAGCCGATTTCCCAGGCATTCGGGGAGCTGAAATAAACCGGGAAGGAGATACGTTTTATGTAATATCTTATGTGGACTCACAAAATGGTTTTGGGGCTATGATTAGGAGTTATTGGGAGGTAAGAGTGGAGTTTATAGAAGATAAAGTAAGGACGAGAATTTTAAGTTTTGAGTAGATTTTAAAAATGTAAAATAAAGAAGCCATTAAGTGTATTTGCTTAATGGCTTTTCTATTAAAAAAATGAGAGGTGTTTTTTATGCACTTCTCAACCTCCTTTCAGCTTTATCAATTGTGGTTTCCCAGTCTATAAAAATATGATTCGCCAGGTCTATGGCTGTTTTCCTTTGGTCATAGGGTTTAGCTAGATCCTCTCTGAAGTATTTAAAAAAGATATCTGAAAGTTCATCCTTTAAAGCCTCCTCAACCTCATCCGGTAGTTCATAAGCTACTAAGAAGATCCAGGCGTTTGCAAAGCCATTGTAAAAATGTACCGGGTCAAAATCTTCACAGGTTGGATTTGCAGCCTTTGTTACCTCCTGCATTCCTGTATAGATCCTTTCAAAGATTATGTGATCTGTCAAAATTTGTACAATAGTTTCTTTTTGTTGGTTCACGCAAAAATCTGTTGGTATTCTCATAATTGTAAGATTTAGTTAATAGTTTATTGTTATGTGAGAGGAATTAACCTCTGTCTCTTTTGATACTCTGTTTATAAGGTCTAGGTTGTTTTCAACCCTGCTTTGAATAGCTGCCTTTACCCGTGCTTTTTCTTCAGTGGAGGATTCAGGGTCGAATAGTGTGGAAAACCCTGTAAAAAGGTGGTTTAATTGGTTCATATCTCAAAGGGTTTGTTATCTAATTCGTATAGTCTTTCTTGAAAGTCATTTAAAAGGATTCTTTTCTCTTTACAGGTGTAACTTTTCCAGCTCCTTTTAAACTCCCTGTAGTCTGCTAACCACTTTGTAAACTCCGGACTCATATCTTTACGTTTTAATAAGGAATACCTTCAATTATTATATTTCCTATTGTCCAAATTACCATTCCCACACTAATCACAAGTGCCACCGGGTGTATGTTTATTCTTTTCATTTTTGAGTTTTTTAGATGGGGGCTTTTACACCCCCGGGTTAATTAATAAGCAGCTATAAAGTTTTCCACCTTGAAGGATCTAAAACCGTTGGCCTCTGTATCAAAATAGGTAAGGGTTTTATAGTTTGGTGTTCCTGTACCTTTGATCTTATCCGCTACATTTTTAAGAGTAGCATAGGCAATTCTGAGGCTGCCATCCGCTTTCTCAAATGCGATTTTAACCGTGTCTGTTGCCATTCTTTTACGCAAACGATACAAGGCCCAGGCCTTAGCTAAACAAACTGCAAAGCTTTTACCTGTACTTCTTACAAGCTCATGTGCCCAGTTAAATACTTTTGATCTGAAGGTGGTTTTTGTAGTTTTCATATTTCTATCTTTAATTGGTTATTATTATTTTACTGTTGTAGCTAGGAAAGTAATTTCATTCCATACTCCTCTGGTTAATACGGTTTGAAACTCTGAAGGCTTATAAATACCTCTTTGAACAAACTGATTCCCTGCTTTTACGAATCCAAAACCAGCTCCTAATTTTTCCAGTGCTAAAATTGCATTCCCGAACCCTTTAAGAGTGGAGAAACTTAGTTTTTGGATCTTCCCACCATTCACAAACTTTATGATAAGGGTCTTACCTTTTAAAACTTCTTTTGCTTCAGAGATTGCGGTTTTAAATTCTTTTGATGTCATTATTAAAGTATTGCCTTAATTATTATAGCGCTAATTTATGCATAACTTTAATATTAAACAAGTTTTACTTTAATTATTTTTAATTTTATTTATGCTACACTTTAATTTATTATATTTGAATTAAACTATAACTGTAAAAAATGGATATACTGAGGATTAAAGAGCTTCTTAAAGAAAAGAATGTAACCGGGAAAGATCTTGCTGAGAAAGTAGGTGTAAGTACTGTATCAATGTCTAATATTGTTAGTGGTAATTCCTTTCCCAAACCTGAGCTTTTAAAGAATATCGCTGAGGTTCTGGATGTGGATATAAGAGAATTATTTATTCCTACTAAAGAAGATAACAAAGAGGCTATTTATATTAAAAAAGATGGAAAAATGGTTAATATTGGTAGCTTAGAGGTAAACTTGTAAATCTATGGATCCTTATAAACAAATCACCAGGGAACACGTTCCTACAGATGACTTGTTAATTATTATTTCCGAAAGGGAAAATATAGATGTAAACGAGCTTAGAACGCTTGTATCTAGCCTGAAGAAAAAAACTCAGCCTAAGAAAATGACTAAGGAGCAGGAGTTTGAATATACCATTGAACAACGCTTAAGGAAATTAATCTAAATTATCCATTCTATGAAGGTTGAAAGCTGTTATGACATAATATTAAATTTAGATGAGGACCAAAGAAAGAAACTGTTTCAGATGTTCAATCAAAAAAATAATAGTTCCCCAGCTTCATCAGTGAATTATAGAGATATAGTTAAAGCTAATCTTGAAGCATTAAGACTATACGATGCTAATAACACCTGTATGACAGTAGAAGAGGCAGCAGAATACTTTAAAGTTCACAAAAACACTATCCTTCATAAGATACACAAAGGGGAGATTAAAAGTGAATTTTTCGGCAGAACCCACAGAATACCAAAGATGCAATTTATAGAAAAGATCATTAATGAGGGCTGAAGATATATTCTGGTATAATGAATCCCATTTGGAGCGAATCGGAGAAGAGGGCAGAAAGAAGCTTGTTAAGCTAATCCAGGGATTGGATAAAGAGCCTAAGCCGAAGAGAATGACTAAAAAACAACTACAGGAAGAGGAAACGAGAAGGAAAATTATTCAACTTTTCGAAAGGAGTGCAAAACGCTACCAAGAGAAAAAGAAAGGAAATAATCCTCAATAAAGATGGCGGGGCCGATTAAGGTTACTTTTTTTATTAAATTAGTTCCTTAAATTCTCTGAGCAAAATTACCCTACCAAATTGCTTATTAAATCAAATACTATGAAGAAATTATTCATGCTATTATTAATATGTTGTTCCCTGGTAGGTTGTTCTACAGAGGACAGTATTCCTGAAAGTGTTCAAGATCCAATTATAGGAACTTGGAAAATAGTTGAAATGACAGAATATCCCTCTAATTCGAATCCCATTGTGACAACCTATGACGAGTGCTACCAAAGAAGCCGTATTACCTTTAAAGCTGACGGAAACTATGAAAGTAAATCCTATCAATTAAACTCAGATGGTAGCTGTGAAGAATTAGTATTTGAAGGACAAACAACTGTAAGTAGTACTTGGCAAAAAATAAGTGCTAATAAATATCGCTTTACTGAAGAAATCATTAATGATGGTAATACCATGTTTAATACTTCCACTCCTGAGAGTATTACTTTCCCTTTTTCAAATACAATGGAAATGCTATACATGTGGCTATTTCGGTTCGAATTGTGCCAGTGATTTCGGTCGGTTAGTGCCAGGCATTTCGGTTTGATTTGTGCCACTTTTTGGCAGCAATGAAAATCATAACGGTTCAAATTGTGCCAGTCATTTCGGTTTGATTTGTGCCACTTCCGGAATTCAAGGAACCATAACGGTTCGTTTTGTGCCAGTCGTATCGGTTCAATTTGTGCCACTTTGGAAGATCAAGTAATATCTTGTTGCAAAAAATGTAATAAGATATGGCCAACACCCTTGATCCGATGGACTTAAAACAAATTATTACCTTAAAACTGGATGGTTTTAGTAACCGTAAAATCGGTGCTACTCTGGGCATCTCCCGAAACACTGTCAACAGCTACATGAAGCTTTTTAAGGCCAGTGACTATTCTTTTAAAGAACTACTATCCTTTGATAATGTACGCCTGGATGCGCTTTTTCCTTCACTTACCACTATTGATAATGAGCGGCATGATGAACTGATGCTCTACTTTGAAGGGGTCAATAAGGCCCGGAATCATCCTGGTTTTACGTTTTTATACCATTATCAGGAATATGCACAACATGCTTCCCAGCCTTATAGCTACACGCAGTTTATGGAGCATTACCGGCGTAAATATGCTAAGGTCAAAGGTTCTATGAAACTTGAGCACGAAGCAGGTAATGAGATGTACATTGATTATACGGGCAAAAAACTGCATATCGTTGATAAAGACACTGGAGAACTTATTCCCGTAGAAGTATTTATTGCTATCCTTCCTAACAGCCAGTATACTTACGTAGAGGCTAGTCAAAGCCAGAAACGGGAGGATCTTATCACTTCTTGCGGTAATGCATTACATTTTTATGGAGGTGTGCCTAAAGCCATTGTATCAGATAACTTAAAATCTGCAGTGACCAGGGCAAGTAAATATGAGCCGGAGATCAACCGAAGCTTTAAAGACTTTGCCCGCCATTATAACTGTGTGATCAATCCCACCCGCAGCTATGCTCCACAGGATAAAGCTCTGGTGGAGAATGCAGTCCACCTGGTCTATCAACGGATTTATTATCCCTTGCGGGAGATGACCTTCTTCTCCTTAAAAGATCTAAACCGGGAGATAAAACGCCTGCTTGTTACCTATAATAATTTACTGTTCCAGCGAAAGGAAGCCAGCCGCAGGGAACTCTTTCAATCCATAGAGCGGGAATACCTAAAACCCTTGCCTACATCTGCCTATGAGATCAAGGATTATAAACGTGCAAAGGTTCAGAAGATGGGATATGTATACTTCTCTCCAGATAAAAGTTATTATAGCGTTCCTTACCGATACATCGGCAAAAAGACTCTGATCCATTATACAAAAAGTGTGGTAGAGGTTTATTATAACCACGTTCGAATTGCCCTGCATCAGCGAAATCCTGTTAAGGGAACCTACACCACAAATACAGAACACTTAAGTAGCACCCATAAAGGATATACCTCCTGGAGTCCTGAATACTTTAAAAACAAAGCCGCTGCGCATGGGGCTAACGTAGTGAGCTGTGTAGAAAAGATCCTTGCTGACAGTGACTATCCTGAAACAGGTTACAAACGGGTGATGGGGCTTATCATGCTTCACAAGTCCTACAGTTCCCAGAGGCTTGACAATGCGTGTAAAAGAGCTTTGCAGGCAGATGCGGCTTCATACAAGCGGATCAAAAAGATATTAGAAAACAACCTCGACCAAAGCTCCCTCTTTTACCAGGACCTTGAAGAAGATAAGACCCATATTCCATCCCATCAAAACATTAGGGGTGCTGCTGCTTACAAGTAAAACTCATTTAAATCAGAAATATGAATAACAATCAAACTATTGAAAAATTAAAACAAATGCGATTGGGTGCTATGGCCCAGCTACATCATCAGTACGTGAACAACAATCAACTAAACGATATTACTGCCGATGAATACCTGGCACTACTGGCAGACCACGAATGGGAGGATCGCGAGAACCGAAAGATTGACCGTCTTTTTAAACAAGCAAACTTTAGGCAGAAAGCAAGTCTTGCTGAAGTGAACTACACCTCCAGTCGTAATCTGGATAAGAATATGTTTGTACGCCTGGGATCCTTGGACTTTATAAGCAGAAGAGAAAATGTTATTCTCACCGGTGCCTCCGGTGTTGGTAAAAGCTATTTAGCCCAGGCATTAGGGCATCAGGCTTGCCTTATGGGATATAAAACTGTATACTCCAATACAGCTCGCCTCTTTAAGAAATTTAAACTTAGTAAAGTTGATGGAACCTATCTTAAAGAACTCAACAAACTACTTAAAGCAGATCTACTCATCCTTGATGACTTTGGACTTCAGGCCTTCGATAATCACGCAAGAGAGACCTTAATGGATATTATAGATGACCGCTACAATAAAACATCTACTATACTATCCTCTCAAATACCGGTATCTGCATGGTATGATATTATCGGGGAAGGAACTATTGCCGATGCGATCCTGGACAGAATTGTAAATTCCTCTCACAGGATAGATCTCAAAGGAGAATCATTAAGAAAAGGAGTTTTAAAAAACGAGTAACATTAATTTTTTATATAATTGCAGTATCTTTCAAAGTGGCACTGTTTGAACCGAAATCAGTGGCACGGTCACTCCGAAATAGCCAACTTGGGAACAAACAGACAAGATCCAGAAATTAATGTGGAATATTATGTAAATAAATTGGTGAGATTTTAACCTGATTCTTTACCCTTTTTTTTTGGTTTCACCACACCGCTAATCTTTCGACCCCCCCTAAGTTATGCACTTCTCTGAAGTGTTTTGTAGATATCATACCCCCATAGGCAAATAGGGTTTCTACCTCATCAACTACCTTGTATAATCTCAATTCTGAATACCCCAAAGGCCCTATTTCCTTTATTTTGTTATTCCAGTGCTCTATAGCTGGTGCCCAGGCTTCTTGGTTTTTTAAATTATTCCACATCGGGTTAAGTGTGTTATCTATACCCGAGTAAACAGGGCTTGTATAATTGTGTACATCTATTCCCTGATCCGTTTTTATTATAAACTTAAATTTATAGCCTGTCATAAGTTTTGAACTTTATTTATTAAGGTCTTTCTCTATCCTGTATCTCTCTAAACCTTTGCTTTATATTTTCAATGTAATTAGAATTACCATCATAGTGAACAGCAAACCATAATGTATTGTAATTAGAAAAGGAGTAATGGTTATTTGTTTCAGTCCCAATATATCTTACCATGAAACGTGCAACATACGCCGGAGAAAGTGTAACCAGTGCATTACTTTTAATAAGGGAAGCTTGTCTACATTCCTCTAAACTTGTAAAAGGATCACTAATAAACTCCAGGTTATCAATTAAGGTGTAATTGCTGCCGTCTGTTGCAATTTGATATTCTTTTCTTACTATTTTAAATACGTGTGCCATACTACAATTCCTGGTTATTTAATAGCTTCTTTTTTAATTGCTCAATTCGTTGATCTTTCTCCTCAGGGGTTAATTTATCCTGCTCTACTTTTAGCTCTTGTCGTGATAGTTTCGGTATAACAAAGTCGCTCATTTTTATGAGTACATCGAAGGCTTTTTCTGGGTTATCTTCTCCTATTTTCTGTAACCATGCACTCATATTTTCCAAGTTATTCTCTACTAGAAGTTGGTAAGCTTCTTTAATTTCCTGTGTAGTCTTGTTGGGCATTCCTTTCCTCGTGGAGCTACTACCGGCTTCTCTTGCGCTTTCTGAAGTAAATGGCATTCGTTAGATTATGTTAGTTTAACATTGGGTTTAATAAAGATACACAATTAATCTTATTTATAATCATTCTAAATGGTGATAAAGAATTTTTTTCTACAATTCGTTAGTTATACGTTTGTTTTTTTAGGCTTGTCTAAAAATTTACTCCTGGTCTTGTTTCCTTCTTCTCTCGCACATGTGTAGTGACTTTAGAAAAATCTTTATTTATAATTAGGTTCTCGCGTGTGCGCGTATTGGTTCGATTTTGATTCGTTAGCCTCCTATGACCGTTACAAAACCTTTATACAACTTAAACAAGGCCTTTACTATGTAAGAAAACACTTGAAAAACTTGATTACTTAAAAGATCCTGGCGTTATTTGATTTTGTATGAATAACCAAATGCCTCGCGTGTGCGCGTACTGGTCGGAAAAGATCTCAGGTTAACAAAGGGCCGTTTGCTCTTATCTGCATTTATGTAGGAGGTGTATGTTTTTTCTAAATACTTCTCTTATAAAATATTTAACCTTTTTCATACGCATTATTATTGAAATACATACACTTCATACATTAGACTAGTAAATACGGGGTTTTCTCCTACATTTCTCCTACATTGCTCCTACACCTCATACATAGGATTAAGTGAAAAGGAAGGTGCTACCATCTCCATTCCGGCTCTTTTGGATAGTATAGCCTTTGTGATTAGCATATCTTTCCACCCATTCGACGATCTTCTTTTTGTTTTTCTCCAGGAAGTAATATTTTTCCCCGTAAATACTCAGAAGCTTTTCTCTTATGGATATGTAAGTAAAAAGGATGTTCTTTATATTATAATCCTCTTCCATAAGCTCAAAGAAATCCGCTGAAGTTTCATTTTTAAGCATCTTTAACCGAAGTCCTTCATCTTCATAAGGTGTTAACCCTAATGCTAAGAAAGAGCGTAAACAGGCCATCATAAAGAGGTCAAATGATTGCCATTCCTTCTCATCCCAACTATGGAAAAATTCATCTCCAAAATCATCCGCAGGAGTATGCCCGGAGGAATAGGTATTATTAAGAAAAATATCAAACCTTCTCCTCTTAAAACTTGAACTATCGCCTTTTATGGTGTAGTTAGTTGTAATTACGAATTTGGGGCTTCTTTCATACGGGATAACCTTAACCGCCCTATGCTTCTTTTCTATGGGTAAATCATCTGTAAGTACACTAAATAAAGCTTCAAAATCAAAGTTTCTAGGAGCGTCATCAATTAAGATAATTGCTGAAGTATCTTCTACATTCTGAAAAGCAAATTTGTTATTACTGAAATCAGCATTTTTACCGTTGTAAGAGGCTTTCTCCACAATTTGTGCTATAGCCTTAACTATTAATCCTTTTCCGGTTCCTCCCTCTGGTTTCCCTTCATCTATTAAGTTCTCATCGTTAATAATTATAGCTATAGGTTTCCTTTGGTCTTTATAGGTGTGAATCAAATAGCCTATAGCAGTACATAAGGAATTAAAGTGATCTTCATTATTAGTTACATTCCTAATAAACCTGGCAAAAACTGCCTTTTCTATTTCCTCATCTCCCAGGATCTCAAAATTCCTTTTCTTTATAGTGTCCTCCCAAATAAAACCTTTGGCTTTTTCATAGGGAATAAGTTGAAAATCTTTTTCAGCCTCTACTACTACAATACCATTCTTATAATATTTGAAGCTCTTGGTTTTTGTGTCCTGCAGTGGTTCAACTTCGCATTCCGGTAAAGAAATTACTATTGCTTTATTCTTTAAGAGCAAGGTTTCTCCTTTCTTAATAAACATAGCCTCCAGGCCAGCCTCCTCAAAACTCTCTACATATTTCAAAGTGTGCTTAAAGATATCTTCAGACGTTACCTTTCTGGCAATATTCCCGGTTATCTTTACAGGATCGCCTTCAAAATTTCTAAAACCCTCTCTTTTCAGGTATAATCTTAGTTCCGGTTCTTTTAAGTGGTATTCTTTATACCCTTTGCTTGAGTTGTAGTTTTCATACCAAAAAACCTCAGCTTTGCCATATTTCAACTCAAATACTTTATCATTTACTTTTTCTAGTGCTGCATTCATTGGGGGAAGCTTTGAGAGTTAAAATCCGCTTTCTTATAAGCTGAATCTATAATTTGTTTTATTTCATTGTACGGGAAATCTTTATCTTCAAATGAGTAGAATAGATCCTCTGTAGTGGCTTTACTAATTCCAAAGTTTGAAAGAGCACAAGCCAGGACAAATAGACTGTTATTCCGGTTCCCTTGTGCAAAGGGAAATTTCTTTACCCACCAGCTAATTATTCTGTCAATTACTTTTCCTTCTGGAAGATTAGAGGCAGGCTCTAATACAGTTTTTTCTTTAGGCTTTACTTTTAGTTTCTCCTTAAAAACTATAGCCTCCTCCTGCACATACAAATAAGGGTCGTAACTCTCGAAACAAAGGCGATTAATATCTTTTGTTGCTATATCCGGTTGCAGGTCCTTAAAATGCTTTAAAATAGCCCGGTAATATTCCTGGTATTCCTCTTTATCTTTTACTACAGGAATTTTTACCAATGCCTTAATGCCATTTCCGGAGGGAGAAATCCAAAAGGAGTAAATGTATTCAGAAGCTTTTAAACGCTCTGAAAGTTCGTTTAGGTTCTCTACTTTATCGAAATCTAAGCAAGCTAATCCTGAAGCCTCTAGTAAGCCGCTCCTATCTTCAAATAAACCTCCAAAGGTAACGGCTGGAAGATCTTGTTTAAATAGATCTTTTGTTTGCTGGTCATTAGCTTCTCTTATTTTCTCAATTGCATCTTTGGAAGATCCTGTTTTGATCCAATGTAAAGCAGCCTCAATGGTTACTATTTCAGGAGTTTTAGCCCTGCAGTTCTTGAAATATGATATTCTTCTTTCTTCCATAGCCTAAAACATTTTAAGTTGGTTAGACTTTGGAAAGAGTGAAGGGTCCCCGGTGTACTCATTTACATAAGGATAGCCTGTAATACTACACTTTCTCTTTTTTCTTATTGCAATACGCTCCTGGTCTAAAAGCATATCTACATATCTACAGATATTTTCCCGCATTACACCGGTGTAAACGTCTGCTTCTTTCATTGTCATAGGCTTCTCTTTAAAAGCCTGGTAAACTTTCTTTAGTTGTGCCTTAAATTTATTATCTTTAGCCTCGTGAAACTTATTAAGGCTTTGGGTATTGGTAGTACTCATAGCCTTTTATTTTTGCAGTTGGGTTAAACAATTAATTAACTCGCTTCTTTTATAATATCTTCTATTACCGATACCATAAGCTGTAACTTTTTTACTGTTTGTCCAATGCCATAAGGTCGAGCTGTTTATTTTTAAAAAATTACAAGTTTCCTCCCGGGTTAACAGCTCCTCATCTGCTTCCTGGCGGTTAAATTCTTTTTTAAAATTCTGAAGTTGAATTTTTACCCGGTCATTAATTAATTCTACTAATTCTTCGGGTGAAGTTTGGATAAATTGAAGTGTGCTCATCTGACTTATATTTTTTGTTATAGGTCAAATTTGCGTCTATTGGTTTGGTACTCTTTGCCGTACCAGTACCGTTTCAGTACCGTTTATTGATAGGCTTTTATTTAGATGATAACTGAGATAAAAAATCAGAACATACTGTAATATTTCTGACTTGACAGTAGGTGTATATTTTTTCTAGTTTGTCAGGATCTGAGTATAGGTTCTTATTATCTACGGTACTGTTATGTATAGTCTGAGAAAAATATGGACGATCAGTTGATTTAAATCCTAATTTAGTAGCAACCTTAGTAAAATGGCCTCTCTTGTCTTTATATTCTTCATAGAGGCGCTGAGCTTGTCCAGTGGCAAAGGTTAACCCAATTTTAAACCAGGTCTCATCAATAAATTTCCCCTTTAGATCTATCTCCGGTTGTGGTAATGGCTTAGTGTTCCCTAACAGGATACTAAAAAGTTTTTTCTGTAAAAACTGTCTATAGAAATCTACCCTCTTTTTTCCGTCAAAGTCCAAAAGGTGCTCCGGGATCAGGTTTAATCTAGTTATCTCATAATGTATAAAATCATTTTCTGTAATCTCAATGCCGTCTTTGGTAACTCCGGAAAAATACAGCTTACCGTCTTTTAAGTGATCGTCCTTAGTGCTTTTCTCGTGACTGTAATTATACAGGTAACTTTCAAGTCTCTTTTTGTAAAACTCCTCTACATAATTAGCGTCTTTCCACAATATAAAATAAGCGTTATACATAATGCCATTAGGAATATTAAACTTAGAACTCATAGTTGTACAAATTTTTTACGGTTGCAACCGCCTGTTGCGATACTTTTGTTTTACGGTTGCGGCAGCCGTTGATTAGCCGTTGCAGTACCTTAAACTTTAGGGAATGGCAGCAGATAAAGCCCTGGTAATCAACAATGAGAATATTTCGATAGCCGTTGCGCAACTGTTGCCAGGATTTGGAGGAAAAACGATAATTATTTCATCTCATTGGGTAATCTTTTTACGAAATCAGGATCTAGAGGAATGTTGTTTTCTTTACAGTGCTTCAGAAGCAAATCAAGCTTTACCGGTTGAGCAAAGATGTTTTTAGAATCTGTACTGTAAGCGCTGAAGGATTCAGAAAAATAAGGTCTATCTGTATCTTTAAATCCAAGCTCTGAAGCTAAACGAGTATAATTTTGGTGGTTATTATAACCTTTTTGCGCTTCGCCTGTGGCAAAAGTCAATCCTACTTTAAACCAGGTAAAGGTTTTATACTCCTCACTCTTTTTTAATTCGAGTTTTTCAGGAGTAACATTACTGTCCCCGGTTGACTCTAATTCCTTTAACAATCCGATTTTTTTTGCAGAAGTGCTTTTCTTTAATTGCTTTTGGACCGTTGCAAAATCTTCGGCTAAAGTGCTTTTTCCAATTTTAATACTTATCTTTTTTTCTAATACCTTAAGACTTCGTTTGTAGCTATCATAACAGAAATGTTTCATTTTTAAGGCTAATAAATATTCCCCTTGTCTTTCGTAGTATTTAATAATACTGCCAAATTCCATAAGTGAATCTAATATCTCTTTTAATTTCAGCTTAGCAATATTAAAATTATTTTCAAGTGGTTTATTTTCCCGCCTTTGACGGTATGAGTAGTTAAAAAGAACAGTTGTTGTTTCCATCATATTGGATAACTGGCGCACAAAAATCTTGAGATCCTTTACCTCTTCTTCCAAATAATCGCTTTCTTCTAGTTCATATTTTAAATCTGAGGAGAACCGTTTTATTATTTTTCTATAATGGTAATTACTCTCTCCTCCTACTTCTGTTTTTTCCTTCATTACATACTCGAAATTTCCCAGGGAGGTTATAACAGATAAGTTCTCGTTAATTTCTTTTTCTTCCATAATCTGAGTTAAAAATATTTTGATATTTCCATTGCTAAATCTTTGTTGCTTTTACCTATGTAATTTAGAAACATCGTTTCAGTACTATGACCGGTAATATAAATCAAGTACGTTGTAGGTATTTTACCATAAAAGTTAGTAGCAAAGGATCTTCTACCAATATGAGAGGTAACTAACTGCCACTTTTTAAACGTTCCATTCTCTTTGCGATACTTACCACTTTCTGGTTCTGTTTCTGCCTGTATGCTTCCTTTAGTGAGTTTATTTAGCTTTGCCTCTTTACATACCATCTTTATGTAATCATTATACCGTTGATCAGATATAGGCCGGGGAAACTTACCCTCCCTTTTTCCTAGAATTTCCAGCACTTTATCATGAAGAGGAACAGTCATTATTTTCCCTGTCTTTTTTTGGGTAAACTCAATTAAGTATTTATAATCCTCTTTTCTTACCATTGTTTCATTAAACCGCAAAAAATCAGATATTCTTTGACCTGTATAACAAGAAATGATAAGCCAGTCTCTTGCGTTATCAAGGTGCTCAGATAAACCTTTTACATCTTCTATTTTCTGAAGTTCATCAAAGGATAAATAAACCTTCTCTACATTCTCTTTCTCAAGCTTTAGGTTGTCCAAATGGGGGTGCGTTTCTAAGTCTAAGGATCTGGCGTGTTTACAAAAGGTTTTTATAAAACCTAATTCCCTTTGAGTGGTATTTATGGAATATTGTTCAGATTTATAATATTCCACCATTTCCCTTTTAAAACTCTCATTTACTTCCTTTATTAAAACGGGCTTTTTCCTCCTCTCCTCCATCCTTTGGAGTTTATGTTTTATCACATTGTATTTTGTAATAGAGGTAGGTTTTAGTTCGTGTTTCCGGTAATCAATATAAAAATCAATATAGTCCACAAGGTTAGTGGGAATATCATTTTTCTTTTCAGGAGGGTTATAATAATTTTCAATTTGCAATTGCAGCCATTCCTTTGAGACAGATAAAGGGTCTGTATCTTTAAAAGCTTTAAGGATATGATTCTCAATTTTACTTAAAGCCTGCTTAACCTCATTTTGCTGGTTACTTACCTCAATATCTTTCGGTCTCTTTAAATTATGTTGCTTAGTCCAATAAAGCCGGGAAACTTCATATTTAATTCTGCCTCCAATAACAAAATCCTTTTCATTATACCGGAATAATAACCGTACATTTAAAGGAGCAATGTCCTTTTTGGATCTATAGAGGAAATTAACTGTGGCCATTGGAAGATTGATTGCAATACAAATATAAAATAAATGTACGGCACTTGTACGATTAAATACAAATACTTGCAAACAGGATAAAAGTACTGCAAAGAGTAAAAACAGGCTATATTATTGACAGTTTCGGGTTTAAGAGTAACTTTGCAGGGATAATAGGATATAAAGAAATATCGAGTTTTGCACGTTAGCGTTCCCTCTTTCTCCGCAACCTTTAAATGCTTCCCTGCAAGGGGAAGCATTTTTTATTTAAGGAAGGTTTAAACGAAGTTTGAGGATCCGGATTAAGAATGTTATCTGTTTTTTTTTACAAATAGTACCGGCTTAAAAAACTTTCATTCCTGTTATCTGCCGGATAATAAAAAATCCCTACCAGTAATTTACTGTTATCCGGGACTTCACCGTGTATACTGTAATGATTACCTGACCATTCGGAGTTTTTCAAAATCGAAACCAACTCCTTATCTACTTTGTTATTAAAACTGCTAATTTTCCTCACTTCCTTAATTGTTAGATCTGGCGCAAAGGTGATCTCATAGATAGCAAAAGATTTTTCCAATTCTATCCCCTTAAATTTTCTCAGCTCGTCGTAGAGTTTTCCCGTTTCCCTGTAAGAAATTGTTGAAGTCCAGGTGTTTTCATTGTCATTTTCTTTTAAGACACCTAAAATTTCATCCTCTTTTAGTTGTTTTCTTTTATTACTGTTGTCAAAATAAAGATTTCCAAAGCACATCCCGGTACCGTAATTACCATCTTTGTTCATATGTGCATAATGTACCATATAAAAAGTGCAAACTGCGGTACGTGATTGTCCGTTATCCATAGATTCACCTTAGGGAAAACTCTCCACCACAGGGAACAGCGGCAGCAAAGCCATTCGCTACAAGTGAACTCTCTCGATTGCCATCGGGGTTGGATGCAGGAACAATTTAAAAATTGTTATTATTTACTGTTGTTTTGCTTAGTTTTTTTAGATGAATAAGCTGTAACTTCAAATGGTTCCCCGGGAAAACCAAAAAGAATTGCTTTTTCTCTCGTTATTTCCTTAATTCCTATAAGAGTTTCCCTTCTACCGTCATTAAATATTGAAGCGAAATATGTCCCTTGCAGATCTTCCAATAAAATCTTTCGTCCTTCTCTGTTTAATCGTTTCTTAATTTCTTTTAAGGGCAGGCTGTCCAAATCTCTGTTAAAAATAATTGGAAATTTTTCGCGGTTCCACTCAGCTTTGAATTCCATTTTTAAAATTTCTTCTTTACTAAAAGAAGTTATTGTAGGCTTAATTTTTACATAATCAGTTGAGATTTCTACTTCTTCGGTTGTAGAATCTGTTTCACTAACCACGGTATGGATTTTCCCTAAACCAAAGATCCGGATACGATCTTCATTGAGTATTTTGAGTTTAGTCTCTGAAAGATTTTCTTTCCGAAATTGAATTTTTTCTAACATCCCGTCTTCATTTTTTGACGTGATATGAAAATGTAGAATCTGGTTATCACAAAACTCTATGAATTCAGGTTCCCCGTAATCATTTCCTGTTTTGATCATCAACCAGGTACCGTTACAATTTTCCATTGACTACCGACATATTTTAGTTTTTCACATTAAGCACAACGTCCCGTATAAAAACAGTGCGAGCTGGCAAGCGTGATTGTCCGCAGAGCAATCAGCGGAACAAACGGGCGGGGAGTTGGAAATTAAAACTCATTTAAGCATTGTTTTTTATGTTATTACCCTTTGTTTATTTCGGGGTAAGTTGATAATTATTGACCAAAACAGAAGCTGAAATCTGAAGTATTCGTTCCAATTCTCTAATCATATCAACAGTCAATCTTTTCTTACGGTTTAAGATTTCCGACACTCGGCTTTTACCCCCGATTATCCCAACCAAGTCCTTTTGTCTCATATTCAATTCTTCCATCCTGATTTTAATTGCCTCAATAGGGTCTGGTGCCTCAATAGGATAGTGCTCATTTTCGTAATTCTCAATAAGTAATGAAAGAATTTCCGCTTCGTCCCCTTCCTGTGTGTCAATTGGTGCATCGAAAATAACTTCCAACCGCTCAAGTGCGTTTCTATAATCTTTGTCAGATTTTATAGGTTTCAAATTCATAATATTATTTTTTAAATCGTGTCCGCATTTATTTTGTCATATTCAGCGTGTGTGCCAATAAAACGAATAAAGGCCCATTGCTTTTCATAATTGAACTTTACAATAAGCCGGTATGAGTTTCCTTTAATATTGAAAACTACCCGGTTATCTTTTAGAATACTCGCGTTAATGTAAGATTGTTTCACATCGTTCGGCGAATACCATTTTGCGCTTTTGGCTGTATCGTACCAGGTTTTTAGATACTGTTCGGAATCAGTGTGTTTTTCCCAATATTCCCGAAGCGTACTTTTTGCAATTATTCTTTTCATTCATTCCCTTAAAATACAAATATACAAAAAGTTCTCTATTATAGAACAAATTTAGAGTGTTCTAATAAAGGATAACGTATCGTATATGAAAAGTAGCGGGTTTTCGTAATAATTTCAAGGTTATAAATGATCTTGATTTATACTTTGCCTTTCGTTTAAGTAATATCTCCGCTATTTTTTATAGACGTTGTGCCTGTTGAACAAGTTACCCAAATTAGGTAATTTCATGTGATGCAAGGCAAAAAGGACTATCAGAATTATCTGTGCAACATCGCCGTTGATACCAGGACAAATGTGATAACAGATGTACAAGCCTACCAGGCAGATAAAAAGGACACTAAATACCTTCAGGACACCGCCAGGAGATTAAACAGACGCCTGCGTAGAGAAGGCCTGATCTGGGAAAATGTACTGGCAGATGCCGGTTACAGCAGCGGTGAAAATTATGCATATTTCGAAAACAAAGGTCTTACTACTTACATTCCCCCACACGGAACTTACAAGGGCGGGCCTGAAGGTTTCCAATACTTCAAAGAAGGTAATTACTGGCTATGTCCCCAGGGGAAAAAGGTAACTCACCGTATGCAGTCGGCTAAATACGCCGCGGTAAATAGAGTATAATTTTGTAAGTAGTTTTTGCTTATTTACCCAGCTGTAATTTTTTGTAATTCTGGGGGTAGAGATTCTTAATATCCTTGTATTTGATGGTCATGATATTTTCCAAGGTATATTTTAACCACTCATAGGGATTCACCTGGTGCTTTTTACAAATAGCAAAGAAGGAATAGATTGCCGCAGCTCTCTGAGCAGCTTTATGAGATCCTGCAAATAAGTAATTTTTTCTTCCCACAGCAACCGGACGAATTTTTCCTTCAATTTGATTATTATCTATAAATAAATTTCCGTCATACAGGTAAGCACACAGCGCATCCCACCTAGATACACTATAGGCAAGTGCTTTTCCTATCAGACTTTTGGGCAAGGTAAACTTAAGCTGCTGAGTCATCCATTTCCCCAGTTCATTAATTACTGGTAATGCTTCTTTAAGGCGCACCTCTTTAATTTGCTCTGGACTAAGATTTGCCTCTTTGATTTTTCTTTCAATAGCGTATATTTTTTGGATCTCCTTTAAGGCACGGGTTGCCCTTTCCGGGTCATTATCCAGCGATTTTTCATAATAACGACGGGCATGGGCCCAGCATCCTAAATGGGTGACCTCTTCTTTTTTAGCATAATGATCATAGACCGCATAGCCGTCTGTCTGAAGGTAGCCTTTAAAATCTTTAAGCATGGCTTCGGGTGCCTTTTGCCCACGGCCAGGCTGGTAGTCAAAGACTACATTTCCATCGATGGGACTGTGATATACCCAATAATATCCCAGATGAGTTTTTCCTTTTTTCCCCTCATCCTGCACCTTTATTGTTGTTTCATCAACCTGCAAGTAGCCTTGAGATTTTACATCGGCTATGAGTTCTTCAAAGAGCGGAACAATCCGATCGATCCCTCTGGCACACCAGCCATTCATAGTAGAGGGAGGGATGGGGACCTTTTCTCTTTTAAAACGTTCGAGCTGACGGTGAAGCGGCATATGGTCACAGTATTTATCAACTAATAGAGAAGTTACCAGTCCGGATCCTGGAATACCCTTATCGATCACCCGCTCAGGAAGTTCTCCGATGATCACCCCTTCTCCGGATTTGTGAGCGTATTTATACCGGATATATCTGCGAATAAAAAATCGTGCAGGCTCGTATTCCAATTCATCGGTCTCTTCCTGACCGATACACTTCATCTGAGAGATATCTCCCTTAGGATAGATCTTCACTTCCTCTACCGGAAGATGATCCGGAAGCGGCTGACGCCCTTTATGAGTGGCATTTTTCTTCTTACGCTGGTAGGTAATCTTTTCTGTAAAGGCTTCTTCTCGTTTTTCAAGCTCCTGGGCAGTAACCTCAAAAGGCAAAGCCAACTGTTCCTTATCTTCAAAACGCTCGCGTTTCTGACCGAACTGCATCCTTCGGAACATCTCCAGCTGGCTCTCCAGGTAGGCCACTTTTTCCTCTAGAACTCCGGACTTACTCAAATAGCTGCGAAGATGCTCATCAGCCCGGGCAAGTTCCTTGTCTTTTTGCTTTAATTCCTTAGTCTTTTGTTTTAATTCTTGCTGAGATTTTTGAAGCTCTTTTTTATGGAATGTCGCCTGCGCTGATTGCTCTTCTAAAAGGGCCAACAACTGTTGTTTTGAAAGGGTTTCCAGGGATTTTTCCATAGCATAAAAGTACAGATTTCCCTGCTTTTTTACAACAATTATTTTGTGTTTTTATCAGTAAAATCAGGGGGTTCAGGAGGATTGTACCGGTTAAGGTGACGCAGCTTTTCTGCCTTGATCCCCTCGATCATCAGCACCAGCTGACTCCAACTAACACTTCCTGACTGGAGCACTTTGGGAAGCGAGAACGTTCCTTTCTCAAGACGTTTATAATAAATCACAAAGCCCCCGAATTCCCAGTGCAGGAGTTTGATATGGGTAGCCCTGCGGTTGATGAATATAAAAACATCGCCACTGATGGGATTCTTTCCCATCTTGGCGGTGACCAGTCCCGATAGGCCCTGAAAACCCTTTCTCATATCGCAAGGCTGGCTAAAGAGGTAGTACCGATTGGAGGAACTTAAACTAAACATGGATTACAGGTTTACAAGAGCCGCTAATTGGTTTAAACCAATCCCGGAGACTTCTAGCTGTACTCCATTAGGATATTTCAGTCGATATTGAGCGTGGAAGGAATCCGTTTTACCTGGAGTGATCTCTAAAAATCCTTCCGGAGCTTCCGATTTGCTGTTCTTCCATTTTTTGATCCAGTAATAAAAATTACTCCGAATGATCCCATGCTTTTGACAAAAATCCTTTTTACTTAAACCACTAACTTCCCATTCCTGAATTAACTCAAACATATAGGCTTGCTGTATCCACCCCACAAAGTGCATATTGCTAAAAACCTAGCCTGAATATAGCTTTGCTCAAAAACAAATAAAATGAGTAAAGAACAAGAAATGTTTGCCTTGATCGATGAATTTGAAAGTGGTTCTCTAAACGGGAGAGAATTTTGTGAAACTAAAGGGTTGGTACTCTCCACATTTTATTACTGGAAAAAAAAGAAAGCCCGCAATGAATCACCCGGGAGTGGAGGATTTATAGTTATCAGTCCTAACACTGTTAAGGATGGAAACCTGGAACTTATTTATCCTAATGGGATCCGGCTAATACTTGAGGTCTCACAACTTCCACTGATCAGTAAACTTCTCAGGCTTTATTAATGTTTGCCCTAAGCTCGTTCCATAAATATCACTTTTATCCCAAAGCCTGTGATATGCGAAAATCTTTTAATGGCCTGAGCGGACTGGTAAAAAATGAACTTGGCAGGGAACCAACCAGTGGCGATGTGTTTATTTTTTTGAACCGTAACCGCACGCACCTTAAACTCCTGCACTGGGAAGCCGGGGGTTTTGTATTGTACTACAAACGCTTGGAACAGGGCAGTTTTACCCCGCCGGTTTTTAAAGGAAATAACCATGGTATGACCTGGTCAGAACTGGTGCTTATGGTGGAAGGCCTGCAGGTAAAAAAAGCCCATCAGAAACTGAGGTATCCCAGATAAAAAAGTAACAAAAACCCAGTAAAAACAAGGGTTGACAATAGGTTTAAAAGTGTGGTTTTCGTATCTTTAACCCATGCAAAAACCCATAGAAAATCTTACTAAAGATGAGCTTTTGGCACTCCTTGATAAGGAGACTGAGAGAAGGGCGAAAGCAGAAAAAGAAAATATCGATCTTAAATTCCAATTAGCTTATTATAAGCGCCTGGCTTTTGGTCAAAAAAGGGAACGCTTCGAAGGGGATAAAAACCAGATGAGTCTTCCCTTTGAGATGGAGCCGGAAAAAGCGGAAAAACAAGAAGCCGAGTTAAAAGAGAAGCTCAGCTATGAGCGTCGCAAAAGAACTTCCGTCCATAAAGGGCGAATGGCCCTGCCTGAGCATCTTCCGGTAGAAGAAATTGAAATCTATCCCCAGGAAGATATCACCGATATGATCTGTATCGGCAAGGAAGTGACCAATGAGCTGGAATACGAGCCAGCTAAATACTACATCAAACGTTACATCCGCTATAAGTATGCTCCTAAAAATAAAGAAGGAGTAATCATTGGAGAATTGCCCGAGCGGGTGATTGAAAAAGGCATTCCGGGAGCCGGACTCCTGGCTTCCATTCTGGTCGATAAGTATGAGGATCATCTCCCGCTTTACCGGCAACTGCAACGCTTTAAAAGAGCAGATATCCCCATTGCCTCTTCCACTTTAGAAGGCTGGACCAGGCAAAGTCTTAAAATATTAGATATCCTTTATCAACATCTATTGGAGGACACCAGGTCAATGGGGTACCTCCAGGCGGATGAGTCCCCGATAAAAGTAATCGACAAGAATAAAAAAGGCACCACCCACCAGGGCTACTATTGGGTGTACCATAACCCTATGGATGGAAGCGTACTCTTTGATTATCACCGGGGACGAAGCCGAGAGGCTGCCGACCATGTACTGGCTGATTTTAAAGGCTACCTCCAAAGTGATGGCTATGCTGCCTATGACAAGATTGGCAAGCGGGAGGGGGTTACCCACCTGAACTGCTGGGCCCATGCCAGAAGAGAATTTGATAAAGCAAAGGATAATGACAGGGAACGTGCCGAAATAGCCCTGAGCTTCATCCAAAAACTCTACGCGGTGGAAGCTCAAGCGCGAGAACACAACTTAAGCCCGGAACAGCGTAAATCCCTGCGCCTGGAAAATGCATTACCCATTATTAATGAATTTGCCAAATGGATGTTCCAACAGATGAAGCATCAGTTGATTCTTCCCAAGAGTCCTATCGGAAAAGCCTTCCGATATTCCATGGATCGCTGGGATCAGCTCAGCGCTTACCTCTATGATGGAATCCTGGAAATAGATAACAACCTTATTGAAAATGCCATTAGAAAACTGGCACTAGGCCGAAAAAACTACCTGTTTGCAGGTTCTGATGATGCAGCTCAACGTGGTGCAATAATGTACTCCTTCTTTGCGATCTGCAAAAAACACGAGGTAAACCCATATGAATGGCTCAAGTACACCCTGGAGAATATTATGTCCATCAACCATAAAGACATCCGGAATCTGTACCCGCAGAATTACAAGAAATTACAGCAAGGATAAATCAAATTTACCAAAAAGAGCATCCTGTAAATAAAATCATGCTAAGTTAAAAGATGCAGTTGGTGGGCCGGATACGGCTTGCTTATCCATCTCTTTTTTGGAGGCAAGCTAGAATTTATCTTAAGTTTACACCAGATGTACTTGGCCAACCGGATACAACTCACCGTAATCAGAAAATGGAAAACGGAAACCTAAAGGATAATTATTTTACTACAAGAGCAGATTGTAAAGGCTGTCCCATAAAAACGGCCTGCATTGGTAAAAGCCACGAAAAACGAATCAATATCACAGCTTATCGCGAGGAATATGACAGGAATATAGAACGAGTAAATAGCAGGCGTGGTCGTTATATGAAAGGCAAACGCCAAAGCACGGTGGAGCCTGTCTTCGGAACTCTCAAGGAATTTATGGGCCTACGGAAAATAAACAGGCAAACAAATGTATGCACCTGGCCACCATTGCATATAACCTGAAAAAATACCTAAAATTCACCACAAAACGGGTAAAATCGGGAGCAGGACAGCTTGCTTCGCTTTCGCCTTTTAAAAACCTCCTCCAGGAGCTTATAAACTTACCTGTAAGACAACTTCATTTGAGTTATTAAGATTCTGAATTGAAGCCTAAAGTTCCTGAAAATGGCTTATTTCAAATTGATTTTGCAGAATTAGAGGCTTGTGCAACGGTTACCAGTGTTGCAAACAGTGCTTTTCTACGTTGGTTGGAGTCGGTTTCCCTTAATTGTTTTGCAAGCATTCTTGTATTCTTGAAATATTTGAATAAATTTTTCTTTATCTTTTAATTGGGCAAAAATTATTGGCGATTTTTCCTGGGTAAAGTAAACAAATGCGAGCGTCGATGTTTCCATTATTTCGAGTTCACTGAATTCCAATTTGTTTTTTCTGTCACCCAAAAAATCCACTTCATACAGAAATTTATTTTTTAAAATCAGCTTTTTGGGAACAAAGAATATCGAAGCTAAAACGATTATGACTGTTAGAAAGGCAAATAAAATTAATACTCCAGTAAGCTTTGTTGCAAATTCAAAATATACAAAGATTGAAATTGCTATTAAAAGCGCAGGAAGGACGTAAAGTGCTAATTTAAAATTCTTTTTATACTCTTGTTTTACGTCTTGAAAGAAATTTTCATTAAGAAAATAATATCTTTTGCCTGTTGTCTTTTTTGATATGAAGGTAAAGGTTGTAACCTCTTTAGAATCAAATTTATTTTTTAATAGAACTTCTGTGATTAAGTCTATTGGTTCTAATTTGGTTTTATTATTTACATTTTTTAAAAGCTCTTTTTTGTGTATTAGAGAAATTTCCATTGGTTATCTTTTTATTTACTGTTTTTACTTCTCGTCGTATTTATTGAGATAATCCTGTATCAATTTGGGCTTTAATACAATTTCACCTTTATTATTTAAATAAGCTAAATATACCTCTCCTTTGTAATCTGTGAATAATCCTATTCCCTTACCTTGAGAACTGTTGATCTCACCACGCCTTTTTGCGGTTATAGGAGTAAAAGGTTTCATTTTATCTGGACACTCAAGAGTTACAATTTCTTTCTCTTTTTCTTCTTGATTTAACAACGCTAAAAGTTCTTTTAGTTTTTTGCTTATATTTTTAACTCTAAAGTTTGAGATTGATTATTTACTGACCAAGAGGAGAATTTATCGAGAAAACTTTTACCTAATAGAAGTGGTGCCTCTCCGTAACCAACAGATGCTTGTACATTTTTGACAATAAAGGAGCCTACTTTTATTTCAGGTATAATTAATCTCCTGCATTGCACAATACTCCCATCTGCAATTCGGTATAAGCCGGGTTGTATGTAATCTTCTTTGGTAATAATATTTTCTGCTATTAACTTTCTTTCTATACTTTCGTTAATCAACATATCGCTTGCTCCTGTATCTAAAATAAATTCCTCTTTTAAGATCCCAAACGAGACATCAACAAAGAATACACCGTTGGATTTTCTAAGGCTCGTATTTTTTTCATTATTCAAGTTTTTAATTTCTGAACTCGAAATATTGAAATTTCCAGGAGCGAAAGGATCATTGTCATTACGTTTATATTTTTCGCTTGCCGAGGCAATTGCAATTAGATAAGAAAAGGCATTAAACAACTTATCTTTGTTGTACTGACTCGTATGCAATAAGATCGGCATTGCATATGTAGGATCTTGTCGCGGACCGGTAGAAACTCTTAATTCTATACAATTAGCTCCATATTCCTTGCATACTATATCATAATTACCTTTTTTATAGCTTTTTCTGGTTTTGACTTCATTAATATTCATATGGTAAGACCAATGGTCCGAATCCTTATTTCCAACTCTTAATGTCCCATCCATTTTCAATGAAACCATTTTATTGGATTTGTTCTCTTCATATAAATTATTAATGTAATTAATGGTTTCATTTACCCCAAGAGTCTGTGAGTATAGATTTGTAAATAAACCATTCAATAGTAAGAAAAGTAAAAATTTTTTCATAGAATCTGTTGTTTGTTTGCATTGTTTGCAACGTCTCGTATAAAAACTGTGCGGCGATTACCAGCGATGATTTTCCGCAGGAAAATCAGACGCAGCAAGTACACACAGACTTTCGATTCAAGAACAAATTAAGCATTGTTTTTATATGTTGTGCCTGTTGCACAAGTTACTGAAATTAGGTAATTTCATGGAATGCAAGGCAAAAAAGACTATCAGGAAAAACTCTTCACTTCTTTTAGGTTGAGTGATCGAATTCCAAAAGAAAATTTTTATCGCAGATTAAAGGAAGCCCTTAACCTGGATTTCCTCTATCCTCTTACTCAAAAATTCTACGGCGGGAGCGGACAAAAAAGTATCGATCCCGTGGTGTATTTCAAGATCTGCCTGGTGGGATATCTTGAGAATATCACTACCGATCGTGGCGTGATGGACCATTGTGCGATGCGCTTGGACATCCTTTATTTTTTAGGATATGATGTAGATGAGGAACTACCTTGGCACAGCACCATAAGCCGTACCCGTAAACTTTTTCCCGATGATATTTTTAAAGAGGTCTTCACCCGGGTATTGAAATTATGCATTGAAGCAGGACTGGTTAGCGGCCACACACAGGCAATAGATTCAGCTCCCGTAAAAGCCAATGCTTCTATGGACAGCCTGGAGCTTAAAGTCCCGGCAGAAGATCTCGAGGAGCATCTCTCAAAGCTGCGTGTTCAAAGCAGCAGTGACCGAAAGGCCAAAGGAAACAAAGCTCCTAAAGAACAACAAAGTATAACGGCCAGTAAATCTGAACTACAGGAAATCAAGAGCCGAAACAAGAAATGGAGCAAGGACCAGGATATGAAACCCGGCGCAAAAAACAAAGGCAGTAAATACACCAGCAACAAAACCCATTACAGCCCAACCGATCCCGATGCGTGGATTAGTGTCAAACCCGGTAAGGCCAGAAAACTAAATTATCTGTGCAACATCGCCGTTGATACCAGGACAAATGTGATAACAGATGTACAAGCCTACCACGCAGATAAAAAAGACACTAAATACCTTCAGGACACCGCCAGGAGATTAAACAGACGTCTTCGCCGGGAAGGCCTCATCTGGGAAAATGTACTGGCAGATGCCGGTTACAGCAGTGGTGAAAATTATGCTTATTTCGAAAACAAAGGTCTCACCACTTACATTCCTCCACATGGAACTTACAAAGGTGGACCGGAGGGTTTCCAATATTTCAAAGAAGGGAATTACTGGCTATGTCCCCAGGGGAAAAAGGTAATTCACCGTAATCAGAAAATGGAAAACGGAAACCTAAAGGATAATTATTTTACTACAAGAGCCGATTGTAAAGGCTGTCCCATAAAAACGGCCTGCATTGGTAAAAGCCACGAAAAACGAATCAATATCACAGCTTATCGCGAGGAATATAACAGAAATATTGAGCGAGTAAATAGCAGGCGTGGTCGTTATATGAAAGGGAAACGCCAAAGCACGGTGGAGCCTGTCTTCGGAACTCTCAAGGAATTTATGGGCCTCCGGAAAATAAACACCATCGGAATTCGCCAGGCGAATAAATGTATGCACCTGGCCGCCATTGCATATAACCTCAAAAAATATCTGAAATTCACCACAAAACGGGTAAAATCAGGAGCAGGACAGCTTCCTTCGCTTTCGCCTTTTAAAAACCTCCTCCAGGAGCTTATAAACTTACCTGTAAGACAACTTCATTTGAGTTATTAAGATTTCTAATTGAAGCCTAAAGTTCCTGAAAAAGGTTTATTTCAATTTGATTTTGCAGAATTAGAGGGTTGTGCAACGGTTACCATTGTTAGCCAATGGCTTTTTACTCATCCACGCGGTCAGATATCTGTTCTCTTACCCACTCAACATTTCTTTCTTGTCGGAAGTCAAACCATTCCTGTCTGAAATCCGATTCGTGGATCAGATAATTAAAATTCCTGAAAGGTTTTGGTCGGCTTAAAGCAGCAAATAACTTTTTGCGAAATCCGTCCGCTTCCAATTGGTCCGCAAAAGATTCCATTACAGCAAAAGATTGGCTGGAATTCATTGGCTCGATCCGAATATAATCATCCCAATTATTTTCGAGTTTATCTATAACTTCTTGCCAGGGATTTTCCTCGTCGGGAAAAAAGTCCATTTCTGCCGGATGATATTCAAAATCACCGGTTACAGTATTTAAAAAACAAATATTACCACACAGAAGGTGTTCTGCCATTTCCCGAATATTTGCTTCCTTAACTTTCATTTTTTTTAGCTATTGGCTAACGTTCCGAATAACGCAAGTTGCGGCTTGGAGACTTGAATTTGTCCGTTAAACTCTATTTTAAAAGGTAGTCAAAAATGACCTTTTTGACAGGTATTCCGCAATTTGTGTTATTCATTGTTGTGCATAGTTTCATTTGCAGGATTAACCTTTTTTGTCCTTTATAAAAATCCGTTCTTCTAAGTACATAATTCTCTCTTTTTCAACCAACTCACCCCCAATTCTAGCAGTATCAATTTCTTTAAGAACAGCTTTAATGGTTTTTTCTCCAGAAGATAAAAACTTGACGTGATGGATCAGCATTAGGTTACTTGGAGCTCCTTTGAGTTGAGTTTTAAGTTCCTCATCTGTAGATTCTGCAACATTAAATATTGTATCGGCTTGCTCGTTCGGAAAGAGTAGCAATCTTGATGTATAGCCAAAATAGGGTCTTTCGAGGAAAACTTTTATACCAATTATTTGTATCCACCCCACAAAGTGCATATTGCTAAAAACCTAGCCTGAATATAGCTTTGCTCAAAAACAAATAAAATGAGTAAAGAACAAGAAATGTTTGCCTTGATCGATGAATTTGAAAGTGGTTCTCTAAACGGGAGAGAATTTTGTGAAACTAAAGGGTTGGTACTCTCCACATTTTATTACTGGAAAAAAAAGAAAGCCCGCAATGAATCACCCGGGAGTGGAGGATTTATAGTTATCAGTCCTAACACTGTTAAGGATGGAAACCTGGAACTTATTTATCCTAATGGGATCCGGCTAATACTTGAGGTCTCACAACTTCCACTGATCAGTAAACTTCTCAGGCTTTATTAATGTTTGCCCTAAGCTCGTTCCATAAATATCACTTTTATCCCAAAGCCTGTGATATGCGAAAATCTTTTAATGGCCTGAGCGGACTGGTAAAAAATGAACTTGGCAGGGAACCAACCAGTGGCGATGTGTTTATTTTTTTGAACCGTAACCGCACGCACCTTAAACTCCTGCACTGGGAAGCCGGGGGTTTTGTATTGTACTACAAACGCTTGGAACAGGGCAGTTTTACCCCGCCGGTTTTTAAAGGAAATAACCATGGTATGACCTGGTCAGAACTGGTGCTTATGGTGGAAGGCCTGCAGGTAAAAAAAGCCCATCAGAAACTGAGGTATCCCAGATAAAAAAGTAACAAAAACCCAGTAAAAACAAGGGTTGACAATAGGTTTAAAAGTGTGGTTTTCGTATCTTTAACCCATGCAAAAACCCATAGAAAATCTTACTAAAGATGAGCTTTTGGCACTCCTTGATAAGGAGACTGAGAGAAGGGCGAAAGCAGAAAAAGAAAATATCGATCTTAAATTCCAATTAGCTTATTATAAGCGCCTGGCTTTTGGTCAAAAAAGGGAACGCTTCGAAGGGGATAAAAACCAGATGAGTCTTCCCTTTGAGATGGAGCCGGAAAAAGCGGAAAAACAAGAAGCCGAGTTAAAAGAGAAGCTCAGCTATGAGCGTCGCAAAAGAACTTCCGTCCATAAAGGGCGAATGGCCCTGCCTGAGCATCTTCCGGTAGAAGAAATTGAAATCTATCCCCAGGAAGATATCACCGATATGATCTGTATCGGCAAGGAAGTGACCAATGAGCTGGAATACGAGCCAGCTAAATACTACATCAAACGTTACATCCGCTATAAGTATGCTCCTAAAAATAAAGAAGGAGTAATCATTGGAGAATTGCCCGAGCGGGTGATTGAAAAAGGCATTCCGGGAGCCGGACTCCTGGCTTCCATTCTGGTCGATAAGTATGAGGATCATCTCCCGCTTTACCGGCAACTGCAACGCTTTAAAAGAGCAGATATCCCCATTGCCTCTTCCACTTTAGAAGGCTGGACCAGGCAAAGTCTTAAAATATTAGATATCCTTTATCAACATCTATTGGAGGACACCAGGTCAATGGGGTACCTCCAGGCGGATGAGTCCCCGATAAAAGTAATCGACAAGAATAAAAAAGGCACCACCCACCAGGGCTACTATTGGGTGTACCATAACCCTATGGATGGAAGCGTACTCTTTGATTATCACCGGGGACGAAGCCGAGAGGCTGCCGACCATGTACTGGCTGATTTTAAAGGCTACCTCCAAAGTGATGGCTATGCTGCCTATGACAAGATTGGCAAGCGGGAGGGGGTTACCCACCTGAACTGCTGGGCCCATGCCAGAAGAGAATTTGATAAAGCAAAGGATAATGACAGGGAACGTGCCGAAATAGCCCTGAGCTTCATCCAAAAACTCTACGCGGTGGAAGCTCAAGCGCGAGAACACAACTTAAGCCCGGAACAGCGTAAATCCCTGCGCCTGGAAAATGCATTACCCATTATTAATGAATTTGCCAAATGGATGTTCCAACAGATGAAGCATCAGTTGATTCTTCCCAAGAGTCCTATCGGAAAAGCCTTCCGATATTCCATGGATCGCTGGGATCAGCTCAGCGCTTACCTCTATGATGGAATCCTGGAAATAGATAACAACCTTATTGAAAATGCCATTAGAAAACTGGCACTAGGCCGAAAAAACTACCTGTTTGCAGGTTCTGATGATGCAGCTCAACGTGGTGCAATAATGTACTCCTTCTTTGCGATCTGCAAAAAACACGAGGTAAACCCATATGAATGGCTCAAGTACACCCTGGAGAATATTATGTCCATCAACCATAAAGACATCCGGAATCTGTACCCGCAGAATTACAAGAAATTACAGCAAGGATAAATCAAATTTACCAAAAAGAGCATCCTGTAAATAAAATCATGCTAAGTTAAAAGATGCAGTTGGTGGGCCGGATACAATTATTTCATTTACTGTGGCGGTGTCGGGTAATTGGACTGTATAAAAATTTCCTTTATCATATAAAGTATCGCCCTTTTTGTCTACATACCAGATCCGGTTTACATATTCTTCTCCATTGACTACTTTGAATTCTTCATTTACTTCGTAATCATCATAAGAGGTTTTGTATAATCCACTTTTGAGAGAGTCCGTTCCGAGTTCTGGAGAAGTTGAGGCAGAAGAATCAGAATCTTTTTTGCAACTTAAAGATAGAAGAATCAGAAGTGCCGATAAGAACATTGCAACTTTAAGAATCCCGTTTTTCAGTAATTCAGTTTTTTTCATTTCATTTTCTTGAAATTATGCACAACGTGTTTGTGTATGATTTCGTTGCGTGTTTCAGCAACTAAATTAGTAAACTAAAACGAACCAGAGGAAATTCCGCAGGAATTTCCAAGTAGGCTAGAACTAGCAATGAATTATACACGTTGTTATGTGCATACTGGATTCAATAGTAATGCTTTTCAGAAAATCGTCCATGCCATAGTAATAAATATCCATTCCACAGTCCTTTGTTTCACCCCAAATTTGCATTGTAACAAAAAAACAAGAAAAAATGAAAACTACAGTTCCATTAAAATTAGTGCTCATAGTTTTTTACTAGGATTTACAACTCAAACATTTTCAAAAACTAAAAACACAAACATTATGAACAGTACAAAAAATGAAACAATCGGATTATTAGTAATTATGAAAGCAAAGCCAGGAAAAGAGCAAGACGTTAAAAACTTTTTGCTTGGTGGATTAGCACTAGTCAATCAAGAACCCCAAACAGTATCTTGGTTTGCCTTTCAGATAGACAGTAAAACTTTTGGTATCTATGATACCTTTGAAGTAGAAGAAGGTAGGCAAGCTCATTTAACAGGCGAAGTTGCAAAGGCATTATTAGCAAATGCAGGTGATTTGTTAGAAGATTTTGATCCTAGTACAGATATTCAACCAACAGATGTATTGGTATCTAATCATAAGTCCGGATTGCAAAACAATGGCTTACTTGTTATTATGAAATCTAAAGAAGCAAAGACAGCAGATGTCGAAAATTTTCTTAATGTTGGAAAACAATTAGTAAGTGATGAGCCAAAGACTTTATCTTGGTATGCTATAAAAATAGATGCAACTACTTATGCAATCTTTGATACCTTTGCAGATGATTCAGGTAGAGATGCTCATTTAACAGGTAAAGTTGCTGCAGCACTTATGGAAAATGCTCCTGTTCTTTTAGAAGGTTTCCAAGCAACTGCAATTCAAAAAATAGATATTATAGCTTCCAAATAATTTATATCTTTAGAAAGGAGTGTAAAACACTCCTTTCTTTTCATATGTAATATTAAATAAAGAAATATATTCTTATGGCTCAAATTATTATAGATAAACAAAATGGTGAATTAGCCTTTAGACTAGAAAGGTTTGAAAATCTTAATCAATTTGATCATTTACAAAGAAAAAATTATTATTCTATTATTTTACTTAACGCAAGCAACTATAAGTTAAGTGTAGACCTTTCTAATTATGAACTGCAAGGTTATCAAATGATTTGCTTGTCGCCTTATCAACCATTTATGATTTCTTCTGAAGAACGTTGTCAAGGCTGGTTATTAAATTTTCACCCTGACTTTTTTTGTACATATCGTCATCAAAATGAAATTGAAACAGAAGGCGTTCTTTTTAACAACTTTCATGGATTACCACATTTTCAAATTTCTGAAGAAGGGCTGTTTTTTAATCTCATAGACCAAATTTCTAAAGAGATGGATAGAGATTCTATTGCTCAACATGAAGTTCTTGTGGCTTTTTTAAAGGTATTTTTGATAGAAGCAGTGAGACAGAAAAAACAATTCGATAAAGAGATAGTTCCAAAATTTTCTGATGGTCAATCAGAAATCCTACAAAATTTAGTAGATTCTATTGAGAAAAATTATTGTGAATTACATTCTCCGAAAGATTATGCAGATGTTTTGTGTGTTAGTACAAAAACATTGGCAGGGATTGTAAAAAAATATTTACAGCAAACACCTAGCGATTTAATTTCTAATAGAATTGTTATAGCGGCTAAACGAGAGCTATATTTAACATCAAAACCTTTGAAACAGATTGCAGCTAGACTTGGTTATTATGATGAATTTTATTTTAGTCGATTTTTTAAGAAAAAAGTAGGTGTTTCTCCAGATAATTACAGAAAGACAGTAGGTTTCGCCAAACTAGAAAGGCTATAATTATCAGGTGGTCTTAAGTTGCACATAACGTCTCGTATAAAAACTGTGCGAGCTGGCGTGCGTGATTGTCCGCAGGACAATCCGCTAAGCAAGCGAGCGCAAAGTTTCGATTCGAGACCAAATTAAGCATTGTTTTTATATGTTGTGCCTGTTGCACAAGTTACTGAAATTAGGTAATTTCATGGAATGCAAGGCAAAAAAGACTATCAGGAAAAACTCTTCACTTCGTTTAGGTTGAGTGACCGAATTCCCAAAGAAAATTTTTATCGCAGATTAAAGGAAGCCCTTAACCTGGATTTCCTCTATCCGCTTACTCAAAAATTCTACGGCGGGAGCGGACAAAAAAGTATCGACCCCGTGGTGTATTTCAAGATCTGCCTGGTGGGATATCTTGAGAATATCACTACAGATCGTGGCGTGATGGACCACTGCGCCATGCGACTGGACATCCTTTATTTTTTGGGATATGATGTCGATGAGGAACTTCCCTGGCACAGCACCATAAGCCGTACCCGTAAACTTTTTCCCGATGATATTTTTGAAGAGGTCTTTACCCGGGTATTGAAATTATGCATTGAAGCAGGACTTGTAAGCGGCCATACACAGGCTATAGATTCAGCTCCCGTAAAAGCCAATGCTTCTATGGATAGCCTGGAGCTTAAAGTCCCGGCAGAAGATCTCGAGGAGCATCTCTCAAAGCTGCGTGTGCAAAGCAGCAGTGACCGAAAGGCCAAAGGGAACAAAGCTCCTAAAGAACAACAAAGTATAACGGCCAGTAAATCTGAACTACAGGAAATCAAGAGCCGAAACAAAAGATGGAGCGAAGACCAGGATATGAAACCCGGCGCAAAAAACAAAGGCAGTAAATACACCAGTAACAAAACCCATTACAGCCCTACAGATCCCGATGCGCGGATTAGTGTCAAACCCGGTAAGGCCAGGAAACTGAATTATCTGTGCAACATCGCCGTTGATACCAGGACAAATGTGATAACAGATGTACAAGCCTACCACGCAGATAAAAAAGACACTAAATACCTTCAGGACACCGCCGGGAGATTAAACAGACGTCTTCGCCGGGAAGGCCTCATCTGGGAAAATGTACTGGCAGATGCCGGTTACAGCAGCGGTGAAAATTATGCATATTTCGAAAACAAAGGTCTCACCACTTACATTCCTCCACACGGAACCTACAAGGGCGGGCCTGAAGGATTCCAATATTTCAAAGAAGGGAATTACTGGCTATGTCCCCATGGGAAAAAGGTAACTCACCGTAATCAGAAAATGGAAAACGGAAACCTAAAGGATAATTATTTTACTACAAGAGCAGATTGTAAAGGCTGTCCCATAAAAACCGCCTGCATCGGGAAAAGCCACGAAAAAAGGATCAACATTACCGCATATCGCGAGGAGTATGACAGGAATATTGAACGAATAAAAAGCAGGCGCGGCCGTTATATGAAAGGCAAACGCCAAAGCACGGTGGAGCCTGTCTTCGGAACTCTCAAGGAATTTATGGGCCTACGGAAAATAAACACCATCGGAATTCGCCAGGCAAATAAATGTATGCACCTGGCCGCCATTGCATATAACCTCAAAAAATATCTGAAATTCACCACAAAACGGGTAAAATCGGGAGCAGGACAGCTTGCTTCGCCTTCTCCTTTTAAAAACCTCCTCCAGGAGCTAAGAAACTTACCTACAAGGCAACTTCATTTGAGCTATTGAGATTCTGAATTGAAGCCTAAAGTTCCTGAAAAAGGCTTATTTCAAATTGATTTTGCAGAATTAGAGGGTTGTGCAACGGTTACTGTTGTTAGCAAACGTTTATTTCCAGCCAACGTTGAGTTTTGTTAATTCCGCATTTAGAACAGCAAGAGAGTCCGGATCTATTAACTGAGTATTAATGGTAAAATCAATTTTGTCCGTTTTAAGAATATAATCACCAGCGAATTTTTTAACCCCTTTAATCTCAGCTTTTTTAGATTTAGTGCTAAACGGACTGTAATAGTTTATAAATCCGTTCTCAATAATAAGATACTGGAATTGTTTTAGGTATAAATAAGAACCTAAAAACATTATTGCAAATAGAATCCAAACATAATCTGTCCAATGTAAATCTTCTTTGAAAACGAATAAAATAAGAGACCAAATGGACCATAGGAGGCCTACTATTAGATAAATTTTTAATGGAGGGTTTTTATATTTGATTTTCATTTTTTCCATTGTTTGCTAACGTCTCGTATAAAAACTGTGCGAGCGGGCGTGCGTGATTGTCCGCAGGACAATCCGCTAAGCAAGCGAGCGCGGAGTTTCGATTCAAGAACAACTTAAGCATTGTTTTTATATGTTGTTACATACTTTGCCGACACGCCCGAGTAAACACGTTTTTTGAGCCGTTTTCTTTTCCGCGAGCCAGTAAAGTCCGCTGCGTTTTAATAATCACGTCATAATCCGCAGGAGTAAGCAAGTCCGATTTTCTCCGTTCTGTTTATCAGTCCGCATTGCATTTTCCTGTTCCCTCGAATTAGTAAGTAAATCTGGAAATTATCCGTACAGATTAACGGTCCGAAAGTTTACCAGTTAAAAATAAATTTTAGGGCTAACAAACTGATAAGTATGACTGCTAAAGCCAGCCCCGTAATTCTCTTATTTTCTCTATTAAAAAATGTTCCCATATCGCAGGCATTTTAAATTATTATTCCGTTTCGGAGGCATTGTATGTAACGTCTCGTATAAAAACTGTGCGAGCTGGCGTGCGTGATTGTCCGCAGGACAATCCGCTGAGCAAGCGAACACAGACTTTCGATTCAAGAACAAATTAAGCATTGTTTTTATACGTTGTTGTAAAACGTTTTATCTACTCGTTTCGTAAAGGTTTGCAATATTGGTTAAAGGTCTATTGATGATAAGTTCAGCTTGATTTATTGCCTCTGCAATTTGTCCAGGGGTCAATTTTTCTTCTAATTCCTTTATTTCATTAATTACAGATTGTTGCTGTAAAATAGAAAAGTCTCTCTTGAACTCATTGTAAATAAGGAACCAGGAGTAGCTTTTTAATAAATCCGTTTCCACGTTTAATCCGTCTCTGTACATATAAGCCAGATTTAAACGAGCAGAAGTTATTTTCCCACTTTTCATTAAATCTTCCGGGTTTTCCAGTTTCCCAATTTTTATTGCCCATTGTAACATTTTATCAAGATTTTTCTCTGTGCCTAAACCGTCTTGATAAGCACCAACAATATTGAACATACAGGTTATGTCATTGTTCCCTGCACATTGAAGAGCATATTCGAACGCTTTCTGATTACTTTGTAATACACCAACCCCGTTAGCGTAAGCCATCATCATTTTGTAAAGAGCATCATTCCAGCCTTGTTCGGCAGCTTTTTGGTACCATCCAATAGCAGAGTCTATATCTTTTTCAATTCCATACCCAAACTCAAGTGAAACACCATAATTGTATTGTGCCTCCGCAACGCCTAAGTCCGCTGCTTCTTTTAGTAAAGGAATGGCTTTAGCAAATTGTTGAGATTCAATGAAATCTTTCGATTGTTCATTTAATTCCTTCGCATTTTGTCCGAATAGGTTAATGCTTATGAAAGTCAGAATTAGAAAGGTTATTTGTTTAGTCATTTGTTTTTTCTAATGTTTTACAACGTCTCGTATAAAAACTGTGCGAGCTGGCGAGAGTGATTGTCCGCAGGACAATCCGCTGAGCAAGCGAGCACGGAACTTCGATTCGAGACCAAATTAAGCATTGTTTTTATATAATGTGCCTGTTGCACAAGTTACTGAAATTAGGTAATTTCATGGAATGCAAGGCAAAAAAGACTATCAGGAAAAACTCTTCACTTCGTTTAGGTTGAGTGACCGAATTCCCAAAGAAAATTTTTATCGCAGATTAAAGGAAGCCCTTAACCTGGATTTCCTCTATCCGCTTACTCAAAAATTCTACGGCGGGAGCGGACAAAAAAGTATCGACCCCGTGGTGTATTTCAAGATCTGCCTGGTGGGATATCTTGAGAATATCACTACAGATCGTGGCGTGATGGACCACTGCGCCATGCGACTGGACATCCTTTATTTTTTGGGATATGATGTCGATGAGGAACTTCCCTGGCACAGCACCATAAGCCGTACCCGTAAACTTTTTCCCGATGATATTTTTGAAGAGGTCTTTACCCGGGTATTGAAATTATGCATTGAAGCAGGACTTGTAAGCGGCCATACACAGGCTATAGATTCAGCTCCCGTAAAAGCCAATGCTTCTATGGATAGCCTGGAGCTTAAAGTCCCGGCAGAAGATCTCGAGGAGCATCTCTCAAAGCTGCGTGTGCAAAGCAGCAGTGACCGAAAGGCCAAAGGGAACAAAGCTCCTAAAGAACAACAAAGTATAACGGCCAGTAAATCTGAACTACAGGAAATCAAGAGCCGAAACAAAAGATGGAGCGAAGACCAGGATATGAAACCCGGCGCAAAAAACAAAGGCAGTAAATACACCAGTAACAAAACCCATTACAGCCCTACAGATCCCGATGCGCGGATTAGTGTCAAACCCGGTAAGGCCAGGAAACTGAATTATCTGTGCAACATCGCCGTTGATACCAGGACAAATGTGATAACAGATGTACAAGCCTACCACGCAGATAAAAAAGACACTAAATACCTTCAGGACACCGCCGGGAGATTAAACAGACGTCTTCGCCGGGAAGGCCTCATCTGGGAAAATGTACTGGCAGATGCCGGTTACAGCAGCGGTGAAAATTATGCATATTTCGAAAACAAAGGTCTCACCACTTACATTCCTCCACACGGAACCTACAAGGGCGGGCCTGAAGGATTCCAATATTTCAAAGAAGGGAATTACTGGCTATGTCCCCATGGGAAAAAGGTAACTCACCGTAATCAGAAAATGGAAAACGGAAACCTAAAGGATAATTATTTTACTACAAGAGCAGATTGTAAAGGCTGTCCCATAAAAACCGCCTGCATCGGGAAAAGCCACGAAAAAAGGATCAACATTACCGCATATCGCGAGGAGTATGACAGGAATATTGAACGAATAAAAAGCAGGCGCGGCCGTTATATGAAAGGCAAACGCCAAAGCACGGTGGAGCCTGTCTTCGGAACTCTCAAGGAATTTATGGGCCTACGGAAAATAAACACCATCGGAATTCGCCAGGCAAACAAATGTATGCACCTGGCCGCCATTGCATATAACCTCAAAAAATATCTGAAATTCACAACAAAACGGGTAAAATCGGGAGCAGGACAGCTTGCTTCGCTTTCGCCTTTTAAAAACCTCCTCCAGGAGCTTATAAACTTACCTGTAAGACAACTTCATTTGAGTTATTAAGATTCTGAATTGAAGCCTAAAGTTCCTGAAAAAGGCTTATTTCAAATTGATTTTGCAGAATTAGAGGCTTGTGCAACGGTTACTAATGTTGTGAGCTGTTTTTAATTTTGAAAAATGACAGGTGGGTTAGTCAAATCAAGGATTTTTGTATTCAGGATAATTGTATTTGTAAAGGGTGCGAATAACCATCTGGTTATTACCTGGATATTCCACTATTTTTTCCATTAAACGTCCTTTTAGATCATAAATATACCGGGTCTGTTCTTTTATAATTTTATGGCCTTTGTAGTACTTGATCTCCTTTGTAATCTCTTTTTCACCGTATTGATATTCTATATCTTCAAACGTATTAGTTTCAAATACTAAGCGATTTTTCTTATCATAAATGAAAGTTTCTCCTTTTAAACCTGATTGAGTATTTGGCAATGTATCTGAATTTGTATTGTTAAATACTTTCCTTATTTTTTTCTCATCTACGTAAGATATTATACTATCCAGCTGATCTTCTTTACTATAAAAATAAGTGCTGTAGACACTATTGAGAGCTTGTATATGAAAAATTTTATTGCCTAAACTATCTTTCTCATAAAAACTATAAAATCCATATTTTGATTCTTCTTCTGGTGTTGGAAATTCTTGTTTAATAATCCCACTTTGGTATTCAGTAAGTATTTCAGTCAAGGTGCTGTCCGAGCTATTTTCGTTAATACGCCATTCTTCTCTAACATTATTCACTGACGAAGTATCTATATACTTTTGAGAATACGAATTAAAAGAGATCATTATTAAGGAAAATATTTTTATCGTATTTGCAATGAAAACCCTTTTATATAAATAAAACAATTGATCGAGCTTGGTTGTCTGCAGGATTAAAAAGAATTTCATATTGTCTTCATTTATTAAATTCCGGGAGTAATTGCTCACAACGTACGTATAAATGTAATTTTACATTTACAATGTAAAATAATAAAGTTTATTTTTCAATAAATGCAGTATTACATTTAAATATGTTATGTGATTACGAATCTAGGGGATTTTTTATGTTAAAAAAAACATTTGTGGCCACGTGAGTGTAAATTTCTGTGGTTTTTGTGCTTTTATGTCCCAGCAGAACCTGTATGTATCTTATATCTGTTCCGCTCTCAAGGAGGTGCGTGGCAAATGAATGCCGTAACATATGTGGTGTAACGTTCTTTTTGATCTTTGCTTTTTTAGCTGCGTTCTTTACGATACAGGCCACGCTCTCTGGCGAGTACCTGCTGCGTAGGGGCCCTTCAAAAAGAAAAACAGATGGCCGCCATTTTAAATAATATTCCCTGAGTTCCTTCAGTAAGGTTTCCGAAAGTAAGGTATAACGGTCCTTATTACCTTTTCCAGATTTTACACGAATCAGCATCCTTTTCCCATCAATATCCGTCGGTTTCAAATTCAGCACCTCGTTCCTTCTTAAACCTGCAGAATATAGCAGGCTTACGATACATTTATGTTTAAGATTGTTGGTATTTGCAATAATTGCATGTACCTCCTCCTTGGCCAGCACCTGGGGCAACTTCTCCTCTACCCTTGGCCGCTCAATGGCATAGAACCTGTTGGGCATCTCCAGGACCACCTCGTAATAGAATTTGATGGAATTGATAGCCTGGTTCACATGAGAATGGGACGCCTTATTCCTTATTAGCTTTTGAAGATACATGCGTATGTCATTCTCATCCAGGTCTGCCAGCTCCCTGTCCTTATAATGATTTATAAATGCCTCGAAACAGGAAATATAAGTCCTCACCGTACTGTTGGCATAACACTTTAATTCCAGCTTGGACAAATAACTTTCTGGACAGGATCTCACTCCTTCCACCGGCTTCCTGTTGCGAAACCAATGAACATCAAATTCCTCATTCTGCCTCCCAAAAGCACTTTTCGGAAAAAAATAATTGGAATTCACCCAGGCCACTCCTCTAAAATGGCTGTAGATCAACTTTAAATTCCCCGGAGTGTTGGGTATAAAGTTCATATTGAATTCCTGGCTCCATTGTACCCCCGGCAAATCCTTCACCAGCGCATCCAGGACCTTGTCTGTATAGAACTGCAGGCCTATGCATTTTTGCTTTCCTATTAATAAATGCTTTAGGGTAATATATTTTTTTTCCATGGCAAAGTTTTATGGAATAAAATTAACTGAAGATCATCCCATAAAAGTAAATTATGCGTATATTATTCGTATAAGATACTGTTATGAAAGAGAATAGGCTTTGTTTAAATTGTAATGAGGTCCTGCTAGGAAGAAAAGACCAAAAATTTTGTGATGCTCATTGTAAAAGCGCTTACCACTATGAACAACTTCAAAACAACCCTAGCAGCTTTTACAAAAAAGTAGACCGGCAGTTAAAAAAGAACAGACAATTATTAAAATCCTATAACAAACCCGGGAAAGCAACTGTAAGAGCCGCAATTCTACTGGAACAAGGTTTCAATCCAAGATACTTCACCCATTTCTGGAAAAACAAAAAGGGCCATATCTATTTTTTCGTCTACGAATTCGGGTTCCATTCAGTTATGGAAAATGGCAAAAAGAAATATTTACTGGTTACCTGGCAGCCATATATGGAAAAAATAGACACTTAAGCCAACTTTCACGGCTCCGCCCCTCTAAGCCCCACTTGTAAAATGGAAAGAGTTGCTATTCTTCTCTTCCTCCACTTCTACATCATATCCCAGTTCATTGGAGAGGATTTTGCTAAAATATTATAAATTATATTATTTACCGGGGGGATAATTTAGTTTTCTAATAAATTTTCAAAAAAATCCTTATAATTAAATTTGAAATGATCTTTTTACCGGTCTCGTTTTGCAATAAGTTCAACAATGTACTTACTCTACATCTTAACATTTAGCCTTATGTGTACTCTTTACTAATGAATTCTAAAGTAGATCTTATTATTTTTCTAAGGACTTCCTCATTAATATGAGATAACTTATTGATGTAAATACACGCCTTCCCCATTTTATATTTTCCCAGGTCCTTAAGAAGATCCTTTTGATCCTCCCCCCGCTATATACATACAGGGAAATAGCAGCTTTTCTGGGAGAGAAGCCTACCTGGAACCAATCACCTTTTTGACTACTCCTTGTAGATTCATAATGATAGGTCCCAAATCCAATCATGGTAGGGCCACACATTTTAGGCTCCCACCCTGTTTCCTCCCGCATAATTTTTATTAATTCAAAACTATCTGCGCGTTTTTGTTCAGTATTTGCAAAATCCTGAATGAAGTCATTCACATTCGCATCAGTTACTTTGGTCTTAATTTCAGCCATAACTGGGATAGGTTAATATTAATAAATAGGAATCTCTCTTAATCTCTAAAATAGGAAATTCAAGGGCTCGAATTAAATTTTTATCTGAAATTTTGTACCCATTAAACCAAGGATATTTTCTTATTTCATCAAAATCAGAAAAGGGGGAGATGCATAAAAATTAAAAATGTTTCCGGATTAAATCTTACAGATCCTGCTGTCTTTCAGTTTTTAAGTGGGGTATCATTGGTTTCCGCTTAAAATAATTAAAATTCACCTTAAGCCTTAATGTATATTGTCTGAATACTTATCAACCTTAACAAGGGGGTGGTTTTGGATCTAAAATGATTTAGGAAAAATCACGCTTTTTAAAATTGGATAAAGCGCTGTTTCTATAGACATAGATTTTAGTCCAGGTTCTATATTCTAGCAGCGGAAGCGGTCCAGACTCTTTCACCGGACAGTAGTGAGCCGGGTGTTTAAACTTTCGAGGTAAGACCTTCTATCCATCAGGGAGGAAAGTTCTGCTTCAAAAGTAACCACCCTGCCAAGGTTGGGAAAAGTGAGTTTTGCTTTGGCAAGTGAGAGAGAAAGAGTAAGGTTAAAGTAATTCCAGATGAGGATCACATATTGTAAAACATCTGTTTTTACTATAGTGAACCCGGCCTTCTCCAGTGTTCGCTCATTCAGAATATAACTGGTTCCTTTTACTCTTATTCCGGCGTCCTTCGAATGATAGGAAGATGTGAGATGCAGAAGCCCTTCTATAAACTTCTGCAGGATGAGATTTGTGCGCTGTTGCCCATTAAGATCTCTGTCAATAACAAAAAAATAATCAAACAGGGTCCCCCCATGTATAACTATTGCAGCTTTCCTTTCGGTTTCTGCCAGGAAAAGGGAAGAGAAATAGGTGAGTTTGCCATTCTTCACCATCTGGGGTGTATCAAAGAAAGGTGCTATAATAGAAAGGGATATGGCAAAAGTAAATAGCACTAAAAGATACCAGCCCGTAAAAATGGAAATTAAAAGCATGAGAAGATTAAACCCGAGAGCGCCAAGGCCTATAAGGAGCAGGATCTTATTTTGCTTCTTTCTTGATCTTTTGTAAAAAGTATGATCCGCGGGAATTTTCTGCATATAATTTTTTCTATTCCGAATTTTGATGTTTGCCGCCTGGTTTAAAAACCAGCATCCTCCTTGTTCCTTAAAAAACGCGTGATACCGGAATTTTCTTTAAAGTTAGAAAATTCCGGAACAATCAGAGTTTAAATTGAAGGCTTACCCTGTATTAAGGAATATACAAATACGAAAGGAAAAATTAAATTTATCATTCCATCTCCAGGGAAAAGGTATTCTGCGTACCATACTTCTCCTCTTTGCCAATCGAGATCATATACCTGTCATAAGCTGCCCTGGCGAGCCATTGGGCTTGGTAGTGATCTTTTAATGCAGGATCCTGTGCAGCGGCTGCAGCGAGTTGGGAAGCAATTCTATAATCCTTGCTGTTATCGCTGTGGTGATAAATAAAGGCCGCATAAAACTTATCCATCGGCTTAATGATTTGATCCTGTTGATGAAGGCTCATTACCTGCGCTAACCTTTCCTCATCCCTCTGCTCAAGCTTACCAAGGAGCCTTGAATACGATCTCAATTGTTGCCGGTCACCTTGATCTGTAGCATAAGCATATGCTAACTTTTCTTTCACTGTACCACTTTCCAATACCGCTTTTTCATAGGGCCGGAAGAGTGAAACAAAGATACCGGCCAGGGAAATGCATATAATTATCACCGGAATTTTAAAATATGCCCGGTTCATCCTCTTAAAAGCATGAATAATACCGGCAAGGATCAAAAATATTAGGGATAATAGAATAACTGCGAGCAAAACAAATTCAAAGGAGCGTATCTGGTAGGAAAGGATGGCAATGAGACCAATGATGATAAGGAAGATGATCTTTTTTTTCATTCTTTAAGTTTTGGGTTTACAATATAAGGACTGGATTGAAATTTAGTTGTTGCAGGGTAGTGTGAAGGTATTTAAATATAATATTATGATAATAAAGTGCACTTACTAAACCATAACCTGAAGCTGTTATTAAAAATTTTCTCTAAAATGCAACCGGGCAAAAAACGACACCCCTGAAATAATTATTCTAGTTAATTCTTAGACCTGCTCAATAAACTAAAAGAAATGTCCAAACATCTCCAGGTAAAATTTAAATTCTGCCGCTTTGTAAGTAAAGTGCATTTTTTCCTTCTCCACTAACTCCTCTTGCCTCCTCCTTCTATTTATTGCAGGGGATTATATAATCCTGCATTTTACACCAATAAAAAATATTTTCCCACCACCAATCAATCATCTGCTGCCATTTCATATTCTTCCAGGCAGGTGTCCAGTGGCTGGCCCTGGTTATGGACGCAATCACAAAAAGCAGCACCGGCGGCAGAGCGATTTGTGCCTTCAAATTGTTCGTTACAATAGGAGGTAGTATTCCGGGGCATCACCAAAAAACTGTTGGTAGTAAAAACCAAAGCTATCACCAGCACAAAAGAAACAGCACTTATAAAAAAGAATTTCAACGGGAACCTATTTGTATAGATAATTGGTTTGGGAAGGTTCACAGGTTGGGGGTCCCTAATGGGAAGGATAAACTTTAGCCTGTCATAATTCCAGAAAAGAAGAAAGATACAGGATAGGGTCATCAAAGGGGATGTAAGCAAGGAGCCGTCAAACCTTACAGCGTAGGACAAAATGAAAATATTCAGGATTATTGGAAAATAAAGCAAGGTGCCAAGAGTTACGGTCCTGGGGATGAGCAGCAGAATAGCAGCGACTACCTGCGCTACCCCAACAAAAGTATAGTAATACCCGGTATTCCAAAAGGCCGTTAAATAGGTCCCCATTGGATGGATCATCGATAAACCACTGGCAAAGCGCTCATCAAAGATCTTCACAAACCCGGCGGGGATAAACCCTGCAGCTAAGGCCACCCTGTTAAAATAGGAAAACCACAGGACCCACCTGTTCTGTTTTACCTCAATATAAAATCTTTCAAATTTGGATAACCAGCTCATTAATTTGGTATACACAAGAATAAACACTTATCCCTGAACTTTAAGACGATACCTCATAGGTTTTGTTACAAACCCCGGGTTGATCTTATTTCATAAATTGTGATAAAAGTCTCTTAGTATAAAAACCCGGGAACTGTGGAGAGTTTTAAAAGTTGTCGGTTGTCGGTTTAAAAAAAGTTGTAGGTTGTAGGTTGTAGGATAAAAAGTTGTCGGTTATCGGTTATCTGTTGTCGGTTGAAAAAAGTGGAGAGTGGAAAGTGGAGAGGTCCTATGTTTGTATAAAAAAGCACAAGTTTCAGAAAAGTAGAGTAATTTAAAGGTGATAACTAACTCTAAAACTGAAACTTATGCAAAAGCAAGTTACAAAATTAGACTATACGGGCAAAGATATTTTTGTGGGCATTGACACTCATAAAAAGAGCTGGAATATTACGACAATGATGGGGCTATTTTCCAAAACCTTTAATGCACCTGCAAGTCCAGAGACTCTCCGGCATTATTTGGACAAGAAATTTCCCGGAGGAAACTATTTTAGTGCCTATGAAGCTGGATTTGCTGGATTTTGGCCTCATTATCAACTTCTTAAATTAGGGATTAATTCTATTGTGGTCAATGCAGCTGATATCCCTACGACCATTAAAGAGAAGGTTCAGAAGACAGATGTAAGGGACAGTAGAAAAATTGCAAAATCCTTGCAGAATAGAGATCTTACTCCCATCTATGTTCCCTCCCAGGAGTGTTTAGATGACAGAAGTCTCTGCAGGTATAGAAATACTGTTGTAAAGGAATTATCCAGAACAAAAAACAGAATAAGATCGTTTATCAATTTAAATGGCCTCAAAGTACCAGAAGATATCCCAGAAGGGAGGTGGCCGAAAAGATTGATAAATTGGTTAAAAGAAATTGACTTGAGTTTGTCTCTACGGCTAACTTTAAATGGATTGCTGGAGGATTATGAGCGACTAGCTGAGAAAAAAAAATGCATTACAAAACAAATAACTGAACTCTCCAGAACCAGCAGATATGAACAAGATGTGAAACTGCTTCGGAGTGTACCAGGAATCGGACTGGTAATAGCTATGGCCTTTTTAACTGAATTAGAGAATATGAATCGGTTTAAAACTTTTGATCAACTTTGCAGTTTTATAGGCTTTGTTCCTTCCACAAAATCCTCTGGAGAAAAAGAAAGTGTTGGCGAAATTACCTCAAGAGCTCAGGTTATTTTAAGACCACTTTTAATAGAGGCTTCCTGGATAGCGGTTCAAAAGGATCCTGCATTAGCTTGCAGATATGCCGAATTATGTCACAAAGGTCTAATGCCAAATAAAGCAATCATTAGAATTGCAAAAAAGCTATTAAGAAGAATACGATTTGTTCTAAAGAACAAAGAACTATATAAATTAGAAGTTGTATAATCTCTATAAAATTTCAATCCAATGAGACCGTTCACTTTCCACTGCAGCGATTTTGCGACTGTTATCGGAGAGACTACGGCTCATTATTCTTTAATGCTGAACAAGACACTGCAGCGATAAATCGACTGCTCATAGAAGGCTGTTTTATAGAATTACAACATCCGGGCACCCCAGGTAAGCTATGAAGACCGTGAGTTTTCTTAGCCATACCCGACATTGAATAATTGTAAAACCCCTTAACAAGAAGGGGCTCTACTTTTTTCATCGTCATAAACCCTATTGCTGTTGAGTTGCTCTCCAGCAGAGCTCAATTTCTCTTCGGATTTATGACTTAAATTTATGAAATTTTTAGCTTCTGGAACTTGGTTTACAACATAGAAGTGGAAAGTTGGAACGGTTAAAAAGTTGTAGGTTGTAGGTTGTAGGTTGAAAAAAGTTGTCGGTTGTAGGTTGTAGGTTGTAGGTTAAAAAAAAGTGGAAAGTGGTGAGTGGAAGTCTTCGCGTGTTAAAGGTTGTTTTTTGTCAGTTTTTGGTTGTAGGTGGTAAGGTTAATCTTTTCTTCTTCGAGGTTAATTATTGCTTAAACACAGAGTTAAAGGGAGTTCTAAAAAGGAGTTGCTCGGAGTTAAGCTTAGACGATTCCCCTCCTGCGGAGGGGTGCCTGAAAGGCGGGGTGGGCACTGCGGGAGATTGAATTATGTGAAAACAAAAAGCTAACAAAGCGAGCAAAGTAGTGTAATACTTTCACCTTTTTCTGTTTTACCCTTTCTGATTGCTTTCTGGAATTTGGAATCATTGTTGTCCGATTAAAATATGTAAAATTTCAATTAACCCTTTCTATATATAGTCAAAGGATATATCAACCTCGACCAGGGGGGGTTGGATTTAAAACAGTTTAGGGAATTTCAAGTTATGTAGCAGAATGTAAGTAACTATTTTCCAGGCACTCAGATTTTAGTCTAGGTTCTATATTCTAGCAGCGGAGCGGTCCAGACTCTTTTACCGGACAACAATGATTTGAAATTTGGAATTTGGTGCTTGGTGCCTGGTGCTTGGAATTTGGTTCCTGACATTTGGTGGAATTTGAAATTTTGAACGTGTTGCCTACAGCGGTATCCTCACCACCGTCTCCACCCCTGCCCCGGCTTCGGCTTTATTTCTTATTGCAAAAAAATAGCTCGTTCCATAGAGGTTTTTTAATCGATCATTTAAGTTGGCAAGACCAAGCCCTTTCAGCATAAGATCTGAAGAACCGGCAGTGAGACTTGCGCCGTTGTTCTCTACTTTGATCACAAGTTCCTTACGTTCAGCCTTAACAGTAATTACCACCTCCAGCTCCGGGTGGTCATAATTATAGCCGTGTTTTATGGAATTCTCTATTAGCGGTTGTAAAACCAGGGCAGGAACTTTTTTATGCAGCAGGCTTTCATCTATTTCTTTTCGAATCCTGAGATCTCCTGAAAACCTCACGTTAAGAATATTTAGATAATACTCAAGGGTCCTTAGCTCCTTCTCCAGGGTGATCTCATTCTCATCACTGCTATACAGGATCTCGCGCAGGAAGTCGCTAAGGTCTGCAATGGTATCCCTGGCCTTTGCAGGATCCAGGTCTGCCAGGACAGAAATGCTGTTAAGGGTGTTGAACAAGAAATGCGGCTGCAACTGCGAGGAGAGCATTTTCATACGGGTGTTGACCAGCTTTGTTTCCAGCAAATTTCGCTGCTTCTCATTCTCCTTGACTTCCTTGAGGTAATAGTAGGTGTAAATGATAAAAACCATCGCAAAATAGATGAGGAAATTAACGTCAATAACAGACATGAACCTGTGCAGGCTTTCCTGCACCTCATATTCTGCCGGGTCAATATAGCCTGAAAGTATCCCAAAAAGGTCGAATGCTACCCTTATAAAGAAACCTATTAATATAGATAGGACGGTGTGGATGATAATGATCTTTTCCCAGGGGTAGTTCCTGTTGAGCAGGCGCTTTGTACTTATCGCGATAAGGCTCATATAAATGACCACCACCAGCCAGTCTATGAGGATAGTATATAGCAGGATATCCCTCCAGGACTCTTCATTCCCACGGGAAAAATGATGGCGAAAATAGGCGATCTTCCCAATGTATATGATCCCGAAGAGGGTATAAAACCCCGCAAGGAGCAGGATGAGCTTAAGGTCTATGTATTTTTTTATCCTGGGCATTTTCTTTACATCCCTATTTTTTCAAGGAATTGTTTTTTATTGGATTTACTTATATGCAGCAGTTTATCATCGCTCATTCTCACGTCTACTTCTGAAAATTCTGAATGCACCAGCTCCTTTATATGATTAATATTGATGATGGTAGACCTGTGGATCCTGCAAAAGCTTGCCGGGTCCAGCATATCTGCCAGGTTATTGAGAGATTCGCGCAGGACGAACTTCTTGTTTTCTGTATAAATTTCAGCATAATAGCCGGAAGCAATAATGTAATAAATTTGGGAAGCATCCAGAAGAACGGTCTTATTCCCCTGTTTTACCGGAATTCTTACCGGCGCCGTGGCAAATTTTGATTCTTCAGAATATAAGCGGAAAAGCTCCCTTACCCGCTTCTCGAAGTTTTGTTCGGCTTCAGGAGTGGTAAGGTTAAGCACTTTATTTATGGTGCGGTAAAAGCGCTCATCTTTGAACGGTTTCAGCAGGAAATCAAATGCATCAACATCAAATGCCCGGCTGGCGTAGTTATCGTGGGCAGTCACAAAAATCACGACCGGTTTGGGTGAGATGCTAATTTTTTGCAACACCTCAAAGCCATTCATATCCTTCATATTGATATCGAGAAAAATAAGGTTAGGCTTTAACTCGTTAATTTGTCTAATAGCCATTTTCCCGTTGGAACATTCGCCAAGGATCTTCATTTGAGGCACCTCCTCCAGCAGGTTCAGGATGCGTTTGCGTGCCAGTTCCTCGTCATCAATTACCAGGACCTTCATACATTTCAGGTTTTATCCCTCCAATTTAATTATTTAATCAGCCAGATCAACAAGCTGTTTAAAATAATGATTATCAAAAGGTCATATGTTTAATTTCTTCTGAAGATAATAAAAAAACGGCTGCTGCGCCTGTATGTGCTGCGAATGACTGCTTAGCTGAAATGAACGACCCTTTTTATGATATTAAGGCTTTATGCTGAAGGCTGTTTGCTGAATAAAAGATCACCCGTGGCCTCCTGCTTTCCCTGCCTGTCATGTAAGCGGAAGCATTTGGCAACTGGTGATCCCTCTCCTTTTTCATAGTATAATCAATTCCCGGCCAGGGCAAGACGGTCCAAGGCTGGTGCATCGATCTTTACCTTTTTCACCTGTCTCCCATTCTTAAGGGTTACCTTGTAGTAAGACCTGTCAATTTTCCCATTCTTCCCGTAAGCTATGTGTGAGTTCTTGACAACACTCCAGCCTTCATTATCCCTGAAAACCTGCTGTATCAAAGAGTAAGGCATAGCGACATTTTTAAACCGGTGGGAGATGGATTCCAGATTTCCATCCATGTCATATTCTGCATTGAGATTTCCTTTATTGCTTCTAAAGGTTACAATGTAGGAGTCATAATTGCTTTCATCTATAAGCGAGATAAATTGGCGGATGTTAAAATTGTTATTTAAAAAAGTTAGAGGATCCTTTTCAAACTCCCTGCTGTGGTCCTCCCTTACTTTCATAATATAAGAATTGCCATGCCGGGTCATTTCTGAGAACATTGGGTTGTAATCAACCCTTGTTTCATTAAGTTCAATAATACCCTGTGCCTGCGAGACCGCAGCTGCCAGGAACAATACCAGTGAAATTGCCAGAGTTTTCATAAGATTTGATTTTAAAGTGTTACTTTTTTTGATGTGATGAATAATTATTCTACACAGTAAAAATACCTCCTAACATCTTGATATTTAGAGCAAAAGATGCAGATATAACAATTGTAGTAACAAGAGAACAGGAATTTGATTTAAAAGGACTTTACCTTGAACAAGGTTCATATATCACAGGAAAATTTGTTTACATCAAAGTTTGGTTAGTTGGCCGGGGGTATGGGGTGTGTTGTGGGTTGAAAAGTTGTAGGTTGGAAAGTTGTAGGTTGAAAAGTTGTAGGTTGTAAGTTGTTAAAAGTTGTCGGTTGTCGGTAGTCGGTTGTCGGTTGATCAAAAAGTGGAGAGTGGAAAGTGGAGAGTGGAAAGTCAATGCGTATTATAAGATGTAGGGGTAGGGCTTGCCCCTACCCGGAGGTTGTCGGTTGAAAAAAGTGGAGAGTGGATAGTTGGAACGTGTTAAAAAGTTATAGAGAGAAAGTTGTCGGTTGTCTGTTATCTGTTGTCGGTTGAAAAGTTGTAGGTTGAGAAGTTGTAAGTTGTAGGTTGTAGGTTGTAGGTTGTAGTAAAAAGTTGTCGGTTATTGGTTGTCTGTTGTCGGTTGACAATTACCGGTTGTAGCTTGTAGGTTGACCTCCTGTGGCGAGCTTAATTTTTCTTTCTTCGAGGTTAATTGCTGCTTAACTACAGAGTAAAAGGAGTTCTAAAAAGGAGTCGCACGGAGTTAAGCTTTGACGATTCCCCTCCTGCGGAGGGGTGCCTGAAAGGCGGGGTGGGCACTTCGTGACCTTTAATAATCTGAAAACAAAAGAGAACAAAGCGAAAAAAGCATTGTAATACTTTCACCATTTTCTGTCTTTCCCTTTCTGATTGCTTTTTGGAATTTGGACTTTGGCGCCTGGAATTTGTAGTTTGGAATTTGGTGCTGGGAATTTGGAATTTCATTTATAATTCGGAATTTATTAAAAAATTCACAGTATTACGGAAACCCGTAAAAACCTTAGTCTTCTGTGTCCTACCTTTGATTTATGAGGGAAGATTTACATAAATATTACATTCCGAAATCTTTTATCAGGCAGGAGCTGCGGTACAATTTCCTGATTGGTTTTTTGATTGGTGTTACCCTCTCTCTGGTAGTAGGGGTAGTTTTATGGGTAATCTTTTTTATTTGATCAGGGTCTTAGCTGGCCCCAGGCAATTCCATCTTCTATCTCATAATACAAGTGCCCGGACTCCAGGTTCCAGATTCCAATTTCTCTTATTGTTTCGTGATTCTTATTTCGTGTATCTCTTTCTGCCACGAATACACGAATGTTTTTTTATTTTCTGCTATTCTCGCACCGTCACCCTGAACTTGTTTCAGGATCTAATGGGCTTGGGTGTTACCCCACTCACCTACCCGGAACATATATCACGTCTCTCTTCTCTCTTCTCTCTTCTCTCTTCTCTCTTCTCTTGTTTCTTGTTTCTTGTTTCTTGTTTCTTGTTTCTTGTTTCTTTTTTTGTGACGAATACAACCCAACTCCTAACTCCCAACTCCTAACTCATAACTCATAACGTGTTTCTTGTCTCCTGGTTCTTTTTTTCATTAACTTCGGAAGGTTATATCTTAAAAATGAATTTATATGCGCAAATATCTGCTTCTTCTTCTCCCGTTTATGCTCCTGTCCTGTGAAATAGCTACTAAAGCTGAAGCAAAGGTCCAGGATCCTGAAATCTCCTTTGAGGAAAACCTATGGCCGGAAATCAGGAAGAAACGTATTAAGGAACTTTTACCCGATGCTTTGAAAGAAGCGGGTGTAGATGCCTGGATGATCGTGTGTAGGGAGAACAACAACGATCCCCTTGCAGATCATATTGGAGGGGAAAACGCAGGAGGGACAGCCGCCTTCCTGTTCTATAGAGAAAATGAGGAAATGAAGTCGGTAGTTTTTTCTCCGGAAGGAGAGGCAATGGCCCTGGCAGAACTCGGGATCCACGACCGGGTAGAACCTGTGGAGCGGGGCAAATCTGCCCTTGAGGAGGCTGTAGCCTTCCTCAAAGAAAACAATTTGAATACCCTGGCAGTAAACTCTTCCGATAATAATAGCCTGGCAGACGGGCTTTCATATACCCAGCGATCTTCTCTTGAGGAATTTACAAAGGGGACAGCTATAAACCTGGTCTCTGCAGATGAGGTGGTTTACCACTGGCTTTCCCTAAAATTACCCGAAGAGGTGGAAATAATGAGAAAGGCAGCAACCCTTACCGCCGCCTGGCAGGAAGAAGCGTACAATATGGTAGTGCCCGGAGAAACTACAGATGCTGATGTGGCCCGGTTCTTAAAACAAAAAATGAAGGAGCACGGGGTAAAGGATGCCTGGCACCCCGACCAAAACCCCAATGTAAACTCGGGCGTGGACAGGGGGCATTCTCATGCCACCAATAAAGTCATTCAACAAGGGGATGTGATCCAGACAGATTTCGGAATAAAAGTACATGACCGTTGGGTAACCGATATTCAACGGTTTGCATATGTGCTCAAAGAAGGGGAAACCACCGCGCCAGAGGATATTCAGCATTACTGGGAGAGCGCCAAAAGAGGTAACCGCGTAGCCAAAGAGGCTATGAAACCCGGCGTAAAAGGAGTAGATGTAGACGGGGCGCAACGCGAGGTTATGGAGGAAGCAGGATCATCCTACGTGATGTGGAGTACAGGGCATCCCGTAGGTTATGTGGCACATGACGTGGGGCCAAATCTTGGTGGAAGTCAGTCAACCCACGTGCGACCAGACTCCAATAAAACCCTGAAGGAAGGAATGACCTTCGCCTTCGACGGATTCCACTCTTGGGAACTCCCCACCGGCGGAATGAAAACAATTTCTGTCGAGGAAATGGTGGTAATAACCAAAGACGGGGCAGAGTACCTTACTGCACCGCAGGAGGAGTTGGTGTTGATTGAGTAGGGGGGTCGGTTTTTAGTTGTCGGTTGTGGGTTGTCGGTTGTGGGTTGAAAAAAGTTGTAGGTTGTAGGTTGTAGGTTGTAGGTTGTAGGTTAAATTAAAAAAGTGGAGGGTGGAAAGTCAACGTGTGTTGTAGGGGTCGGGCTTGCCCCTACCCGGAAGAAGGCGGTTGTCAGTTATCGGTTGTCGGTTGTCGGTTGTAGGTTGTCGGTTGTAGGTTGTCGGTTGTAGGTTTAAAAAAGTTGTAGGTTGTAGGTTGTAGGTTAAAAAAAGTGGAAAGTGGAAAGTGGAAAGTGGAAGGTCAACGTGTGTTGTAGGGGTTGGGCTTGCCCCTACCCTGAAATTGGCGGTTGTCAGTTGAAAAAAAAGTTATAGGGTTTAATTTTCATTCCACGTATTCATCAAAAAACATTCGTGCATTCGTGGCTATTTAATGTTCTAAAAAATAAAAAAGGAACAGAAAACATAGATCTAAAATCTTAAAACCATTCTGTGATGAGCAGTGTACATTATACTCTATAATAATATACAGCGAAAACAATGTCAATAATCCAGTCCCCTTCCCTATTCCTCCTTTTCCAGCGCTATCTCAAAAAAGCACACCTCGGCATCTACATAATGTGCCGGTAAACCTTTGGGATCTTTCAGCTTTTTGATGCCCAGGAAATCAAAACCGGCTTTGCCATAATGAGAGATCAATTTCCTGTTATGACCACAGGTATCACACCTTATGAAATCCTTATTATGTTGCCTCGCGAATTCCCTTGCCCAGCCAACAATTATTGCCACAAAATTTTGCCCTCTAAAATGCGGATTGGTTGCAATGCGATGTAAATAGATTGCAGGATCACTGTTCTTTTCCTCCCAAATTTCAGCATCACTAAAAGTTACCGCCCACACACATGCGAGTTGATCATCGATCACTATCTTGAATTGCCTGTTCTCCTCCAGTTCTTTTACCACAAGATTTCGGCTGAATTCGGGCCACTGATTTTCAGGGAATTTTATCTTTTGATATTTTGTTGCCTCCTTGTAAAGTCGAAAGATTTCTTCCAGGTCATTACGTGTGCTACTTTCTATCTTCATAAAGGCTTCTTTCGATTTCCCCTTCAGAAAAACCAAAGAGTTTCCGCAAGTTACGTGAATTTCAAAAAAATAAGTCTGGAAAATTCCGATCTGGATAAGGACTCCGGGGATTTAGCTTGAAATGTTATACAGGTAAAATAATCTTAACAAACCCGGCTTACTCCTCCTCCTCTGCCTCTTCATAACGTTTCCAGCCGTGGAAAATAAGGCAGGCACTTCTGTGATTATATACCAGTTTCCCGGGCTTTCGTTCTGCACCGGCAGGCCTGGTCTCCATCATCTGCTTCATCTTTGTTTCTCCTTTCATACCAGGAATTTTAGGAATCCAATTTAAGCGATGTTTTAAAAATCAAATGAAAAAGCCGGCTTAAAAATTTCCTAATTGGCATATTTTAACCAAACTCAGAGAGCTTCTGCCCTGGTTTAAAAATTGCAAAAAACAATTACAAGTTATAATGTGAACCAGGGATAATTTGGTTATCTTTAAAGGTCTCCGCAGCCAATTTTAATCGTTTCACAACGATAAATAATTCAAAGAAAGCCCTTCTTTTCTTTTTATAATATTGCAAAATATCTCCATTTAAAAACGGGACACTCGAAAAAGAATCAAAATGTATGGCCTTGTCTGCTCCATTCCACTTTTAATTATATAATGAAAAGGAGTATGAAAGGTAAAACCAGCCGTAAAACCGGTTCCTCCTTTATATATCAATTTTAAAATGACAGTTATGAAAACTTTTAAATATTTTCTATTTATAGCTGCGGTAGCGATGTTAACCTCTTGCGCCTCTACCGCAAAATTTCCCGTTTCCCGGGATGTGCCTGCTGCCAATATAGTGGCAAAGAAGAAGCAGGATAAGAACAACAATTACGTGATCAAATTAACCGCTGAGAATCTGGCCGCACCAGGAAGGCTTAGCCCTCCCAAAAACAATTATAGCGTATGGATAGTAACTAAAAATGGCGATGTAAAAAATTTAGGACAGCTTTCATTTAGAAATGCGAAGAAGGTGGTCCTGGAAGCTGTAACTCCCTTTGATGCAAAAGAGATCCTTATAACTGCTGAAAACGAGGGAGATTTGGCTTACCCTGAAGGTATACGCATTTCGAGGGCAAAGTTCTAAAGATCATCACCACCTGCTTGTTTGAAGAGAATTTTCAAGAACCAATTTTTTGAAGATTTGTGAACAGTCATAGACCTGCGGAATTTCCGGGCTACACAACTTCAGAATTGTCAATAAAATTTTTTATACATTTAACATAATTTAAGAAATTAACCAATCATTACTAAATTATGAAAAAACCGGCAAAATGCGTTAGCGTGGAAGAAGCGCGTGAACAACAAAAAGAATGGGTAAACACCAGGGGGAAAGTAATAGGAAGTAAATTTAAAGATGTTCGTGATTTTTGGTACAGCCTGGATGAGCTGCAGGAATATCTTGATTACGTACGTGAAAAATCAAAAGAACAAGGTGTGGAAAATCCAGGGATAAGGTTCTTTCTTGGAGCGTATTCACCCGGGCGCAAGGATGGGAATGCAACAATGTTTCTGGCACCAACAAGAGAGAAAGATCCAAATAAGGACAGTGAGGAGGTCGAAGATCCTAATAATTATGAGATCGAACCCTATAATACTATTGGAATGGGCTGGCCCCCAAGTGATTATTAATGCAGGATCTTAGGTTTCTTGTTTTTTTGCTCGAAGGCATTGCAGCATTTGCTGGCATATATTTTTACAGGAATAATCCCGGCAATAAAGCTGCCGGGATGTTTGCCTATTTTCTATTGATCACGTATGTGGTAGAGGCAATTGGTTTTTTTCCAGCAATGATCTATTGGAATGAATCCATTCATTTTTTAAAAGATGGTTTCTTCTATAAAAACTTCTGGCTCTATAATCCCTATATTATTTTAAGTTTTGTCGTTTATCTCACTTTCTTTAGAAAGAATATACGCAATAAAAAAACTTCAGATTTTCTTAAGAAACTCATTATTATCTATGCTTTTGCCTGTATACTCTTCCTTGTGTTTACAGATGTTTTTTTTAGGACCACCTCCACCTTTACTTATTTGACGGGGAGCGTCCTCCTGCTGGCAGTTATATTTTATTATTATTTTGAAATCCTCCTAAGCAACCGTATTCTGAATATAAAAAGGGATATTAGTTTCTATATCTCTCTTGGGGCAGTGGTACATTTCTTAACGACCACCCCCATTTTTATCTATTTTAATTATTTTACCAATAAAAGTCCGGAGTTTATTCAATTAAGCAGTGCTGTAATGATTGCTATGAACATTTTCATGTACAGCACCTATTCTTTTGGATTCTTTTTTCTTTCACATAAAGCTATAGGGAAGAAAAAATTAGCTAAGGATACTAATACCGGGCAATAAAAAACCCTGCCGGTGGAGCAGGGTTTTTCATTTTCATGAAATGGTTAAGGCGTTATTGCTTCCTGCTTTTTCACCTTTTCGTTGCGGGAAACATTGATTTTCAAAGCATCGTAATTTCCGGCTTTTACTCCCACAAGCCCATAGACGGTTTTGCCTGCGGGAATTGTTTTTCCCCTCATGTCATAAACCAAAAGGTCTTCTTTAAATTTTTTATTTGCACTGGAAGCGGTAATTAGATTTGCCCCTGCCAGGCCGGGCCCTACAATAAGCCCTGCAGGAAATGCGCTGCTGGTTTGAGTGATCCCCTGCGAATTGGTAGTGGTAGTACTAAAGGTAAGGGGAGTTAATAAAAGATAGAATAAATGAGTTGCAGGTTTTTGTTTCAGGGAACTAAAGATCTTATCCCGCTCCATCAAACTTATTGCATTATCATTTGCGTAGGTAAGCCGCAGATCATCCCCAAAAATCATATCCCGGTTACTGCGATTGGTGATTTTCACTGCCACAAGCCTCACATCTTTCTTTTGTTCCTTTTTAGAATATTTCTTTCGTAAGACATCATACTTGTATTCCAGGGAGACATCTCCCTCCATATTTATGGAATTATACATAAGTTGTTCAGGTTCAATAGCCTTATAGCGGGTTGCACAGCTGGTCATTAAAATGACAATTGAAAATAGAGAAAAGAGTTTTAGAAATTTCATAAATGATTTTAGATTAATTAATTGATGAATTTATTGATTCTTGCCTGCGGAAAGAATTTGCTTTCTTCTGATTTAAGGCAAGGAAACAAATCAAAATTAAGAAAAAATTTAGATTTCTTTAACTTAATTTTAATGTTATGTTAATCCCCTTACTGCTGAAAAATTTGATTAAATCGGTCATTATTGCGAGGCATATTTAAAAATTTTACCTGAAGTGTTTCCGTAATTTGAGGAGAAATCAACTTTACCTGGATTGGCCTGGTATCTTAAAATTTTATGTTTTTCTTAATTTACCCGGAGGTAGTTTAAATGCCTAATTTCCAGGCTTGCCCATAAAGGGCCGGGTCCTGGATTCCGGCAGGGAAAGGATTCCGGGATCTTTACCCTACAAGAATGTTTACCGGTATTAAATTTAAACCCTAAATTTGGCCAAAAGTTATGACTTCATGATTTGGTTGAGATTAAACAGGCTGGAGAAAAAACTGGCAAAAAGGGAATTAAGTGAGCATCATGCATACCGGTATTTGTTATTTTATCTGGTACTGTTTATTACTGTTGCCACCCTGCCCGAGATCACTCCTTACTCTACCTGGTCGTGGGATATTAGCAGGTATATCCTCAAACTCTTTATTACCCTTGGCGCCACGTATATGGTTTTCAGGACCAATGAAAAGGGGGATAATCGTGATTTCTTAAAACGCTATATCTCCCTGGCTTTTGTGATTGGTATATGGGTCCTGCTCGGCGTTCTTTTGGTCCGGTTACTTTACAAGATCATTCTTTTTGTGATCCCGCTTGATATGTTTAATTTGATCAATAACCTGATAAGTGCCGACCTGTTCCAATGGCTTTCCTCTATGGCCGGGATTATCATATTTTATTTGCTGCTGTTGCGCTCCTTTAAACGTATTCAAAAAATTGCAGGGCAAAGAAGAGACGAGATCAAAAGCAAGTCCCGGGTAAATTGATGACCGGCAGGGTTTCCTGGCATACATTTTAAGTCACCTACCTTAGATTTTCATATCTTCACTACAGTGAATGCAAGATGGTTATTAAAGGCATCCCAGGCATTCTGCACAATTAAGCGAACCAATTATGGAGCAAACAATTGTTTTCATAACCCTGGCAGTTGCCCTGCTTTTCTTTATCTGGGATAAGTTAAGGTATGACGTGGTCGCTTTCCTGGCATTATTTGTTCTGGTAGTTACAGGGATAATTCCTTCTGAAGAAGCTTTTACCGGGCTTAGCCATCCTGCGGTGATCACAGTGGCAGCTGTCCTCATTATAAGTAAAGCCCTACAGCATTCTGGCGTTGTAGACTTGCTGGTTGAATGGATAAGTAGGGTCTCAGATAAGTTCTGGATCCAAATAATCCTGTTATGCTCTATAGTTGCATTTGCCTCTGGCTTCATAAATAATATTGGTGCCCTGGCCATCATCATGCCGGTTGCCATTCACCTTTCCAGAAAAAACCGGTTTTCCCCCTCGCTCCTTCTCATGCCACTGGCATTTGCTTCTATCCTTGGAGGGATGATGACACTTATTGGTACTCCTCCAAATATTATCATTTCCACCTTCAGGGAACAAAGCCTGGGAGAACGATATGGGATGTTCGATTTTGCTCCTGTTGGACTGGTACTTACCGTTGCAGGCCTTGCATTTATCACCCTGCTGGGCTGGAGGTTATTACCCAAAAGAGAATTAGCAGAGAGTAATGATATGTTCGAGATCGAAAATTATATTACTGAAGTCATTATTCCGCAGAGATCGGATCTTATAGGTATTGCCATTAATAAACTCAATAAATTACTGAAGACCGAAGTGCTAATCCTTGGGATCATTAGGAAAAATGTGAGAATGCATGCACCTTCTCCCTGGGAGGAATTACAGGAAGAAGATATTCTAATCCTGGAAGCCGATACCGGGGACCTGAAAAAATTTACAGAAGGTAAAAGGGCGATATTGGCAGAGGGAGAGCACTTAAGGGATAGCGCAAAAGGCAGTGAGTCCATCCAAACTGCGGAGGCAATTGTAATGGCAAATTCCCTTATCGTAGGCAGCAGTGTTACAGAGATGAGAATACGTTCCCAATACAATGTCAATGTTCTTGCTATTGCCCGGGAGAATAAAAAGATCAAAAAGCGTATAGCCCGTACCAGGATAAAACAGGGGGATGTACTCTTGTTGCAGGGAGAGACAGAGAACCTGCAGGAGGCTATAAGATCGCTTAACTTCCTTCCCCTGGCCAAACGGGAGATAAACCTGGGAAGGCCTTCCCGGGTACTGGGTGCCGTTAGTATCTTTGCGGCAGCGATCATCCTGGTGATCACCGGGCTGTTAAGGGTGGAAATAGCTTTTTCCCTGGCCGCGGTTATTTTGGTAATTACCAGGATCCTTCCCATCAAGGAAGTTTATCTAAGCGTTGACTGGCCGGTAATTATCCTGCTGGCTGCGATGATCCCGGTTGGGGAAGCATTTGAATCCAGTGGTGGGGCAGAGACCGTGACCAACCTCATCCTCGCCCTGAGCAACAATTTTCCAGTTTGGGTGCTCATAGGCCTGCTTATGGGAATAACTTTACTCTTATCCAACATAATCAATAATGCAGCAACTGTAGTCTTAATGGCGCCCATTGCCATTAAGGTAGCACAAAGCCTTGAAGTCGCCGTAGATCCATTTTTGATGACTATTGCAATAGGGGCTTCCTGTGCTTTTTTAACCCCTATAGGACATCAATCCAACACCCTGGTAATGGGGCCGGGAGGATACCAATTTACCGATTACTGGAAGATAGGCCTGCCGGTTACCCTCTTGATCCTTATCCTGGGTGTTCCTTTAATTCTCCTGGTGTGGCCGTTGTAAATTAGGTTTGAAAAATCACTACTGATCAAATATATAATTATCCAGTTTTCACTACTTTCCGGTAAAAGAGTCTGGACCGCTTCGCTGCTGGAATCTAGAATCTAGACTAAAACATAAGTTTTTGTAAAAGAGCCGTTTACTAACTTCTAAAAAGCTTATATTTTCTGAACTATTTCGAATCCAAAACCACCCCTGATGGAGGTGGGTACGTCTTCTGAATGGGTATAATAAGGCTTAAAGAAACTATTGAATATTTCATGCGGACACCAATGATCCAGTGTTAAAAATTTCACATCATCTACCTGATTTTAGGTGGAGCAGCCATAATTTTATACTTTCATATTGGTTATTGATTTAACCAATAGTGGAAATGTTTAAACCTCCGGGATCTACCTAACCTACAGGAATGCCGGAGGTTTTTTATTCTATTAATTTGAAATTAATTACCTCTTTTCTCCCTCCCCTTAAATATTATTTTAGAATTTTACTCTTCATTCCTCCAAAAAATTCAAAACCGCCTTTATCCCGCCGGTCCCTTAAAATCAACATTCGGCTACTTACAGGTGGTTCTTCTCAGTTTTCATAGAATATCCAATACCCATCATCAATTCAAGCAATAACTGCAGCCCATAACTAAACACTTTCCGCAGTATTTTTGGTTAAAATATTAGATTAGAGATGACAAAATTATTTACTCCAATAGAAATAAAAGATATAAAGCTTAGGAACAGGATCACGGTTTCTCCCATGTGCCAGTACAGCAGTGTGGATGGTTTCTCCAATAACTGGCACCTGGTGCACCTTGGGACCCGGGCTGTGGGTGGTGCAGGCCTTATCATTACCGAAGCTGCAGCAGTTTCACCTGAAGGTCGTATTACACCCGATGATCTTGGATTATGGAAAGATGAACACATTCCAGGTCTAAAAGAGATAGTTGAATTTGCTGAAGCACAGGGTGCGGTTATGGGAATACAGCTGGCCCACGCCGGGAGAAAAGCAAGTACCACCAGCCCCTGGAAAGGAGGAAACTTTCTTTCTGAGGATGACGGCGGCTGGCAAACGGTCGCCCCATCTGCAATACCCTTTTTCAATGATAATCTGGCGCCTGCAGCCCTGGATGAGCAGGGATTATTAAAAGTCGTAGAGGATTTTAAGACTGCTGCTGCAAGATCACGGCAGGCAGGGTTCAAGGTGATCGAAATACATGCGGCCCATGGCTATCTCCTGCACCAGTTCCTTTCACCTTTAAGCAATCAAAGAAATGATGGGTACGGCGGCAGTTTTGAGAACAGGACCAGGTTACTGCTTGAGGTAATAACCGCCGTCAAACAGGAATGGCCTTCAAACCTGCCTCTTTTTGTTAGAATATCGGCGACAGATTGGGCTGAGGGTGGTTGGGACCTGGAAAGTTCCATTAAGCTTGCTGCGATCCTTAAGGAGAAAGGAGTAGATCTTATAGATTGTTCCTCTGGCGGCCTTGTCCATTATGCAGAAATTCCTGTCGCAAAAGGCTATCAAACCAGGTTTGCTGCTGATATTAAAGCTGAAACAGGGATTCTCACCGGGGCTGTAGGTTTGATAACCACAGCAGCAGAAGCTGAGGAGATCCTTGAAAATGGGGCAGCAGATCTTATTTTCGTGGGAAGGGAATTATTGCGTAACCCTTATTTTCCGCTCGAGGCAGCCCGGGAGTTAGGGGTAGAAACTCAATGGCCTAACCAATATCTTAGGTCCAAAAGGAAGAAATGATCTGGGGAAAAATCAGGTTTATAATGGCCCCGATTAAAATCAATAATTATTGGTGTCCGGTTAATATGATGTGAATTTCCGCTTAGCCTTTCTATATATAGTCTGAGGTCCTATCAACCTCACCATTTGGGTGGTTTTGGATCTAAAATAGTTTAGGAAAAATCCACGCTTTCTGGAATTGGGTAAAGCACTGCTTTCCATTGAAGTAGATCTTAGTCCAGGTTCTATACTCTGGCAGCGGAAGCGGTCCAGACTCTTTCACCGGATAACAGTGAATAATTAATTGTAATTCGCAGGTTAAATGCTTCAGCAAATATAGAAGGAAGGTTTTTTCCTGTTATTTCAGGTTTTACAATAGGCTTAAATAACTTATCTTGGCAACTTAATTAAATACTGTACATATAAATTCTATGAAAAAATTAATTTTATGCGCCGTTTCCATTGCTTTTGTAAGTTGTGGCGCACAGCAAACCAAAAAGGTAGAGAATGCCAACGTTATGGATTATGCAAACACCATAACTGCCCAGGAATTAAAAGACCACCTTTACACCTTTGCAAGTGATGAATTTGAAGGCCGTGACACCGGGGAGCCGGGACAAAAACTGGCAGCGGAATATTTAGTAAATGAATACAAAAAACTCAACATACCTTCTCCTGCAGGGGTAGCCAATTATTTTCAACCCGTTCCTTCCAGCGCGTTTAGAAGAGGAAATGTAAAAGATTCTGAAAATGTGCTTGCATTCATCGAAGGAAGTGAAAAACCTGAAGAGATTTTGGTTATCTCCTCTCATTACGACCACGTAGGAATGGATAAGGATGGAAACGTATATAACGGTGCCGATGATGATGGCTCCGGAACTGTTGCAATCCTTGAGATCGCCGAAGCTTTTATGCAGGCAAAAGCAGACGGATACCACCCAAAAAGATCTATTCTTCTCCTTAACGTAACCGGGGAGGAAAAAGGTTTGATTGGATCAAAATGGTATACAGATAATCCAGTTTTTCCATTGGCTAATACTGTAGCTAACCTAAACATAGATATGATTGGTCGTATAGGTCACGGCAAGGAAGATGCAGGAGATTATGTGTATCTTATAGGAAGTGATAAACTAAGTACAGAATTACATGAATTAAGTGAAGAGGCTAACAGGAAGTACATCAATATGGAGCTGGATTACACTTATAATGATGAAAATGATCCAAACCGCTTTTATTACCGAAGTGACCACTACAACTTTGCGAAAAACAACATTCCAATCATCTTTTACTTTAACGGTGTACATGATGATTACCACAAGATAACCGATACTCCAGATAAGATAGAATATGACCTGTTGGCCAAACGTGCACAATTGGTATTCTTAACAGCATGGGAAATTGCCAACAGAGAAGGACGCCCGGTAGTAGACAAAACCCCGGAAGCCCCACAGGCAGGGAGATAATTTTAAAAGCTCATTTAGCAAAAATAGGTTGCAGGGATTCTGCAGCCTATTTTTTTTTGTCTTTGTCTGTATGGGAGTCGAGAAAAGAGAGTCGAGAAAAGAGAGTCGAAAATATAGGGTCTAAATCTGAGGGTCTAAGACATCCTTTTTAGGCACCACCAACTCCGTGAAACTCCTTATAAAACTCCTGCAACTCTGTGGTTAAATCATATCTAAGATCGAAAAAATGAGAATCCTCCAAACCAGTACAAACGAAAGACAATCGTGAGCCGTGGAACGACAGTCGAGGGATGTTAACCTCTCTAACAAAAACCGGAAAACAGAAAACAGAAAACAGAAAACTAAATCCCCATGTCCAAAGATCAAACAACGAACACCAACCACCAAACACCAAACAACAAACAACAAACAAATTCCATGCACCAAATCCCAAATCCCAAACAGAAAACGGCAAACGGTAAACAGAAAACCCTCTAACTACTAAAAACTAACAACTAACGACTAACGACTATAAACTAATCCATAGTATCCAAAATAAGATCAATATCAGCCTCCGTAGTATCGGGATTGATAAAACAGAATCTAGAGATCGTCTCATACTCCCCATTTTGTTTCCATTTGGTAGGAGTTACCAGGGCGATACCCTCACGGTGATTTCTATAGGTCCAGTCCCTGTATTGCTCCGGCGTCCAGCCTTTTCTTCTGAACAGTACTACAGATAAACTTGCGGGCCTTACCAATTCCACGTTTTCCCGCTCCTCAATTTTCCTGGCAGCAATTTGGGCCAGTTCGATGCCGCGCTCTATTGCGCTGCGATATTTTTATGTACCGTGCATGGCCAGAGAAAACCATAGGGGCATACCCCTGAGGCGTCTGGTGAGCTGTATCTGGTAATCGGCTGGGTTAAAGCCTTCAGCTCCCTCATCTTTAAAGATCTCAAGATAAGAGCCTTTTTGGGAATGTGCATTTTTCGCATATTCCATATTCTTATAGATAACCGCCCCGCAATCGTAAGGTGAGAACAGCCATTTATGAGGATCTATAGTGATACTGTCGGCCTTTTCGATCCCGTTGAAAAGGTGCCTTACACTTTTAGCCGCCAGGGCACCTCCCCCATAAGCACAATCTACGTGAAACCAAATTTTTTCCTCTGTGCACACGCTGGCAATCCCTTCAAGGTCGTCAATGATCCCGGCATTGGTGGTACCGCCTGTAGCCACAACTGCAAACAGGCGTTTGCGGTCTTTTTCCTCCAGTTCCTCTATAGCCTGCTCCAGCTCCTTTCCTGTAAGGAAATTCCCCTCACAGTCTATCATAATAAGATCCGCATCCATCACCCGGGCCATGGCCTGGACAGAGCTATGGGCGCCGCTGGAAGTAAGCAGTAATCCTTTATGGCCAATGTTTTCAATGCTCCTGCTGCGCCACTCTTCGCGTGCCGCTACCATGGCCGAGAGGTTTGCTGCCGTACCGCCACTGGTGAAGACCCCAAAGGAGCCTTCCGGCAATCCTGTTAAGGAAACCAGCCACTTCATCGCCTGGTTCTCACAGAAGATCCCTCCTGCACCTTCCATCCAGTATGCGCCGTGTATACTGGACGCCGAGGTCACAAGGTCAAACATAATCGCTGCCCTGGTGGGTGCTGCCGGCACAAATGCCAGGTGCCGTGGGTGGTCAATAGGTACAGTGGCCTTGACCAGCACATCCCGAAAAAGCTTAAAGGCATTCTCCCCTCCTATCCCGGTGGGGGTAATGGTCTCTCCTACTATTTTTAAAAGGTCTTCTTCTTTTTTCGGGGAACCCAGCTCTGGGGTCACATTGGAAATACGATCGATGGTATATTTCATGACATCCAGGGTCATCTCCACCAGGTCCATATCTATGGTATGCATTTTATTTTTCTCCAAGAGTCAAAATTTTAAATTGAAAGTCTAACGGATTTAAATGTTCTATTAATTGCGGGATAAGGTCTTCCCCGTATTGCAGGTAAACTTCAGAAAAATTTGTTTGCCGCTCCTGTAAACCCTTATTGGGAAAAAGTTCGTTCTGGAGAAGGGTAATGCGGGTAACCTCATCTGAGAGTTTTCTTTTTTGTGCTTTGAGCAATCGTTTTTCCAAATTTTCAAGGCCTTTAAGCTGCTTTACTTCCTGTGCCTTTACTGCATTGAGAAAAGATTTATCTGTCTTCTCTGCCAGCTCATACATCCCGCGGAACTGCTGCACCAAATGCTCTTTTTGCGGACTAAAATCTACATCAATATTAGAGATCTTGCGTACCTTACGATTTATAAGTTCGTGTTGTTTTAAGAATAGCTCTGCCTGGGAGATATCCAGTTTTCTTCTTTTTTCATTTTGCTTTGCAGTCTCTATTAAAGCTGAATTGCGCAGCAGCAAGATTGGAAAGGGCACCTTCACCCTCTCAAAATATTCCTTTAATTCAAACCAATACGCCAGCTCCCCGCCCCCGCCTATATAACACAGGTTAGGAAGTATGACTTCTTCATAGAGCGGCCGGGTCATCACATTGGGGCTAAACCTTTCAGGATGCTCCTGTACGTGTTCTCGTAATTCTTCTTTGCTCCAGGAGATCTGGGTTTCATTCACAAAATACCTGCCCTCCTGTTGAATGATCCTTTCCCTAAGCCCGGCGTGCAAATAAAAAAGGTTGATCTCCCTTGGGTTCACCTGTACCCCATAACCAAGCTCACTGAGTTTTTTGGCAACGGGTTCTGTTGCCTTATGAGAGACCTGCTCAAATAATTCCTGTTCCAGATAAGGAATGAATTGGGTTTTCAACTTTTTATGATCCCCGTCTATGATTACCAGCCCATATTCCCCAAAGAGTTCGTTGGCAAGATAACGGGTAGCCTCGGTAAGGTTGCTATGCTGCAAGTAGGCTTTACTAAAAAGTTCCTTTAACTTTTGAGCAGTCTTTCCCCCACCAATCTCTGCTGAAAAGAGCTCATACACTTCCTCAAGCCCGGTTGTGCCAAGATTTCCTACTGCATCTTTACCCGCTCCCGCATGGCTGCTGTTCCATTTGAATTTCTTGCCGTTAAGATTAAAGAAATTGATCTCTTCGAAATCGTGATCCTCTGTCGCCATCCAGTACACAGGAACAAAATGATGCCGGGGATATTCTTTTTTTAATGCTGAAGCAAGGTTAATGGCAGAGACTATCTTGTATAGAAAATATAATGGCCCTGTAAACAGGTTGAGCTGATGGCCGGTGGTAATGCTGAAGGTGTTTTCTTCCTTAAAAGCTTTTATGTTCCCCAAGACTGCCGGCGAAACCTCCAGCCCCTTATATTGCTCCTGCAGTACTTCCTCCAGCAGCTTTCTTTTTTCTGCTGAAAAAGAAGCTCCCTTTTCCTTCATTTGCTCTCCAAAATTCTCAATGGTGGGAAAGCGATGATAGAATTCTTTTATGTCATCTTTCTGTTCAAGATAATCTGTAATAAGACGGGAATAATAATTGGTTTCTTTATAGGAAAGACAGTCTGCAGGCATAGATTTACTTTAAAATGTAAAGATACCCAAGATAAACTTTTTACGTGGTATTTTTTAGTAATTTCCGGTGGGTATGCTATCTTTACTCACCTTAATCCATTTTTCAGAAACATACATGAGAAGATCCTCCTTAGTAATCGCATTTTTATTCCTCAATTTTCAGTTTTTACTTGGCCAGAGCCTCCAATCACCTTCAGATTTCCTGGGATATGAAATAGGAACCCGTTTCACCAGGCATGCAGATGTTGTACGCTATTTTGAACACGTGTCCCAAAACTCTCCGCTGGTTAATTACAGCACTTATGGGCATACATATGAAAAGAGGCCTTTAACCTATGCCGTGGTATCTTCAGAAGTGAACCTTCAGAATTCAGAAGCAATAAGGAACAACCACCTGCGCAACACCGGGCTGGAAAGTGGCAATTTTGAAACCAGTGATCAAAAAGCCATAGTATGGCTAAGTTATAACGTACATGGAAATGAAGCCTCAAGTACAGAGGCCTCTATGCAAACCCTTTATGAATTGGTTTCCGGCAGGAATGACCTCCTGGAAAATACCATTGTGATCATTGATCCCTGTGTAAATCCAGATGGGCGCGACCGCTATGCAAACTGGTACAACCAGGTAAAAGCCACGCCTTATAACCCGCAGCCAATGGCAATAGAGCATAATGAGCCCTGGCCGGGAGGACGCCCTAACCACTACCTGTTTGATCTTAACCGGGACTGGGCCTGGGCTACACAAATAGAAACAAGGCAACGATTAAAGGTGTATAACCAATGGTTGCCACACATTCATGTGGATTTTCACGAGCAGGGCATCAATGAACCCTATTATTTTGCCCCGGCTGCAGAGCCTTTTCACGAAATAATTACACAATTTCAAAGAGATTTCCAAACTGAAATAGGAAAGAACCATGCGAAATATTTTGATGAAGAAGGATGGTTATATTTTACAAGGGAACGTTTTGACCTGCTGTATCCCAGTTATGGTGACACTTACCCTACTTATATGGGCGCTATAGGAATGACCTACGAGCAGGCAGGCCACGGGATGGCTGGCCTTGGAATCGATACCCGCGAAGGCTATGAACTTACCCTGGTAGACAGGGTAGCCCACCACCATACCACAGGCATATCAACTATAGAGGTTGCTGCCAGGAATGTTGAAAGACTTAATAACGAATTCAGCCGGTTCTTTAATGAACAGGAACAGCAGTATAAAAGTTTTGTGGTAAACGGGGAACCAGATAAGATTAAAGCTTTGCGCGAACTATTGGACAGGCACGAGATTATCTATGGCAATGCCACCCCTGGGAATGTGCGTGGTTATAATTATAACACCAATTCCAACAGCAGGCTTACCACAACAGAGAACTCCCTGGTTATCAATACAGATCAGCCTAAAGGAAAAATGGTGAAAGTACTTTTTGAGCCAAGCGCTAAATTAAGCGATTCCCTTACTTATGACATTACCGCCTGGAGTGTTCCTCACGCTTATGGCCTGGAAGCCGTAGCCAGTTCAGCCAGGGTAAATTCCTCCTCCTCTCCGGCTATTCTACAAGCGAAAAACACAGCAACCCCCGCAGGCGCAGGATATATCGCAAAATGGAATAGCATGCAGGATGCAAAATTCCTTGCCGCATTGCTTAAGGAGGGAATAAGAGTGAGATTTAGTGAGGTCGCATTTGAGAACAATAATGAAAAATTTGAACGCGGCAGCATTATTATCACCAAAAGTGATAACAGAATTACAGAGAATTTTGATAACAGACTTATTGAGATAGCCAATGCACATAACCGGCAGTTAACCCCTGCCGCAAGCGGCTTTGCCACCACCGGGCCAGACTTTGGTTCGCCAGATGTAAAGATCATAAACATACGAAGGATTGGTGTTTTAAGAGGAGAAGGTACCTCCTCGCTTAATTACGGCGAGATATGGTATTTCTTTGAGCAGCAACTGCAGTATCCTATTACTTCCATAGGTACCGAATATTTTAACAGGGTTGACCTTAACAAACTGGATGTCCTGGTATTACCTTCCGGATCCTATTCGAGCATCCTTAATAATGGGGACCTGGAAAAGCTGAAATCATGGGTTCGCAGCGGCGGAAAGGTTATCGCTATTGGAGCAGCAGTAGAGCATTTTGCAGGAAAAGATGGTTTTGACCTGAAGGAAAACAAACCGGAAGAAGATAAAGACGCCGAGCCTAAAGGCAACCTTACCCCTTATAACCAAAGGGAGCGGGAGAGCGTAAAGAACCTCATCACCGGTAGCATTGTGAAAACAAAGATCGATAACACCCATCCCCTTGCTTTTGGATATGGAGATACCTATTACAGCCTGAAGCTTAGCAACAACAGCTTTAGCTTCCTCAATGATGGCTTCAATGTAGGCTACCTTCAGGATTCTCCAGAGATCGTATCTGGTTTTGCCGGTAGTAATGCCAGGACAGGTATAAAAAACTCGATGACCTTTGGAGTGGAACCAATGGGGAGGGGAAGTTTTATTTACCTGGTGGACAACCCCCTGTTTCGCTCTTTCTGGGAGAACGGGAAATTGTTCTTTGTAAATGCCCTTTTCTTTGTAGATAACGATGACCTCAACAGATAATATCTATTTTACTTAAAATTATAGTTTGTATTTTATCGAAAGAGGAAATAAACTCAATAAAATAACAGGGCTCCGCCCATTTATCGCAATTATATGAAAATCAAGTTTTCTTTTTTTATCATCGCCTTCGTGGTATCACTTGGCTCGCAGGCACAGGACAGAGTCCGGGATCTAAATATAGATTTTGAGACCTTTACCCTTGAAAATGGCCTTAGGGTAATTTTTCACATAGACAGGTCAGATCCTGTTGTAGCTGTGGCCCTTACAAGCCATGTGGGAAGTGCAAGGGAGATTGAAGGCCGTACCGGTTTTGCACATTTATTCGAGCATTTACTGTTCCTGGAATCGGAAAACCTTGGAAAAGGGGGCTGGATAAATTAAGTGCAAGAATAGGAGGCTCGGGCGCAAATGGCTCCACCAGCCGTGACAGGACCAATTATTTCCAAACGGTACCAAACGATGCCCTGGAAAAAATGATATGGGCAGAGGCAGATAAGCTAGGTTTCTTCATTAATACCGTTACAGAACCCGTACTGGCTAAGGAGAAACAGGTTGTGAAAAATGAAAAAAGACAGGGAGTAGACAATCGTCCCTATGGTCATACCCAGTATGTCATAGATAAAAACCTTTATCCCGAAGGTCATCCCTACAGCTGGCAGGTGATTGGCTCGTTGGAAGATCTTCAAAATGCCACCCTGGAGGATGTAAAGGATTTTTTCAACAAATGGTATGTTCCAAATAATGTGGTGCTCACCATCGCTGGAGATTTTGATAAGCAGCAGGCAAAAGACTGGGTTCATAAATATTTTGATGAAATAGAAGCAGGACCACAAATTGATCGCAGGAAAAAACAACCTGCCAATTTGAAGGAGACCAAAAAACTTTATTACGAAGATAATTTTGCAAACCTGCCTGAACTTACTATGGCCTGGCCTTCTGTATATTCTTACCACGAAGATTCCTATGCACTGGAGGTATTAGCGAGATATCTTGCCGATGGGAAGAATGCCCCTTTTTACAAAATTTTGGTGGAGGATAAGAAGCTTACAGATAATGTAAGAATGTATAATTACACCTCAGAACTTGCAGGACAACTTATGCTGCAGGTAAGAGCGTATGATCAAACCGACCTGGATGAAGTTAAGACGGCCATTGAACAAACATTTGCTCAATTTGAAAAAGAAGGGATCCCTGAAAAAGACCTGCGAAGAATAAAAGCAGGACAGGAAACCGAATTTTATAACGGTATATCCAGCGTATTGGGGAAAGGATTCCAGCTGGCGCAATACCAGATATTTGCTGGAGATCCCAATGAGATCAATAAAAATGTGGACAGGATCCTCAATGTAACGCAGGCAGATGTGAAGGGGGTGTATGAAAAATATATTAAGAATAAACCTTATGTGGCAACCAGCTTCGTGCCTAAAGGACAGGTACAACTTGCACTGGAAAACTCAAAAGAGGCCGATGTGGTAGAAGAAGAGATCGTGGAGGGTGCAGAAGAGGAAGTAGATGCATTGGGTGAGGTGGACTATGAAAGAACCCCATCCAGCTTTGACAGAAGTGTGGAACCTCCTTATTGGGGAACTCCTGAATTGAAAGTAGCAGAGGTATGGGAATCCCAAATGCCATCTGGCCTTAAGATCTATGGAATAACCTCTGATGAGGTACCCCTTGTAAGATTCAGCCTGGAAATGGAAGGTGGACTTCTATTGGAGGATAATTCCAGGGTTGGGGTTTCAAACCTTCTGGCTAGTCTTATGACCAAGGGAACCGCAAATAAGACCCCGCAGGAGCTGGAAGAAGCTATAGAATTGCTGGGATCCTCGATCAATATGTATGCAGGGGATGAAAAGATCACGCTTAGCGGCAGTAGCCTTGCCCGCAATTTTGATAAGACTATGGAACTGGTAAGGGAAATATTGCTGGAACCCCGTTGGGATGAGAATGAGTTTGAACTTGCAAAACAACAGGTACTAAGCCGCATCAAACAACAGCAAGCCAACCCTAACAGCATAGCCGATAACCAATTTAGGAAACTTATTTACGGGGAGAATAATATCCTTTCCAACAACAATCTGGGAACAGAGGAATCTATAGAGAGAATAACGATCAAAGACCTTAAGGATTACTATAATTCCAATCTTTCACCAAGGCGGGCAGCCTTTATGGCTGTAGGCGACATTGACAGGGAAAAGGCTGTAAATGCCTTAAAAGGACTCTCTGCCGGCTGGCCCGGGAAAAATGTAAGGATGCCCGAACTACCAACGCCCAGGGCACCTCAAAATGCCGGGATATATTTTTATGACGTTCCCGGTGCCAAACAATCTATTGTACGAATTGGGAATCCTGCCCTGGCTGCTACCAGTGAGTATTATTATCCGGCTGAAGTGATGAACTACAGGCTGGGCGGCGGCGGATTTGCCTCTAAACTTACCCAGGAATTAAGAGAAGGCAAAGGTTATACCTATGGTATACGCTCTGGTTTTGATGGCGGAAAGAATGTGGGTCCCTTTGCTATAACCAGTGGCGTTAGGACAAATATTACCTTTGATGCCCTCGCGCTTATCAAAGAGATCCTGGAAGAGTATCCTGAAGGCTTTGGCCCTGAAGATCTCGAAGTGACCAAAAGCTTTATGATCAAAAGCAACGCCCGCAAATTTGAGACTTTGAATGCCAAACTTGGAATTTTAAGCGACATCCATAATTATGGGCTGGAAAAAGACTTTATTAAACAACGGGAACAATATGTTTATGACCTCACAGTAGAGGATGTGCAGGAACTTGCAAGACAATACATAGATGCTAATAAAATGTTCTTCCTGGTCGTGGGAGATGCAGCTACACAGCTGGAAAAGCTTAAGGACCTTGGTTATGGAGAACCAATCCTTCTAAATGAAAGATAGAACAAAAAGTTACAGGGGGGATTTTTATCCCTCCCTTTTGTTTACTCCTATTTACTGTTGCGGGTCAGGAAACAAAAACGATTTATAACTTCCCACCTGGAAAAGGAGATCTACCCCTTCAGGATTTCAAATGACGGCAGCCTTGGTGAAAAAGAGTTTAAAAAGCTTACCGCATACTACGCCCTTGGTGTTCCGGGAGTGCTGGGGGAAGCCCTGGCAACCTTAAGAGGAACCCCACTTTCATTAAGAGAACGCCTGTGCCTTACTTACCTGGGAGGTATTTCCGGTCTTCTCGATGATCTTTTTGATGATCCGGTTAAAGAGGCTTCCCATTTACGGGATTTCGTTTTGCATCCTGAAGAGATGGAATCTCAAAACAGCCACGAGGAACTACTGCTCAATTTCTATCAAAAAGGCCTTGCATTTTCTTCATATCCTGAAAAAATAAAACAGCAGGCGGAAAAGGTATTTGAGGCCCAGGAGAAAAGCTTGTATCAACAGGAGCTTTCCATTACGCCAGGAGCAATAGATGAGATCATATGCTCCAAGGGAGGCGAGTCCTTCATTTTTTACCGGCTTTGTATGGAACATCCTCTTGAAGAAGCTGAAGCTAACCTTCTCTTTAAACTGGGGGCCCTAATGCAATTGGGCAATGATATTTTTGATATTTGGAAAGACCTACAGGAAGGATTGACAACAGCTGCGACAAGATGCCGCAAAATTGAAGAGTTAAGAACATCGTTTGACCAAAAGTTGAAGGAGATTTACAAGCTTTCAGAGAAAACCTCTTATACCCAAAAAAATATTCAAAAATTCCTGAGGATCATCACCCTTGGCCTCGCGAGAGTATATGTATGCCTGGACCAGTTCCTGGAACTTCAGGAATCTACCCCAGAAAAGTTTTTTGATGCCAATAACTACAGTCGCAAACAATTGATATGCGATATGCAGAAGCCGGGAAAACAGCTTACAGCCATTAAATATTACCTGAGGTTGCTTTAAAGAATTTTTTGTACTTTTTAATTTTAATCTCTTTTTAATCTACTTTAGCAGGTAAAATTACATATGTTAATATCATCCTTATTGTTGGTTGCCGGGCTCGCAATACTTATCGTTGGGGCAAATTTTATGGTAGAAGGGGCATCTGCCCTGGCAAAAAAATTCAATATTTCCAATCTGGCAATTGGCCTCACCGTGGTGGCTTTTGGTACCTCTGCACCTGAACTGGTTGTAAACACCTTTGCTGCGGTACAGGGCCATGAGGATATAGTCTTTGGAAATGTACTTGGAAGTAATAACTTCAACCTTTTTATAATATTAGGGATCACGGGGCTTATAACACCCCTGGCTGTGCAATCCAGTACCGCCTGGAAAGAGATCCCAATCTCCTTTCTGGCGATTATAATCCTGTTCTTTTTAGTAAATGACGTTATGTTATGGGGCTCTGAAAATTCCTCTCTTAGTTCCATAGATGGCATTATCCTCCTGGTTTTCTTTGCCCTTTTCCTATATTATGTCTATATGCAATTAAAAACAGACAGCTCCCAGGCAGAGGAAGTGGTAAAAGTACCTGCTTACAGCAACCTTAAAATGGGGATCTTTATCGCAGGGGGCCTTGGAGGCCTGGTACTGGGGGGAAACCTGGTGGTAAACAATGCCATCGAGATAGCAGAATCCCTTGGAATTAGCCAAAAGATCATAGGGCTTACAGTTGTGGCTGCAGGGACTTCCCTGCCCGAATTGGCAACAAGTGTGGTTGCAGCGCTTAAAAAGAATGCCGATATCGCGGTGGGGAATATTGTTGGCTCCAACATCTTCAATATTTTCCTTATCCTTGGGGCATCTTCAGTTCTTGCTCCTATTGGATTTTCCCCGGGTTTTAATATGGATATCTATATCCTTGCCGGCGGGACTTTATTCCTGTTCCTTGCCATGTTTACCGGCGGTCGCAAAAAGCTGGACAGGTGGGAAGCTGCACTGCTTTTAATTTTCTATCTTGCTTATACCACCTATCTTGTGATGCAGGAATTATAACCGGTATGAGAAAATTATATATTATTTGCTGTGTAGCAGCTTTTCTTGCCTGCGGAAGGTCACCTGAAGAGGACAAATATGTATCAATTATTGATTCCCTCAAAGTTGAGAATAAAGACCTGCAACAGGCCAATGATACTTTAAGCGAGCATCTATTGAAAAAAGCCTATATAGCCCGAAACTATCCCAAATATTTTGATACCATCCCAGAACCGGAGGAATTTATTCTGAAAGAAATAAGCCAAGAACCCGGTCTTATTCCAAAAGAGGCTGTTCTTGGGGGAACGATGAGATTTACAGAGGTTAGTTTTATAAATGATAAGCTTATTACCGCGTCGTACGAGGAGGGCCACGTCATGGGAGAAGCTGTTTATTCCTACTCCATGAATAAAAGAGGGCAACTGCAATTTTCACTTGTGGGGATCGTAAAGGAATAACAATACCTGTTATTATCAATCCCTAAAATTCTTCAGCCTTTTTCAATTATTGATTACCCGTTCCGGACCATAAAGGTGAAAGAACCAGGGCGCTAATAAAGTCCTGAACCTTTTGCGGATAAGATATAATTCTTCAGCATTTTAATGTAAAACCGTACCTTTTGACAATGAGGGGATTAAAATTGTTTTTTAAGCTGCTGTTGGGGATAATTTTCATTCCTCCCTTGGTCTAAATGATCCTGGTCCTTGTTGGAGCTGCTATCCCCGTAAACCATGATAGGGATAGCAAAGATCCCGATCTCAAAATATATCTTGTAAGCAACGGCATGCACACAGATATTGTTGTTCCCTTAAGGACACCAATGGAGGACTGGACCAAGACCGTCAAGCCCGAACATACGCTTTCAAATTCTTCCAAATACAAATATGTAGGTTTTGGATGGGGAGACCTGGGATTCTATGCCAATACCCCCCGATGGGAAGATCTTACGCTGGACACGGGATTTAAAGCTCTATTCTTAAAAACTCCCGCGGCCATGCACGTCACCTTTCACCATACCCTAATTGTGGATGAGGATACAAAGGTGCTATTTATTACTACTGAAGAATACAGCAAGCTATCACATTATATAAAGAACACCTTTGAACCAGATGCTGAAACCGGACAGAGCCAGCCGGTTGCAGGCCTTCATTATTCCCACGATGATGTCTTTTACAAAGCACGGGGATCCCTGCATCTCTTCAATACCTGCAACACCTGGGTAAATAACGGTCTTAAGCAAGCAGGACTTGAAGCCTGCCTATGGACTCCTTTTGTAGAAGGTATTTTTTACAGGTATCCATAGATATTTATCAATCTCTTAAAACAACAGCTATCTGTAAATCATTGAATTAATAGAAAAAGAGTTTGAGTTCAATTTTTTCCTCAAAATATCTCTCCTTCTATGCATCTGGCCTGGTAATTATCTTACTGGTGCTGGCTTATTTTGGCATTGGTGAATTCAGAAATTTCATTGATGATACCTGGAGAGTCCTTAAAAATGGAAACGATGAACTCACCCGGGAATATTTTAAACAATTTGGCATATGGGGACCTCTGGCGATCATTATTTTCATTATCCTGCAAATGTTCCTAATTATTTTCCCTTCCTGGCTGCCCATCATTATCGCGGTAATGGCCTATGGTTTTTGGCTTGGTGTTCTTATTTCGCTAATTGGAGTAACGCTTGCCTCGACTATTGGCTATTATATTGGCGTTAAATTAAAGGGGGCTTTCCTTGAAAAAGTTATTGGAAAAAAGAATCTTGAAAAGATGCATTTCTGGATCTATAATTACGCCTTTGGATCTGTAGTGCTTTTCAGGATCTCTCCTTTTCTCTCCAATGATGCCATTAGCTTTTTGGCAGGAATGTTTGAAATGAAATATAAAAGGTTTATTACGGCCACCCTTGCCGGTATGGTCCCGCTTACCCTGGCTGTAGGATATTTTTCTGAAGATACCCAAAAATTAAAAGATGGCCTCTACTGGATTGGTGGTGCAGGCCTGGTAGCTTATGCCATCTATATTTACATTGATCAAAAAAAGCGCAAAAGGAAGTGACTAGCCTTAACTGAAGAACCCCCTAAGATTTATCAATTTTTTATAATTTCAGGTTCGCCACCTCTAACTTAAAACCCTTATATTCAGTAAACAAACAACCTAATTATGTTTTCTTCAGAAAAGAGAATAAAAGATACTTTTTATAAAAGGCTGGAGACAGATAATGACCTTGACCCTTTGATGGATACTATAGGGGATGCCAGCTATGTATTGCTGGGAGAGGCGAGTCATGGAACCCATGAATACTACACCTGGAGGGCAAAGATCACAAAGCGCCTCATTTTGGAAAAAGGTTTTTCTTTCATAGCAGTTGAGGGCGACTGGCCAGATTGTTACAGGATCAATAAATGGCTCAAGGATCCTAACGATACCACTGCAGTAAAAGATGTATTATCACAATTTAACCGGTGGCCTACCTGGATGTGGGCCAATTGGGAAATAGCCGCCCTTGCCGGCTGGCTTAAAGATCATAACTCCTCGCTCCCCGAAGAGAAAAAAATAGGGTTCTATGGGCTGGATGTTTACAGCCTTTGGGATTCGATGGAGATAATGGTTAATTACCTGGAAAAGGAGGACCCTAAAACTGCCAAACTCGCGAAGAATGCCTTTAAATGTTTCGAACCTTTTAAGGAAAGGGATTCGTATGCCTCGGTATTTTCAGGGGCCCGGCCGGGATGCAGAGATGAAGTTATCAGGTTGCTGCAGGAAGTACGTGAGAACACCCATAAATATTCAGGTGAAAAGGAAGCCGACCTCAATGCAGAGATAAACAGCCTGGTAATGGCTAATGCTGAAAAATATTACCGGGCTATGGCAGGGTTTGGAGAAGATTCCTGGAACGTACGCGACCGGCACATGGTGGAAACCCTGAACAGCCTTATGAAGTATCATGGACCCCATGCAAAAGTGATCATATGGGAGCATAACACTCACGTTGGAGATGCCAGGGCAACAAATATGGCAGAGGATGGCCTGGTGAATGTTGGACAGCTTGTTAGGGAACAACATCCAGGAGAGGAAGTCTTTATTGCCGGCTTTGGTTCTTATGAAGGTAGTGTGATCGCAGGTGATTACTGGGGAAGCCCTATGAAAATAATGAAAGTACCGCCGGCCATCAAAAGTAGTGTGGAGTATAAGCTACACAAAGAATATGGGGAAAATGCCCTGATCATATTTAGGGAAAATGAGGACCTGCAGCAGCATTTTGCTGAAACAACAGGCCATCGTGCCATTGGGGTGGTCTACCACCCGGAAAGGGAACGGGGAAACTATGTTCCCAGCAGGATGCCACAGCGGTATGATGCCTTTTTATATCTTGAGGAAACCACTGCATTACATCCTTTAAAGATAGAACCCGGCGGTATTGGGATACCAGACACCTACCCCTTTGGAATATAGCAACTAACCATTTAAATATATATTATGAAGACTATAGATGAAATACGTGAAAAGCTTGGAGAAAATGCTTCTTATTACCTGGACCATGTAAGTAAAAAGATTTCAAAAGAACGCCTGGAGATCCCCGGGCCACGTACTGTGGATAATTTCATTAATAGTGACAGGAATCCGCAGGTGTTAAAAAGCTTGCAAAGTCTATACAACCACGGAAATCTTGCAGGTACCGGTTATTTGAATATTTTACCAATTGACCAGGGGATAGAACATTCTGCCGCATTTTCATTTTATAAGAACCAGGACTATTTTGATCCTGAAAATATTCTCAAACTGGCGATAGAAGCAGGATGTAATGGGGTAGCCACCACTTTTGGAGCCCTGGCCCTTCACGCCCGAAAATATGCTCATAAGATCCCATTTGTAGTAAAGATAAATCACAATGAGCTACTCACCTATCCTACCACCTATGACCAAATCCCGTTTGGTAGTGTAAGGGAGGCCTGGGATATGGGCGCTACCGCTATTGGTGCCACAATTTACTTTGGATCTGAAGAAAGCAGCAGGCAAATCCAGGAGATTGCTGCCGCCTTTGAAGAGGCCCATCAACTTGGACTGGCAACCATCCTATGGTGCTATACCAGGAACAGTGAGTTCAAGACCAAAAAAGAAGATTTCCATACCGCTGCAGATCTTACCGGGCAGGCAAATCATATTGGGGTTACCATAAAAGCCGATATCATTAAGCAGAAGTTACCCGAAACTAACTTTGGCTACAGGGAGATCAATTTTGGTAAACAGGATGAGGACATGTATGAGAGCCTTACCACAGATCATCCAATTGACCTTTGCCGTTACCAGGTGGCCAATTGCTATATGGGCAAGATTGGCCTAATAAATTCCGGTGGAGGTTCCAAGGGAGAATCTGATATCCAGGAGGCAGTACGCACAGCAGTGATAAACAAACGCGCCGGCGGTAGCGGACTCATTATGGGCCGTAAGGCTTTCCAGCGGCCATTGCAGCAGGGAATAGATATTTTAAGGAGTGTACAGGAAGTTTACCTGGAGCCTGGAATTACGGTGGCTTAGTTCAAAGACCATATTCAGGAAGATGTAAGAACAGGCCCGGCAGCGAACCGGGCCTGTAATTTTTTAATATCTTCTTCAGTAAAACCTTTAAGGTCAAGCATTATGCCCTTAGCCTTACCAGATTTCAACAAAAAATTATTAGGGGTAACAGTGATTTGGTCAACATCTTCAATATCGTAAATCTTAGGCTTTTGAAATAGTTCCTGAACAATGATCACTTCCTCATTCCAAAAGATAGACTCCTCTGCCCTGCCTTTCTTTAAATAAAAAAACTGAAGACTTATTTCCCCTATTCCTACTATAAAGTAGAGAAAACTCATCACATTCAAGGGTTTGTCATTTACCAGTATGTAAATAAGCCCAACCCCCAGCCATAGAGTGGCCATTACCCAATGTTGATATTTCCTGAAAGTATGCTGTCGCTTTATTACCTTCATGCCGGTAGTGTCTTACCTGCGCTTATAAATTGATTAAGGTCGTCCTGTAAAAATTGGATATCTTCCTCCTTATATCCCTTTAGATCGACCATAGTCCCATTGGCCGCACCAGATTTTATAGTGAGATTTTGGCCAGATACGATGATGGCATCAATGGAAGACAGCGAGTACTCTACAGGGCTTTGAAACCAGTCATTAAAGACAAGTTTTTCATCGTTCCATTCAATATAAGCCTTCTTTTGGTGACGCTTAAAGTATCCCACACCAAAGTATACCACCGCTATTATGAGATAAAGGTACCCCAGTATCATCCCGGTATCAATTAGAACTACTGCACCTCCAATAAACAACCAGACAGCACCGAATACAGTAAAATAATTCTCCCTGAAGAAATTTGGCTCCTTAATTATTGAAGGCATATTTGATCAATTACCCTCTAAAGATAAGAATTTTTGAAGAGGAAGTGCAAATGAGAAATTTAAACGGCTCTTACCTTGATCTCCTTTCGGGTTGGTTTTCCTGTATTTTTATCCACCGGCTCACCGTACAGATCAAAATCTGCAGCTTCGGTTATTTTTATAGTGTAGAATTCCCCGGTTTTCAAATAAGTAGATGTAGCATCTATTAACACCTCATTATCAACATCTGGCGAATCAAATTCAGTACGGCCCACAAAGTAATTGCCTTCCTTACGGTCTATCACAACTTTAAAGTTTTGTCCTATTTTTTGCTGATTCAGTTCCCAGGAAATTTGAGATTGGATTTCCATAATTTCATTAGCACGCTGTTGCTTTATTTCCTGTGGCACATCGTCCTCGAGATTATAGGCATGTGTGTTTTCCTCGTGAGAATAGGTAAAACAGCCAAGTCTTTCAAAACGCATCTCCTTTACCCAATCCTTGAGTTCCTGAAAATGTTCTTTGGTTTCCCCGGGATAACCAACAATAAGGGTTGTACGTATCGTCATTTCCGGTACAAATTTCCTGAAATCCTTAAGTAAATTGGTTGTCTTCTCGTGGGTGGTTCCCCTTCGCATCGATTTCAACAGATCATCGGAAATATGCTGAAGCGGGATATCTATATAATTACAAACCTTCTGCTCCCTTTTCATTACCTCCAGGACATCCAGTGGAAATCCAGTTGGGAAGGCGTAGTGTAGACGAATCCACTCAATTCCCTCTACCTTTACCAGGTTCTCCAGCAACTCTGCCAGGTTTCTCTTTTTATAAAGATCCAGCCCGTAATACGTAAGGTCCTGGGCGATAAGGATCAATTCCTTCACCCCTTGTGCGGCAAGGTTCTTAGCTTCAGTCACCAGGTCTTCTATGGGAGTAGACCGGTGCTTTCCTCTCATTAAAGGAATGGCACAAAAAGAACAGGGACGGTCACATCCTTCAGCTATTTTTAGATAAGCGTAGTTTTTAGGTGTGGTAGTAAGTCGTTCCCCTACCAGTTCGTGCTTATAATCGGCTTCAAGGGCCTTCAGCAATGCGGGAAGTTCTGTTGTGCCAAAATACTGGTCAACATCTGGGATCTCTTTTATAAGGTCCGGCTTGTATCGCTCGCTTAAGCAACCGGTCACGAATACCTGGTCCACTTCCCCATCCTGCTTCTTCTGGACAAATTCAAGAATAGTATTTACAGATTCCTCCTTGGCGTTATCAATGAACCCGCAGGTATTGATCACCACGATGTTACCTTCCTCCTCATGAACAACATCCTTGTCATTGGCGCGCAGCTGCCCCATCAACACCTCGCTGTCATACACATTCTTACTGCAGCCAAGGGTTACTACATTGATCTTGTTCTTCTTTAACGACTTTGTCCTCATACTATTAATAACTATTTGATACCTAACAGTTTTGGCAGACCCCCCAGGTTTTAAAAACCTGGGAGGCCTTTTATTCAAAAAGGTATACTTTAAAACGGGTGCAAAGATACGATCTATAAATCAAAATAAAGGTATCTAAGATTTTATGCTTCAATAAGGAGGTATAGTCGGAAGAAAAAATATAAATTTCAGCAGCTAACGAAAAATATCAATAATGATGAGAATTCCCGCCTTCCTCTTTTTACTCCTTATCCTGTGTGTTACTAACAGTTTTAGTCAGCAACGAGCACGGGACCTGGGGGTGAAAATTGGCGTCCTGCCAACGGGAGCACAAAATGCGATTACAGATGTGGAGGGAGTAAAAGTAGGGCATACGACCCTTGTAGCGGGAAATTCTGTAAGAACCGGAGTTACGGCTATCCTGCCACATCCAGGAAATATCTTTCAACAGAAAGTACCCGCAGCGGTATTTGTGGGTAACGGATTTGGAAAACTGGCCGGCAGCACCCAGGTGCAGGAGCTGGGAAATCTTGAAACTCCCGTTATTCTCACCAACACCCTAAATGTAGCCACTGCTATGGAAGCGGTTATCGAATACAGCCTGGGGCTTCCCGGGAATGAGGAGGTTTATTCGGTTAATGCGGTGGTGGGGGAAACCAACGACGGCTACCTGAATGATATTCGCGGGAGGCATGTACAAAAGAAAGATGTGATCACCGCCATTCAAAAGGCCGAAGGTGGACCTGTTGCTGAAGGAAATGTAGGCGCAGGAACAGGGACCGTAGCCTTCGGTTATAAGGGCGGAATTGGGACTTCCTCGAGGAAGTTACCTGAAAATTTAGGGGGTTACACCATTGGAGTACTGGTGCAGACTAATTTTGGCGGAGTGCTGGAAATAGCGGGGGCACCGGTGGGAAAAGAGCTGGGGAAATTCAGTTTCAGCAATGAGCTTTTTAATAATGCAGACGGCTCCTGTATGATAGTGGTCGCCACAAATGCTCCCCTGGACAGCAGGAACCTCGAGCGGCTGGCAAAACGTGCTTTCCTGGGGCTGGCCAAGACCGGCGGAATCGTTTCCAACGGCAGCGGGGATTATGTGATCGCCTTTTCTACTGCTGAAGGAGTTCGTACTCCTTATAAGGTCGATGGAAAGCTTTTAAAACAGGAGGTAGTACCCAATGACCTCATGTCCCCGCTTTTTATGGCTGCCATAGAAGCTACTGAAGAAGCTATCCTTAATTCCCTCTTTATGGCAGAATCTACTACAGGATTTAAAGGAAGGACTATAGAGGCACTGCCAATGGATAAAGTGCTTCCAATCCTAAGGGAATATGGGGTACTGGAATAATGTGTGAATTATTCGCCGCGGATTGTGAGGGTGATTCGTCGCGGATTTTGAGCGGGGTTCGTCAAGGATTTTGAGCGGGGTTCGTCGCGGATTACAAATCCGCGCCATCATTATAATGATCTCACAACTGCTCGTTGTGGCTGAAAGTTGTTTCTCGTCGCGGATTGCAAATCCGCGCCATGTTAGTTGGGATTATTAAATGATCTTTAAAAGTTCAATTGTGCAGCAGAGTATAAGTAGCTTATTTTTATCGCCACTCTAAATAAGCTTCTTTGTGGTTTCAACTGGTTCACAATTGCGACTCACTGATTTGAGCGGGGTTCGTCGCGGATTACAAATCCGCGCCATCAATAATTTTCTTCGTTGCTAATAATAAGATTTGAGGTAGTCACGGATTGCAAATCCGCGCCATCACAATTGCAGACCTCGCCATCGGTATTAAGATGTCACAATTTTTCGTTGCCGATAAAAATTGTTCTTCCTCACGGATTATAATCTGCGCCATCGCAATTATGAGTGGACTTATTTTCCCCGGGTGAGTTTTAAAAACTCCTCCTGCAACTGCCTGGTTACTGTGTCTTTCCTGGGTGTGAAAATCTCTTTTTCCAGGGAATGTACAGAAGCTACTTTGACGATTTGAGTGGTGGTGCCTGTAAGGAAGATCTCATCTACTTCAACCAGCTCATCGAGGTGTACCTTATCTTCCCTTACTTTGATCTTTAAATCCCTGCAAAGATCCAGCACTACCTGCCGGGTTACACCAGAAAGAATATGAGGCCCTTCAGGATGGGTAAAGACAGTACCGTGTTTCACAAAAAATATAGTGGAGTGGGAACCTTCAGTAAAATAACCTTTTCTCACCAGGATGTTCTCGTCATAGCCCCTTGCAATAGCTTCTTCATTTGCCATGACATTTGCCAGTAGCGCCGTGGATTTTATGTCGCAGCGATGCCAGCGTTTATCCTTTGAGGAAAGTACCTTCCATTCCTTATTTTCAAAGCCTTCCAGTTTTACAGGATAGGCATAAAGGAGAACAGTGGGCGAAATCTTTTCAGGATAATAATGAGTGCGGGGAGCTACGCCGCGGGTAATTTGTACGTATACGGCAGCATCACTTTCAGCCAGTCCTGCACGTTCAATTGCTTCAGCCATAATTTCAGCTATGGGGTAAGCATCAAAATTTATTTGCACTTCCTCCAGGCAATACTGCAACCTATCAAGATGCTCCTTCAGCTTAAAAGCCTTTCCGCTGTAATAAGGGGTAACTTCATAGATGCCATCACCCAACATAAAACCACGATCAAATACCGATATGGTTGCCTGCTGTGGCTTGATCCAACTTCCGTTAAGATAGACCTCTGCAGGATATTCTTTTACTGGCTTCATTGTGCTGGGTATTAATTCCCGGTGAAATATTGCTGGAGTTCGATTTGCCAATCCATTTCATAGTATCTAATGACACTAATTATGATCACTCCTGCTATCACATAGATCCACGAGTAGGTATTAGTCTTTAACATCCTCCACCCTACCAGGGCAAAGGCTACATAAGGCAATGCCAGGATTAGATTTGGTATTGGCCATGCCCCCTGGAAAAGAATGGCTATTAATTTCATTACTACATAGAACACACTGTAGAACAATATGATCTTGCTTATAAGCGCTTTAAGGTTACGGTCCTTCATATTAGTCGGAGTAATCCCCTGGAGAAACCCTTCTTTTTGAAGCCTGTTCATACCCATAGGCCAGGGAGTAAAGATTGGCTTCTGTATATGGTTTTGAAAAGAAGGTAAGGCCTTTTGGTGCATTGTTCTCCCCATATCCCATTGGAACGGTAATGGCGGGATAATGGGCTACCGCTGCAAAACCTGCGTGATAATTATTAATGGATAATATGGCGTCGAGATTATGTTCCTTCATAGGAACATCAAAGAATCTCCTGCCATTTCTTCTTAGGGTATCTTTGATAGCTGCAAATTCTTCGGGAGTAGCAGTATCTGCCATTATCCCTTGAAAAAGAGCCTGCCCGTAAGGGGCTCTGGCCAGAGTGTCTTCCAGGTTATAAGCCATCACATCCTCTACGCTTCGCACTTCCACTTCCCCACCATAGGTCTCTAAATAATCTGGAAGATCTTTTTTCATATCAAGATTTAGTAACCTAATGAAATTTGGCAGTTGTACCTCTTCGGGTTCATAGATGATCACCTCTGCTCCTGCCTTTCTTAGATCTTCTACAGCAGCTACGTAAAGTGAATCTTCCATTAGATTCTTCATAGCTCCCAGCCTCTTACCTTTAAGGGTGTTTCCTGATATACCGCTGTAAAAATCAATTTCGTTATTTTTATTGAGCATAGAAGCGGGATCTTTTGAATCCTTTCCTGTCATTGCAGAAAAGATGATCGCATTGTCAATAACAGATTTTGTTATTGGCCCCGGGGTATCCAGGGTACTGGAAATAGGTACTATCCCTCCCCTGCTAAGCACTCCTATAGTAGGCTTAAGGCCAACAAGGGAATTCTGGCTGGAAGGAGACAGGATGGAGCCTGAGGTTTCAGACCCTATAGCTGCGGGAGCAAAATTTGCCGCCACGGCTACCGCGCTACCACTACTGGAACCGCCGGTATCCAGGATCTTTCTTCCATAAGGGTTGAGGGTTTGACCCCCAATTGCTGAATATCCACTGGGGCAGTCGCCACAAAAGAAATAAGCCCACTCACTCAAATTAGCCTTTCCAAGGATCAAAGCACCGTTCTCTCTTAGCCGCTCAACAATGAATGCATCTTCTGTTCTATTCTCTGTAAGAGCAACTGCGCCTGCGGTAGTGGCCATGTCACTTGTATTGATATTATCCTTAAGAAGTACCGGGATCCCAAAGGCGGGATGCTTCTCCTGTCTTCCTTCCTGCAAATCCCTGTCCCTGTTCCTTGCTTCCTCAACCACGTTTGGATTTAAAGCGATAACCGAGTTAAGACTTTTTGCATTATTCCTGTCCAGCTTTTTGATCCTGTGCAGGAAGAACAAAACCATTTCCTCATAGGTGAAATCTCCCCTTTTTATAGCTTGTTGAAGTTCAGGAATTGTCTTATCAAGGATCATTGGGCTTAAAACGCCATAACGGTTTTCTGAAATTCTTTCAAGGTCTTCATTAAAGGGCTCCCAGGTCACATCTTTATCTAGGAATTGGGAATCAAGAACCTTATATTCCCTTTCTGCCACTGCAAGGGTATCTTGTGCCGTTTCTTCATTGGTATCGCTGTTGTTTTCCTTACAACCGGTCATGGCAATAAAAAGGAGGATGAAATAGAATTTTTTCATTGTAAGAGTTTTGGGTTTAGAGCCCTCTGGTTATGAAGGCTTATTTTATTTATTTTTTGAAGAAAGAGTCTACAAATTCAAACTTGTTAAATACTTGCAGGTCATTGATGCCTTCGCCAATGCCTATATATTTTACAGGGATCTGGAACTGGTCACTTATACCTATGACCACCCCGCCTTTAGCGGTACCGTCCAGCTTTGTAACTGCAAGAGAAGTTACCTCTGTCGCGGCTGTAAACTGTTTTGCCTGCTCAAAGGCATTTTGGCCGGTAGAACCATCAAGTACCAGTAATACCTCGTGTGGTGCATCATCCACAACCTTTTGCATTACCCGTTTAACCTTGGTAAGCTCATTCATTAGATTTACCTTATTATGAAGCCTTCCTGCAGTATCTATGATCACCACATCCACGTTTTGTTTAACTGCACTTTGCACAGCATCAAAAGCTACAGATGCCGGGTCACTTCCCATTTTTTGTTTTACAATAGGCACTTGTGTCCTGTCTGCCCAAATTTGAAGTTGATCAATTGCCGCTGCCCTGAAAGTATCGGCAGCTCCAAGCAATACGCTTTTCCCTTCCTGTTTGAACTGGTGGGCAAGCTTTCCAATGGTGGTGGTTTTCCCCACACCATTAACGCCAACCACCATGATCACGTATGGTTTTTTATCTTTCGGAAATGTGAAACCATCACCTGTACCGCTATCTGTTTCAGAAAGTAGTCCAGCGATCTCTTCCCTAAGGATTTCGTTAAGCTCCTCTGTTCCCAAATATTTATCCCGGGCCACCCTTTCCTCAATTCGTCTTATGATCTTAATGGTGGTTGCCACCCCCACATCGCTGCTTATAAGAACATCCTCAAGATCATCCAGGACCTCATCATCTACTTTTGCCTTCCCGGCAACAGCTTTCCCCATTTTGGAAAGGAAAGTGGTTTTTGATTTCTCTAATCCTTTATCAAGGGTCTCTTTTTTCTCCCTTGAAAACATCTTTTTAAATAAACTCATTTCCTGAAAATTTTGGTAAGCGAACCTATTTAGGTCGTCTAAAGCACCGCGTGCATAATAAAAAGGTAAATATACATAAAAAGAAAAAGCCGTCCAGAAGACCCTGGACGGCTTTTAATATATTTTGAAATAATTTACTTCTTGCTTAAAAAGTCATTAACCTGCTCAGGCGTCATAATTGCTTCAACAAAAGTATATGCACCTGTCTTTGGTGACTTTACCATCTTGATGGCTTTGGTCAATCTCTTGGAACCTGTTTGTAAACTTGCTACTGATTTCTTTGCCATGACTTATTATTTTATCTCTTTATGAACCGTCATTTTCTTTAGGATAGGGTTAAATTTCTTTAACTCCATTCTATCTGGCGTGTTCTTTTTATTTTTAGTTGTAATATATCTTGAAGTACCCGGTTTTCCGGATTCCTTATGCTCTGTACATTCTAAGATTACCTGTATTCTGTTACCTTTCTTTGCCATATCACTGTGTCTTGGTGGTTGGGATTATTTATTCAAATAACCTTTTTCTCTGGCTTCTTTCATTACAGCAGAGATCCCTTTTTTATTGATGTTTTTTAATGCAGATGCAGATACCTTTAAGGTTACCCATCTATCCTCCTCTGGAATATAAAAACGCTTCTTTAACAGGTTGATGTTAAATTTACGTTTGGTTTTATTCATAGCGTGAGAAACATTGTTCCCTACCATTGCTTTTTTACCCGTAAGCTCACAAACTCTTGACATTGTTCTATTCTTTATTTTGTTATTTCAAAACAGGCTGCAAATTAACGATTTTTTTACGTAACAGCCAACACTATTTAAAAAATAATTTCTGTGATTTGAATGTACCGCAAAAATAGGCCACGCTGCTGTTATCAATGCCCCCCGTCTTTTTTTCCGGAAGAACTATTTTTAACAAGCTCCTGCAAAATAAGCTCAAAAGCTTTATTTACAGCTTTATTAACTACCTGTTCCCGGGTTTTTCCGAAAACATATTTATGCGAGTAAACTTTTTGTGGTGTTGCCACTCCTATATAAACCGTCCCCACCTCTGCATCACTTTCTCCCTTTTTAGGTCCTGCATTACCCGTGGTAGCAAGGGCATAATCTGCCTTAAAGAGGTCCCTTGCATTTTTGGCCATACTTTTTGCTACCTCACTGCTTACCACGCTGTGCTCTTCTATTATTTCGTGTGGTACGTTAAGGATCTCTTCTTTGGAGCGGGTTGCATAGGTGACAATACCACCCTTAAAGCAGGTAGAGGCACCGGGGTTGGTGGTAAATTGAGCTGCCAGGTGCCCTCCCGTACAACTCTCCGCCGCAGCAAGAAATTGCTCTCTTTCCAGCAGGAGCTTACTAATGGTCACTGTAATGTCATCATCCTCCTGCACTTTATTGGACATTATATCCTCTATAAGGGGATACAGGGTATCGAGTTGCTCTTCAACCAATGATTTTAATTCTTCCTCGTTTTCACCCTTGCCGCTTAGGCGCAGTCTTACACTTCCAAGATCTGGTAGATAGGCTAATTTTAAATGAGTTGGCAAATTATCCTCCCACTCTTCTAACCTTTGGGCCACTGCACTTTCACCCAAACCAAAGGTCCTTACCGTTTTATGGTAGATATATGGCCGGTTGAATTTTTCTTTAAGGGCCGGGATCACCTCCCGGTTCATAAGCATTTGCATCTCAAAGGGCACACCTGGTAAGGCAACAAAGACAGTCCCCTTCTTCTCCATCCAAAGCCCCGGTGCAGTTCCATATTTGTTATGCAGGACCCTGGCCCGTGACGGCACCATTGCCTGCTCCCGGTTAAGATCTGAAATTGGAGTGTTCTTAATTTTCTTAAAAAGCTCTTCTATATGGTGCAGCACCTTCTCATTATTCACCAGGGTATCCTCAAAGAATTCGCAGAAGCTGTATTTGGTAACATCATCTTTTGTAGGGCCAAGACCGCCGGTGATGATCACCACATTTGCCCTTCCCGTGGCCTGTTCCATCGCATTAAGGATAGGCTCTTTTTCATCTTTTATTGTAAGGATCTGGTTTACGCTTATACCTATGCGGTCAAGTTTTTGGGCAATATCAGATGAGTTCGTATCGGCCACCTGCCCAATAAGGAGTTCATCTCCTATTGTAATAATCTCTGCAGTCATTACAACCCAAAATCATTTCTTAGCTCTTGTTCGGCCAGGCCTACTTTAGTAGCGATCTCCCTGCCCGCCGTCACAGCAGTTGCCTCCTTCGCTGCCCCCCTGGACCAGGCTTCTATTGTGAGGATCTGGTCCATAAGATTTAAGCCAAAGAGCTGGAGATTGGGTTTCATTTTATGAGCATACTGGTATGCCAGGGAAGGGTTTCCATTGTCTATCGCCTGGCTCATGGAAGCCACATCTGGAGGGATCTCCTCTAAAAAAGTTTGCACGATCACCTTAACGAAATCATCGTCTTCCCCTGCCATTTCCCGCACGTCCTTTAAATCGTAGTAGTTGTTCATCTATTTTACGTTTATTGAAAAAAGTTGCTGGCCTTCAATGAATCCTGTAAGGCGGTCATTAACCTCTACTTTACCTACACCCTTAGGCGTGCCGGTAAAAATTATATCTCCAATCTTAAGGGTGAAGAATTGAGATACGTACGCAATGATCTCATCGACTTTCCATAACATATCCCCGGTATTCCCCATTTGCACGGGCTCTTCATTCCTTTGCAGGCTAAAGTTAATATTATTTATATTGCTGAAGGAATTTTTATCCAACCATTTTTCACCTATCAATGCAGAGCCGTCAAAAGCCTTTGCCTTTTCCCAGGGAAGTCCCTTTTCTTTTAATTTTTGCTGAAGGTCCCTTGCTGTAAAGTCTATCCCCAGGCCAATCTCATCATAATATTTATGGGCAAATTTTTCCTGTATATATTTCCCCACTTTATTGATTCTAACCAGCACTTCCACCTCGTAATGTATATCTTCTGAAAAATCTGGGATGAAGAAAGGCTGTTTTTTAAGCAGGATTGCCGTGTCGGGTTTCATGAAGATCACCGGGTCCACTGGCTTTTCATTTTTTAGTTCAGAAATATGTTCAGAATAATTCCTACCAATGCAAATTATTTTCATAGAAGGCTCTTTGCTATTTGAGTTTGGTATTTAGTTTTCGCAGTTTGATGGAGGTAAGCACCCGTTTTGTATAAAGAGGGAAATCGGCATTCTGGATCCAGCCGAAATAGCCCGGCTCCTCCTCCAATACCTTCTCCACATTCTTCCCTTTATATTTCCCGAAAGCAAAGACCTCTGCCCCGGTCTTATCATAGGCGATAAAGCCGGCAAAATCTGCAAACTTTTTTCTTGCGCTAAACTGGGCCAGGGAGGCTACATCATTCTCAAGCTCCTCATATTTCTGGATCTGGGATTTCAGCACCTCGTAGGTCGCCAGGGTATCTGCTTCAGCAGAATGGGCATCCTCGAGATTCTTTCCGCAGTAGAATTGATAGGCGGCAGAAAGGGTACGTTGTTCCATCTTGTGAAAAATGGTTTGAACGTCTACAGAGTGGGTTGACTTCATCTCAAAATCAATTCCCGCCCGCAGTAATTCTTCCACCAAAAGCGGTATATCAAACCTGTTGGAGTTATAACCGCCCAGATCACAGCCTTTGATCATTTCGTGAACACGGGGAGCAAGTTCCTTAAAAGTAGGTTCACCGGCCACCTTTTCATTGGAGATCCCGTGAATAGCTACCACCTCTGCAGGAATATCCATTTCTGGATTCACCAGCCAGGTCTTACTCTCCTTGTTACCATTAGGATACACCTTAAGGATTGCAATTTCGACAATCCTGTCCTTTGCCAGGTTTGTTCCTGTTGTTTCAAGATCAAAAAAACAAATTGGCCTGGTAAGTTTTAACTCCATATTCTCTTCTTATTTTCCGTAAAGATAGGAAAGGTCTTTTAGATAAGAGTATTGAGAAGTGAGTATTGAGAGAGGAGTTGTCGGTTGTCGGTTGTCGGTTGTCGGTTGTCAGTTGTCGGTGTCAGTTGTCGGTTGTAGGTTGTAGGTTGTAGGTTGTAGGTTTAAAAGTTGTAGGTTGAAAGTTGTGGAGTCTGGCGTTTGGAGTTTGGAGTTTGGAGTTTGGAGTTTGGAGTTTGGAGTTTGGAGTTTGGAATCATTGGTGTCCGATTAAAATAATGTGAATTTACGTTAAGCCTTGCTACATATAGTCTGAATTCTTATCAACCTTCACATGGGGTAGTTTGGAATTTAAAATAGTTTAAGAAAATTCCGGCTTTTTACTATTGGGTAAATATCTGACTTACAAAGATGTAGATTTTAGTCTAGGTTCTATATTCTAGCAGCGGAAGCGGTCTAGACTCTTTTACCGGACACCAATGGTTTGGAATTTAGAATTTAGTGCTTTTGTGGATTGGTTGGGAGGACACAAATGCGCGAATATTTTTTCGTTTTTTCCGTTGTTCGAAAAACCTCAATGACGTCATCCTGAACTCGTTTCAGGATCTAATGGAGTCAGGTGTTCAGCGGCTAGTATCCCGCATCCTGGCTCTTCTTTTCACTCTTTTGTCTTGTTTCTTGGTTCTTGTTTTTTGGTTCTTTTCTCCTGGCATTTGGAATTTGGAATTGGGTGCTTGGAATTTAAGATCAGCCACGAATGCACAATGTTTTTTTGTTTCTTCCGTTGCTCGATATTTCTCACTAACGTCATCCTGAGACCAGCGGTAAAAAAAATTACCTAGCGTAGGATTTTGACGTAATTTTAATGGTAAATATAATGAACCACGAGTTAACCGATATAAGTATAGTGTTTTCATACCTGTTCCTGAGTATGGTTTTGGAAAATATTGTTAGCGATGCTGGTGCTCAATTTTATTGATGCCCGAATGGTAGTCTTGCAAGCTGAAAGATTTTCCAACTGTGGTTTTTAAAATTGTTCGCCATGAAAAAAATTAGAACACATGCCGCGGGTATTGATATAGGTGCCCGAAAAATTTTTGTTGGACTGGAAGGTAAAGATGTGAAAAGCTTCGACACCTTTACGGAGGATTTGGAAAATGCAGCATCTTACTTACTTGAAAACAATGTAGACACTGTTGCTATGGAAACCACTGGTGTTTATTGGATAATCCTGTATGATATCCTTCAGACACAAGGACTTGATGTGTGGCTGGTAGATGGTAGAAGTACCAAACAGGTGCCAGGCAGGAAAACTGATGTAAAGGATTGTCAGTGGATACAGCAGCTGCATAGTTATGGGTTATTAAACAGGTGTTTTGTAGCAGAAGACCTGATTCAGGAACTACGGAGTTATCAGCGCCTGCGAGAAGATCATATTCGTAGCGCCGCGATGCATGTCAACCACATGCAAAAGGCTCTCACGATGATGAATATACGCTTAAAGGAGGTTCTGAGTCAGGTGCATGGATCAAGCGGTTTGAAGATCATCAGGGCTATTTTAGCTGGAGAAAGAAATCCTGATATTTTAGTTGAAATGTGCCATAGCAGTGTTTTAAAAACAAAAAGAGAACTAATAGTAAAATCTTTAAAAGGTCATTATAACGAGGCGGGGCTTTTTGCTTTAGAACAGGCGGTTACTTGCTACGACTTCTACCAGGAACAAATAGTTCGCTGTGACAGGAAACTGGAAGGAGTGCTTCAAAAGATGAGCTCCAATGAGCCCCCGCAAAATAATCCAAAGTCTCCTAGAAAGCCTATAAGACACCACAAACCGGAAATAAAAAATATGGGTAATTACCTGTTAAGGATATTCCATAATAAAGATGCGACCGTCTTACCCGGCATCACCGACTATAACTGGTTACAATTGTTGTCTGAAGTTGGTACTGATCTGCAAAAATGGAAAACAGAAAAACATTTTACTTCGTGGCTTGGTCTGGCACCCAAACAGCATCACTCCGGCAAAATGAGGAAAAACTATAAATCTAAAGGCCAACCCAAGGCTGGACTAATATTTAAACAAGCTGCCCATAGTCTGCTTAACAGCAAGAATATTACTCTTGGAGCCTTCGGTCACAAGATTAGAGCAAGAAAAGGTCCGTCGCTCGCTATTAAAGCAGTAGCAAGAAAACTGGCTGAATTATACTGGAAATTATTTGTAAAAGGATTAACCTATGTAGAAGAGGGAATTAAAGCTTATCAGGAAAAATTATTGCTTAATAAGCAAAAAAGCCTGTTCAAAATGGCTAAAGAAATGGGAGTGGTAATCAGCTATAATACAGCAACTTAGAAAATACGTCAATGGTAACGCGTTTCAAGATCTAATAGAGTTGGGTGTTCAGCGTCTCCTATTCCACGCATCCCATCTCTTCTCTCTGCTCTCTTCTCCTTTTTCTTGTTTCTTAACTTTTGTTTCTTGGCTCTTGTTTCTTGTTTCTTGTTTCTTGTTTCTTGTTTCTTGTTTCTTGTTTCTTGTACAAAAAAACCCGGATCGCGACGCAATCCGGGTTTTTAATAGAAATATATTTTCTTCTAAACGGTCCTGTTCACATCAAAATCTTCCAGGTATTGTGCTACTCTCTGGACGAATTGTCCTCCAAGGGCACCATTTACTACGCGGTGGTCGTAGCTGTGGGAAAGGAACATCTTGTGGCGTATGCCTATAAAATCACCCTCCGGGGTTTCGATTACCGCCGGCACCTTCCTTATTGCACCCAAAGCAAGAATTGCTACCTGGGGCTGGTTGATGATTGGAGTACCCATAACACTTCCAAAAGTTCCTACATTGGTGACGGTATAGGTACCGCCCTGGATATCATCTGGTTTTAATTTATTCTGTCTTGCGCGGTTTGCAAGGTCATTTACTTCCCTGGCAAGACCTACCAGGTTAAGCCTGTCTGCATTCTTAATTACAGGCACTATAAGGTTACCATCAGGAAGGGCGGCTGCCATTCCAAGGTTGATATTCTTTCTTTTTATGATCTTATCACCACTCACAGATATATTAATAAGTGGGAAATCTTTAATAGCTTTTGCAACCGCCTCCATAAAGATTGGAGTAAAGGTGAGTTTCTCTCCTTCACGTTTTGCAAAGGAGTCTTTATGCTTATTCCTCCAGTTCCAAATATTGGTTACGTCAACTTCAATAAATGACTGTACGTGGGCAGATGTTTGTGCGCTCTCCACCATGTGGTGTGCGATCATTTTACCCATTCGGCTCATTTCAATTATCTCATCTTCCCCGTTCACACTTACAGCAGCCGGTTGCTTTTTCACCACAGGCTCAAGCTTTTCGGTATCTATGCTTTCACCTTTTGAAGCTGCCTTTTTAGGAGCATCACCACGATTCTCTACATATGAAAGGATATCATTTTTGGTCACCCTGCCGTCTTTTCCGCTTCCTTCCAGCTGCTCCAGCTCCTCTAAGGAAATACCTTCTTTCTTGGCAATGTTCTTAACCAGAGGTGAGTAAAATCTATCAGATCCTGAGAAATCCTCAGTTGAACCAGAGACGGCTTCTGTTGCAGAGGTAACGGTTTCCTCAACTTCTTTCACCATAGGTGCTGCATCTTCTGTTGCTGCTGTATCATCACCGGCTTCATCACCTTCAGTCTCAATAATGGCTATGGTTTGCCCTACCTGCACCACATCATCGGGTTCAAAAAGTTTTTCGATCAATTTTCCATCGACCTCACTGGGAACTTCACTATCTACCTTATCTGTAGCAATTTCCAGTACTGCCTCATCTGCCTCAATGGTATCGCCTACTTCTTTTAACCAGGTTGTAATAGTTGCCTCTGCAACACTTTCACCCATTTTGGGCAATTTTAGTTCAAACTTTGCCATATTATTATTTCAAAGATGTTTTCAAGAATTATATTTGCGAAATTAGTTAAAATAACGCTTCATTAGTATTAAAAATTCAATAAAAAAAGTTCCTGTTATAGAAACTACCCTCTATGGAATTGATTAGAATGTAGGTAAAATTACGATTTAAGCATCGCAAATTAAAGAAATAAGCCATATTCTAATGAATTGGTAATTATTTCCCACCCATTTCGTACAGTATGTTCTCCATCCAATCTAGCTCTTTAAAGAACTTTCAAAGGGAACACGATTGGTAATACTTCTACCCAGGGTAACCTCATCTGCATATTCAAGTTCATCGCCAACCGAAATTCCACGGGCAATGGTCGAGGTTTTTACCTTTGTTCCCTCCAGTTGCCGGAAGATATAGAAATTGGTAGTATCCCCTTCCAGGGTACTGCTTAATGCAAAGATGATCTCCTCTACTTCCCCCTGTTTTACCTTCTCAACCAGGGACCTTATATTAAGCTGTGATGGCCCAATGCCATCCATGGGACTTATTTTACCTCCAAGTACATGGTATAACCCCGGTATTGGGAAGTGTTTTCTATAGCCATTACATCACGTATATCCTCTACCACACAAATGATCTCTCTTATCCTGTTGGGATTGGAACATATATCACAAACCTCTGTATCGCTTATATTATGGCAGTTCCTGCACAGTTTTATCTCCGTACGTAATTTAGTAAGGGCTTCTGCGAGCTGGGTGGTTTGCAATTCAGGTTGTTTAAGCAGGTGTAATACAAGTCTAAGGGCAGTGCGTTTTCCCACTCCCGGTAACTGGGACATCTCTGCAACAGCCTGTTCAAGTAATTTAGAAGAAAAATCCATACCGCAAAATTACATATTTTGAGAAATGATTTGGGCTGTAGAACCATGAAGTTTATGGTTAATTTGTAATTTCGTCCCCATCTAGACATTATTTTATGCAGCCTTACCAAATACTACTGCTTATTGCAGGCTACTTCGGCGTATTGATCCTTATTTCCATTTTGACGAACAGGGGCGGTTCCAATGAGGAATTCTTTAAGGCAAACCGGCAATCTCCCTGGTACCTGGTAGCTTTTGGGATGATAGGCGCCTCCTTAAGCGGGATTACCTTTATATCTATTCCGGGAACAGTAGCCGAGCAGGGCTTTAGCTATTTCCAGGTTGTGCTTGGCTATACGGTTGGTTACGCGGTCATAGGCCAGGTATTGCTACCGCTCTATTACCGGCTTAACCTTACTTCCATCTATACTTATCTCGATACCAGGTTTGGCAACTCCTCATATAAGACAGGAGCTTCGTTTTTCCTGCTGTCCCGGGTAGTGGGATCGAGTTTCAGGCTTTTCCTGGTGGCCAATGTGCTGCAGCTTATCATCTTTGATGCCATGGGAGTGCCATTTTATATTACTGTTACACTTACCATCCTTCTTATTTGGCTTTATACCTTTAAAAGCGGAATTAACACCATTGTATGGACAGACACCCTGCAAACCCTCTTCATGCTGGTTGCCCTTGGGGCCACAACAATTTATATTTCTAATGATCTGGGGATCTCTGCCACTAATATTATGGGCTATATTGCCGATAGTGATATGTCCAAAATGTTCTTTTTCGATGACTGGAAAAGCAGGGATTATTTTTTCAAGCAGTTTATCTCCGGGGCCTTTATTGCTATTGTCATGACCGGACTGGACCAGGATATGATGCAAAAGAACCTAACCTGCAGGAACCTGGGAGACGCTCAAAAAAATATGTTCTGGTTTACCATTATCCTTACCATTGCCAATTTTATGTTCCTCGCACTTGGTTTATTGCTAACTGATTATGCTGAAGTTGCCGGCATCACAGCCCAAAAAGATGATCTCTTCCCGGCAATTGCGACAAGCGGGGACCTGGGAATGGCCGTGGCGGTATTGTTTATACTTGGCCTTATCGCCGCTGCATATTCCAGTGCAGACAGTGCCCTTACTGCTCTAACTACCTCTTTTAGTATTGATATTCTGGAAATTGAAAAGAAATATGATCAAAAGGAGCAGGTGCGAATAAGGAAACAAATTCACGTTGGCATCTCCCTCTTGCTTATCCTCGTAATGCTGGTCTTTAAATATGCAATTGAAGACAAAAGCGTGATCAATAAACTTTTTGAGTTTGCAGGCTACACCTATGGCCCTCTCCTTGCATTATATTCATTCGGCCTTTTTACTAAATGGCAAATAAAGGATAAATGGGTTCCCTGGATCGCGATGGCGTCCCCGGTGCTTTCTTACCTCATAAGCATTAATAGCCTGCAGTGGTTTGGTTTTGAATTTGGTTTCTTTATCCTTATCCTTAACGCGCTTATAACCTTTACCGGGCTAGTATTGATTCGTAGAAAGCATGACCAGCGTGCAGGCGACCTCGATCTCGATGTTGTTCTCTCTAAGGAGGGTGTATAATTCCGGATTTTCTGTACCTGGATTAAAGATCACCCTATCGGGCTGCAGGGAAAGTATATAATCATAATACTCCTGCTGTCTTTGTGGATTGAGGTAGAGAGTAACGGTATCAACGTCCTGAAAAGGCTCCATCTCATTGGTAATTGCCACTCCTGCAACCTCTCCCCTTCTTAGGCCTACAGCTGCTACAGGATGGCCATACGAAACCAGCCTTTTTATAGCGATATTCGAATATCTTGAAGGTTTTAGGGACGCCCCCAAAACCAAAGTTTTCTTTTCCATATTGCAACTTTTTATTTCACATCCCTGGCAAAACCTCAGGGAAATAAATGTTCTAATTTCAAAGTTAGGGTTTCCCGGGAAGTGTAACAATTTATTTTTATGTAGGTCTCTAAAGTGAATGCCGGCCATTCTTAGAGCAAGGGGAGAATATTTTTGATGGTGAATATTTATTCCTGAACCTCTTAAAAGGAGTCCACGCCAGAAATAGCGTGGACTTTCTTTTTCCCATATCCTCCTTTCCCCCTGCTGGTTACCATTAGCTTTTCTATTTCCCCGGAAGAAAAGAAAAAGTTTTTTCATTTTGCTGTAACATTTCTGTTTTTAAGGCGTCTTTATAATAGAAGTATTTCTGAAAGGCTTGTAAATTTTAATTAGGTATTGCATAGTAGCGGCTAATGCCATTAAAATTGATATTCAGCTAATTGTGATACTTCCGGAAGAAGAAAAAGAAAATTGAAGGTTTTTGTAACAACTCAAGTTTTCAGCAGTCTTTAATTATAAAAGGCAGGATTTTCATCAAAACGCTGTCTTTTTAGTATGCATAACCAAGTATTATTTTAAACACACTAATCGCATTTAGCAAAAAATCAATCATCAAAATGAAACAGTTATTAATCATCATCAGTTTACTTACGGCAGCAATAAGTTACGCTGCCGGCGAGCCCATTGGGAGAATTTCAGGGAATATTATTGATAAGGAATTGAAAGAACCTATCCCCTATGCTACTATTATAATCAATGATATAGATGGAAACCTGGTTTCCGGGAACACTTCCAATGATGACGGGACCTTTGTCATTGATAAAATTGAGGCGGGAGATTATATCTTCCAGGTGCAGTTCATAGGTTATAAAACCTTTAGCAGGGAAATTTCCATAAGCAGGAGCAACAGCACTGTAGATGTAGGCCAAATAGCCCTTGAACCCGAAATTGCAGCGCTGGATGACGTTATGGTGGTGGCAGAGCGTTCCACCATTGAGCAACGCATTGACCGTAAAGTTATTAATGTTGGTAAAGACCTTACTACCACCGGAGCTACGGCTGCAGAGATCATGAACAATGTCCCCTCTGTGAATGTAGACCAGGATGGTAACATTTCCTTGCGTGGGAATAGTAATGTACGCGTGCTCGTAGATGGTAAACCCACCAATATGGACCCGGCACAGCTTTTAAGACAAATCCCTTCTACTTCTATTAAAAGTATCGAACTTATCACAAACCCATCTGCCAAGTACAATCCTGAAGGAATGAGCGGTATTATCAACATTGTGCTGCATAAAAATGCGAACGAAGGTTTTAACGGGAATCTAAATACCGGGGTGACAAGAGGTGAAAATACGCGGTTTAACGGGACTTTGGATATGAATTACCGCAAAGGCAAGGTGAATTTCTTTGGAAACCTTGGAACCCAATTTGGGGAAAGTTTCAACCTGGGAAGGATCACCCTTCCCGAGGAAGATCTACTACAGGCATTTGATCTAATAAATGAAAGAAAATCCCTGTTCTATAAAGTAGGTATGGATTTCTACCTCGATGACAGGAATACCATCTCTTTCTATACCAATCAAAATCACTTTGAGGGTGGGCCAAGAGGTGCGATGAGGCTTATTTTTTCTGATCCATCCCTTAACTTAACCCAAAACCTTGATCTTAACTTTGATAATATAAATGCCAGCTATAACTTCGTTTACGACCACAAATTCAAAAAAGAGGACCATAAGATACAGCTGGAAGTAAATTACAACGATTTTGATGAAGATGAGAATTCATTTTTCAGCTACACAGGAAACACAGGTGATTTTGAATCTTATAGAGACCATTTAAAAGAAACCCGCAAGGATCTCACCTCCAACCTGGATTACACCCTGCCACTGGGAGAGACAGGGAAACTGGAAATGGGAGCTGAGGCCCGCCTACTGGAAACCGATAATAAATTCACCACCACCAGTACCTGGCTGGAGGACGCAGAGTACCAGTATCTAAGGGATATCTATTCTTTCTATACCACCTATGGGCAAACATTTGAAAAATGGTCATATCAACTAGGTGCGCGTCTGGAAAATTTCACGGTAGATGCAATTCTCAACAACATTACAGTATTCCAGGATGAATATTTCAATATTTATCCAAGCGGTTTCCTGAATTTTACTCCAAACGAGAAAAATTCCTATCAATTAAGTTACAGCCGCAGGGTAGACAGGCCGGGGTTTGGCCAGGTAAGTCCTATAAGGGAAGTTAGTACTCCCCGCCTTACTGTAATGGGTAATCCAAGCCTTGACCCACAATTTACCGACTCTATGGAATTCAACTATACAAGGAATTTCAATGGAAAGGGTAGTATTACTGCAGGAGTTTTCTACAGGAATATCAATGATTTTATTAACCAGGTGATCTTTGAAGATCCTAATGAGCCAGGCTCCCTTATCCTTATGTTTGACAATTTTGATGATAACAACTCCTACGGTCTTGAGCTCTCTGCCAATTATAAATTCACGACCTGGTGGAGTACTAATTCAAGCTTCGAGGTCTACAGCCAGAAGCAAAAAGGATTGGTGGGGACTGAATATATTGAGATTGACAACACCGCCTTTACCTTCAGGACAAATCACAGCTTTAAAGCATCTGAGAGGCTCACATTCCAATTATTCGGATTTTACAGGAGCCCGGCGCAAAATCTCCAAATGGACATGAAACCATTGTATTTCATGAATGCAGGAGCTAGATATTCCCTGCTGGACAATAAAGCAACCCTAAGTTTGAATTTCAACGACATATTCAACACCCAGGAATTTCGCTTTGATAATGGCAGGCCCATACCGCAGGAAGGAAGGTTTAATAATGAGACCCAAACTGTATACCTTGGCTTTTCCTACAGGTTTGGTGGCGGGAAGAACTCTGCCCTTAAAAGAAAGAACCGGGATTCCAATGAGGCCCAGGGCGGCGGGATCTTCTAAGATAAATTTGATTAGTTAGTTTTTGTTAATGTGGTTAGTAGCTGAAAAACCCGCGTCCTTATTTAAGGAGCGGGTTTTTTTATTGCTTTAGCGTGTATAGATATTACCAGCGAATAACTGCGCTTCCCCAGGTAAAGCCACTGCCAAAAGCGGCAAGAACTACTATGTCCCCTTCCTTAATTTTTCCCTCTTCCCAGGCTTCGGTCAAAGCGATAGGAATTGAAGCTGCAGTTGTATTTCCATATTTCTGAATGTTATTATAGACATTCTCGTTCCCCAGCTTCAGCTTTTGCTGAATGAATTGGGAGATCCTGAGATTTGCCTGGTGTGGGATCAACATATCGATATCTTCCAAATCCAGTCCGTTTTCCTTTAGCCCTTCAAGTATAACTTCTGAAAATCGCTGGATGGCGTGTTTGAATACATACTGGCCGTTCATATAGGGATAATAAGGAATATCATCCCCCTGTGGGTTCTCTTCAATGATCTCCGGAACCCAGTGCATAGTGCTTGGCCCTTTCAAGGAAAGCTCCAGTGCATGTTTTCCTTCAGAATGTAAGTGTGTGGAAAGGATACCCTGCCCATTATGGTCACTCCTTGTTAAAACAGCCGCACCCGCGCCATCTCCAAAAATAACTGAGACAGACCTTCCACGAGTGGTGAAATCCAATCCTCCACTATGGTTTTCACTTCCAATTACCAGGATGTTCTTATACATCCCTGTCTTTATAAATTGATCTCCCACAGAAAGGGCATATATGAATCCACTGCACTGGTTCCTCACATCCAGTGCCGGGCAGGTATGTATATCCAACATTTCCTGCACCTGTACCCCACAGCCGGGGAAATAATAATCTGGACTAAGGGTGGCAAATATTATAAGGTCAATATCATCTTTGTTGATCTTTGATCGCTCAAGGGCGATTTTTGCGGCTTTCACTCCCATTATTGCGGTAGAATTGCCGTCGCCCTTCTTGATATGGCGTCGTTCCTTAATACCGGTCCTTTCCTGGATCCAGGCATCATTGGTATCCATTATTTTAGAAAGATCATCGTTGGTCACAACATTTTCAGGGACATAAGATCCCAGCCCTGCAATTTTTGACTGATACATGTTCAATTAATTAGGTATGTATAAATTATTCTTATTAAATTTAAGCAATTAATAATTTTCTGCCCTGCAATATAAGAAACATTAACAATCCCTGAACTTTTCCATTGAGGCAAGAAAAATTAAACCATCTGTAATGAAATGAGTCAAAAGGGTAGAACTCAATACAGTCATAAATAATATATGCGAGCAGCATATGATCAATAATCCAATCTAAATAAATCCATATGAAAAAAATGATCTTTTTCCTGCTGGCGGGAAGTTTTCTTTCAGGCCTGCAGGCGCAGGAGAACCTTACCTACCAAAAACCACCCCAGGAGATCCTGGAACTGGTAGATGTTCCCCTGGCCCCTTCTACCTTAATTGACAGCAAAGGGGAGATGATGGTATTCCTGTATCGTGACCAATACAAGAGTATTGCAGAGCTTAGCGAGACCGAGTTAAGACTGGGAGGCTTAAGAATAAACCCTGTAACAAACATAAGCAGCAGGGCAACATATTATAATAACATAGAGGTGAAGCCTATCGACGGGGAGCAACCCCGGGCTGTAAAGGGCCTTCCTCAAAATCCGCGGCTTTCCAATTTTTCCTGGTCCCCAGATGAAAAGAAAATGGCATTCACCCATACCACAGATAAGGGTGTGGAACTATGGGTGGCAGACATGGCTTCTGCCCAGGCTAAAAAGCTCACAGATGCCAACCTTAATGCCAATATGCGTGATGTGATCAACTGGTATAAAGACAATTCGGCCATCCTGGTGAAGATGTTGCCACAGGACCGCAAGGATCTTATCAATACCCAAACTGCAGTGCCAGACGGGCCAACAGTTTCTGTAAGTGACGGGAGCAAAGCCCAGAACCGTACATACCAGGACCTGCTTCAAAATTCAAATGATGAGTATAATTTTGAGCAGCTTACAAGATCTGTTTTGATGAAGGTAGATCTCAACGGCAATGCAACACGATGGAAAGAGCCAAGGATGTACAGCAATATATCTTTTTCCCCAGATGGGAAATATGTTATGGTAAGCCATATAAAGCGTCCATTCTCATACCTGGTACCTTATTCCAGATTTCCAACGGAAACAACTATTTATGATACTGCCGGAAAAGAAATCAGTAAGGTCAACGATGTACCTCTTATAGAGGAAATGCCTAAAGGTTTTATGGCTGAACGAGAAGGCCGAAGAGACTTAAACTGGAGAAGTGATGCACCTGCTACCCTTGTTTATGCAGAAGCACTGGACGGTGGAGATCCTGAAAATGAAGTGGATTTTCGCGACGAGGTTTTTCTACTGGAAGCTCCTTTTAAAGGAGAAGGTAAATCCTTACTTAAAACAAAAGATAGATTCTCTGGTATTATTTGGGGAGACAGGAATACAGCGATCGCAATGGATTACTGGTGGAATACCAGAAATACAAGGAGCTATGTCTTTGATCCTTCCAGACCTAATGGAGATATGAAGGTATTATTTGACAGGAATTATCAGGACCAGTACAGCAACCCTGGTAATTTTGTAACCCATAAAAATCAGTATGGTTCCAATGTTCTAACCTTAAAAGGTAAGAAAGCCTTCTTGCTGGGACCAGGTTATACAGAAAAAGGACAATTTCCCTTCTTTGATGAAATTGACCTGCAAACCACTGAAACAGACAGAAAATACCAGTCCAATTATAATGATAAGAAAGAAAGTCTTGTTGAGGTACTCAATTTAGACGAGGGTAAGCTATTGGTAAGAATCGAAGCTTCTGCTGAATATCCTAATTATTACATCAGGGATATTGACAACGAGGAAAACCTGGAGCAAATCACAAACTTTGAGAACCCATTCAAGGCTCTGGAAAATGTTCATAAGGAAGTGATCACGTATGACAGGGAAGATGGCCTTGAACTTAACGGCACATTATATTTACCTTCAAATTACAATAAGGAATCTGGTGAGAAGCTGCCTTTGATAATTTGGGCATATCCAAGGGAATTTAAGGATAAGAGCTCTGCAGCCCAAAACACCTCAAACCCCAATGATTTCACCTATCCTTATTATGGCTCTCCCATTTACTGGGTGAACCGGGGATATGCTGTACTGGATGATGCCTCTTTCCCAATTATTGGAGAGGGAGAAGAAGAGCCAAATGACAGCTTTAGGGAGCAACTGGTGGCAAATGGAAAAGCTGCTATAGATGCCCTGGATGAAATGGGGTATATAGACAGGAACAGGGTTGGTGTTGGAGGCCATAGTTATGGTGCCTTTATGACAGCTAACCTTCTATCACATTCCAATTTGTTTGCTGCCGGGATCGCGAGAAGCGGGGCATATAATCGCACCCTTACTCCTTTTGGATTCCAAAGTGAGGAAAGAAGCTATTGGGAAGCACCAGATGTTTACAACGGTATGTCGCCATTTATGCACGCCGACAAAATGAAGACGCCATTATTGCTAATTCACGGGGAAGCCGATAATAATTCCGGGACCTACCCAATGCAAAGTGAGCGGTATTTCAACGCTCTTAAAGGCCTGGGCGCAACTGCCAGGCTTGTAATGCTGCCTAAGGAAAGCCACGGTTACAGCGCAAAGGAATCTGTCTTACACGTACTGTGGGAACAAGACCAATGGCTTGAGAAATATGTCAAGAATCGTGATACTGCAGAAAACCCGGTGGAGACCCCTGCCAGTGATTTTAAGAATTAACAATATATTACCTTAATTGAAAAGCCCGCGATGCGGGCTTTTTTCATGTTTAATATTAGTTTCGATTTTATTAAAATGAGGAAGGCGCAACTTAAAAAGTCACGCCCTCCAAACAACCTAACCAATAAATAAAACCTAATTATGAATTTTTATAGTTGTTGACCTTCACCTTTGCCTTGAGGTCATGTAAAAGATTATAAAGGCCAAAAAATGTCCTGTTGATATATAGAAAATGTTTACTCCCGCGATTACCATTCATCTTCCTTAGTTCTGTATCCTTACTATATTTCTCACTAAGGGCAGTAATGCCCTGCCAGAAGGACTCATCGGCAAAATCAAATTCCTCTTGATGAAATGGTCGTGTAAATAAATTCAACATTTCATAGAAAAGCTGAGAAAAGAACTTTATTTCACTTTCCTTGTCATCCTCCCTAAGGATCTCAAGCTGGAGTAATTTTTTATTAAAGAATTTAGGGTCATTTATATTCTCCGGCACTGCGAGTTCGAAATATGGGGTGTAAAAATCTTCAGGAACCTCTTTTACACAACCAAAATCAATAGCCACCAAATTATCATCCTTATCTACCAGGAAATTTCCGGGATGAGGATCGGCGTGTACTGCTTTTAGTTCATGCATTTGGTACATATAAAAATCCCATAGTGCCTGTCCTATTCTATTTGCTTTCTCCTGGTCCTTATTTTCTTTTGCAAATTCACTTAAGTGTTTTCCTTCCATCCAGTCCATGGTAATTATGCGTTCGCTGGACAGTTCCTCGTAATATTGTGGAAACCTTAAATTAGGAATGTGGGAGCAGGCTGAAGAGATCTCCTTACTCTGTTTTACTTCCAGGATATAATTTGTCTCCTCCAATAGTTTATCCTCCACTTCCCTGAAATATCTCTCTGAATCCTTCCCCCTAAGATTAAACATTCTAAGCGCAATTGGTTTAACCATTGCAAGGTCTGAACTGATACTATCTGCAACCCCCGGATATTGGATTTTCACAGCAAGTTTTTTCCCATCTTTTGTAGCGCGGTGTACCTGGCCGATACTGGCCGCGTTGACCGAGTGGGTTGCAAACGTATCAAATAGATCTTCGGGATATTTCCCGTTATATTTTTTAAAAGTCTTTCTTACAAGCGGAGCAGATAATGGCGGCACACTAAACTGCGCCAGTGAAAATTTCTCCACATAGGCTCCGGGTAATAAGCTTTTTTCCATAGAAAGCATTTGCGCAACTTTAAGAGCACTGCCTTTTAGGCTCTTTAATCCGTCATAAATGTCACTCGCATTGCTCTCATCCAGTTCATCCCGGCTAAAATCCTTATCAAATGCTTTTTTACTGTAATATTTTAAATAATTCCCGCCAACTTTCACCCCCGTTTGAACCATCTTCCCGGTTCTTCCAAGCTTTCCTGTGGGTATTTTATCTATTGTTTTCATACTTTTTTATCTGTGTGCGGGAAATTACTCTCCTTGTTTAAAAAGCCTCCCTGCAAAGTGAGTAAGGACATCTATACAGGTGAGGCTCATTGGCAGGGCTCAAACATTACCCCATTTTTTCTTTCCATAAAAACTTTCCAAAATCTACTACCCTTTCCAAAGGAGTATTATCAAAAAGATCAAAAACTGTATTCACAGATTTTTCGATCGCAACATCTGTGCTTTCAAACCTTGCAGAATTATCATCCATCCAGAATTTAAGAAGAAATAGAAATTGTATCCAGGTAGCTTCAGAAAACACCGTTTCAGACTGCTTCAGGAATTTGGCCGACTTCTCTTCATTATTCTCTCGTATCAAATCTTTGGAAAACCCAATTACCTGTCTTCTCAAACCCTTTAATTGTTCCAGGTTTTTAGTAACCTCAGGCTCCCTTGAAAGTATGAATAGCACATAACTCCTGTTGGCCGTAAGGTTTTCGAAAAAAGTATAAAAAAAGGTGAGCAGCTTTTCACGGGTGGTAAAACTTTCAAATTCGGGGCTTCTTTGTAGCAGGCCCACAGAATTGGCAAAAAACCTTTTCCATATATCCTTTTTTAAGCCTTCGAAACTACCAAAATGCTGGTAGAATTCATCCTCGGTAATTCCATTGTCTTTGCTAAACTTATATATAGTCTTAGGCTCCTTTTCATTTTCAAGCACATAATCCATATAGAGGGATATGATCCCATCTGCACTCATTTTTTCTGATGTACTTTTCACTTTCGCTGTTGTTTTTTGCTTCGCCATGTTTTCTATTTCTTTTTCAAAGATACAACTGTTTAACCTTTTACAATAATATTTAAACAAAATAATTTGTTAAAGATTTAGATCTTCTTTTATGAGAGTCAAAATGTTAGACGGGAGTTACCATCTTAACTTACACGTGTCAGTTTGTCAGCGGGAACTACTTGGTATTTTTTTTGACTATTGTAAAGCACAACAATTAATTTAAATTCATTAAAATATATGGCAACCGGTAACATTAATGTATCTGTAGAGAATATCTTTCCTTTAATAAAGAAATTCTTATACAGTGACCACGAGATCTTTCTAAGGGAATTGATCTCCAACGCAACAGATGCGACCCTTAAGATGAAGCACCTCACCACTATAGGCGAGACAGATGTGGCTTATGGAGATCCAAAGATTGAGGTAAAGATCGACAAGGAAAATAAAACACTCCACGTTATAGACCAGGGAATTGGGATGACAAAAGAGGAAGTGGAGAAATATATTAACGAGGTAGCTTTCTCTGGTGCCGAGGAATTCCTTGAGAAATATAAAGACTCTGCCAAAGACAGTGGCATTATTGGACATTTTGGTCTGGGATTCTACTCTGCTTTCATGGTGGCCAATAAAGTTGAGATCATCACCAAATCTTACAAGGATGAACCGGCAGCTCACTGGGTATGTGAGGGAACCACTCAATTCACCCTTGAAGAAGCAGATAAGAAAGAAAGAGGTACAGAGATTATTCTTCATATCAATGAAGATGACAAAGAATTCCTGGAGGAAAACAGGATAAGGGAGTTACTTGTAAAATATAACAAGTTTATGCCTATCCCAATAAAATTTGGTACAAAGGAAGAGGAGCTGGAACTACCAGAGGACGCCCCTGAAGATGCAAAGCCTGAGACAAAAACGGTTGATAATATTATTAACAACCCAAACCCGGCCTGGACAAAACAACCTACTGAATTAGAGGATAAAGATTACAAGGACTTCTACCGTGAACTTTATCCAATGCAGTTTGAAGATCCCTTGTTCCACATACACCTTAATGTTGATTATCCTTTTAACCTTACCGGGATATTATATTTCCCTAAGATGAGCCAGGATATGAATATCCAGAGGGACAAGATACAGTTGTACCAGAACCAGGTATTTGTAACAGATAATGTAGAAGGGATAGTACCCGAATTCCTTACAATGCTGCGAGGCGTTATTGATTCCCCGGACATTCCACTTAACGTTTCCAGGTCATACCTGCAGGCAGATGGCGCGGTTAAGAAGATATCCAGCTACATCACAAGAAAAGTGGCTGATAAGCTGAAGTCTCTTTTCAATAATAATCGTGAGGATTTTGAGAAGAAATGGAATGATATAAAGATCGTCATTGAATATGGAATGCTTAGCGAAGAGAAATTCTTTGAAAAGGCCGATAAATTTGCCCTCTACCCTACTGTAGATGATAAATACTTCACCTATGATGAGTTACAGGAAAAGATAAAGGAGAACCAGACAGATAAGGATGGTAACCTGGTGATCCTGTATGCTTCCAACCAGGACCAGCAGCATAGCTATATAGAATCTGCAAAGGAGAAAGGCTACGAGGTATTATTACTCGATTCTCCTATAGTTTCCCACCTGCTTCAAAAACTGGAAACTTCCAAAGAAAATATCTCCTTTGTGAGAGTTGATAGTGATCACGTTGATAATCTCATCAAAAAAGATGAAGACAAGATCTCCAAACTTAGTGATGAAGAAAAGGAAAAACTAAAAGCCGATTTCGCTAAGGTGGTGCCAGAAAAGTATACTGTGCAACTGGAAGCAATGGACAGTAACGCTGCGCCATTAATAATCACTCAACCAGAGTTTATGCGCCGTATGAAGGAAATGCAGCAAACCGGTGGTGGAGGTATGTTTGGAATGGGTAATATGCCAGAGATGTACAACCTGGTGGTGAATACCAACCACCAATTAATATCTGAAATCCTTAATACCAAAACAGAAAAGAAACAGAAACGCCTTATCAAGCAGTCCCTTGATCTTGCGCGCCTCTCACAAAACCTGCTGAAAGGTGAAGAGCTTACAGCTTTCATCAAACGTAGCTTCGAAATGGTTAAATAGAAATTATTTTATTAAACATAGAAACCGCTTTTCCCTTTCCGGAAGAGCGGTTTTTTTATTCCCGATCTCCGTTTCGCCCATAATTAAAGACCAATAAAAAGAATACCTTTATTCCCAAACACTCAACTATGAAGTACTTCTTAATGTTCCTTTGCCTATTATTGATATCCTGCAACCAGAGCTCAAAAGAAAATCCCGGAACTTCGAACCTCAATTCGTATGAACTTTCCTTGACAGAGGCTAAGGCTTTTGTTCATTCCATTGAGGAGGCACATAATAAAGAGGACTGGGATAAGGAAGAGATAGTTTCATTCGACATCCAATTACTTATGGGCGGTGAAGAAAGATTGAAAGCACGTATTTATACCTTTACCAACTCCTCAAAAATAAGGGTAGATAAAAAGGACGGCAGCAGCCTTATATTTGATGGTAAACGTGTTTTTCAATCTCCCGCTGCTGCACCGGTAAACGGCGCCCGGTTTGATATGTTTACCTGGCAGTATTTCTTTGCTTTTCCATTTAAACTAAGTGATAAGGGCACTAACTGGGAACTTAAGGAGAAGGAAACTATGAAGGATATTAGCTTTCCAAAAGCGAAGTTAACCTTTGATGCAACCACAGGTGATGCTCCAGATGACTGGTATATTTTGTACAAGGAACCAAAAAGCAATTTGCTATATGCCGCCGCTTACATTGTTACCTTAAATACAAAAAAAGAAATTGCAGAAGAGGAACCTCATGCAATAGTATACCACGATTACGAACTCTTTAAGAATATCCCAATTGCGACCCGCTGGACCTTTCATCACTGGAATGATACGGAGGGAATTGGAGAACAAATTGGAGAAGCCAAAATAGAAAACATTGAATTTCCCACGCTTAAAAGGAACTTTTTTGAGGCGCCCGATGATTCCCGTGAAATCGAGTTGAATTAAAGGGGTGAAGGCACAACCTCAGAAGAAATATTCCTGTAAATGACCTGATAGAATACCGTTGTGTCATAAGGTTTTACAATAATGTCATTCATTCCCGCCTCAAGTATTTCTTCCCTTATTTCTTCGATCTCCACTGCAGTTAATGCCACAACAGGTACCAGGGCATTGAATTTTCTTATTTGCCTCGTGGCTTCCAGACCGGAAATTCCGGGCATATTAACATCCATAAGAATAAGATCATAATGCCGGGCCCTTACCTTCTCCACAGCAAGCGCGCCATTATCGCTAATATCACAGGTAAATCCCTGTTGTTCCAGGATGCGCTGGGTAACGACCTGATTTATCCTGTTATCATCTACGATAAGGATGGTCTTACCTATGGCACCGTCCTTACCTGCATCTATTTGGTTTGCAATATCATTTGAAGAAATAGCGGGAGCAACCGCCTTATCATCCTTTGGAAAGTTAATAGTGAAACTAAAAGTGGACCCCTTACCTTCTTCACTCTCCAGGTGGATCTCTGAATCAAAAAGCAAAAGTAGTTTCTTTACAATGGGCAGTCCCAATCCAGTGCCCTGGTAATTATAGTTGGCAGATTTTAGTTGTGAAAATTCCTCAAAGATAACCTCATGTTTACTTTCAGGAATACCAAGACCGTCATCTTTCACCCGGAATAAAATACCCGCACCTGTTTCAGTTTCCTCAATAAGATGAGCACCAATATGGATGTTTCCCCGTTCGGTAAATTTCATGGCGTTCCCAACCAGGTTCATCAATACCTGCGATAATCGCACAGGATCTCCCTTTAGGTTATTCGGGATATTATCATCAATATCCAACTGAATGGAATTTTGATTCTGCAATCTTGTAAATTCGAAAGACTTGACAATGCTGCGCATAAGATCACCAACATTGAGCGGTACGGTTTCAAGCTTTACCAAATTTGACTCCATCTTGTTCATTTGAAGCACATCGTTGATAAGGGCCAGAAGATAGTCTGCAGAGAATTTCAGGGATTTTAGATCCTCCTCGTGTTTTGAGAGGGATTTATCTTCAAGAAGTATAGATGTCAATCCAATAACCCCATATAAAGGAGTACGCAGTTCATGGCTAATGGTAGAGAAGAATTTGGTCTTTAAAATCGACAATCTCTCTGCCTCTTCCTTCGCCCTTACAAGTTCCTTGTTCTTAACACTAAGTTCAGATATTAGCTTCCTTCTCGACACCGTAATCTTGAAAAGCGCCAGGAGGATTATTATTAATATGATCGAGGAAATGATCATGATCAACATAGTTTCCCTGGATCGTTCTATTATCTCATCCTTTAATACCTGCTCGTTGCGGGCGATCTCGAGGTTCTTTTGATACTCGGCCACGTCAAATTTTATATTGGCCGCCTCAATTTCCTGCATCCTCTCCTGCCTGAAAATCTGTGATTTATAATCATTATATCTTTCAAGGGCCAAAAAGGCATCCTTGAATTTTCCACTTCTATAGAGGAAATCGGCATAATTCTCATACACATATGAAGCTTGCAGGATTAGAGAGTCCTGCTCAACCATTTGCACAGCTTTCTCGAAATAAACCGCTGCGCTGTCAAGATTATTAACCCCCAGGTAATACCGGCCTGTTAAATTGCTTAGCTGGGATTCAATAAAAGGGTCTTTTCTATTACCATATAACTGCCAGGATTTTTCCAAATATGGCCAGGCTCTTTTATATTGCTTATTATCAATATAGGTCCAGGCAATGTTGACAGTTGGATTAAGAATTTGCTCCTCATTCTTCAACTTCGCAGCCAGGTTAATAACAAGGTTGTAATAATCAATTCCTATCTGGGTAGTATTCTTATCTTCAGAATATATATTGCCAAGGTTATTGTAGGCTCCTAAAAGAAGAGTGTCATTACTTGTTTTTTCAGCAGCAATGAGGGCATCTTCATAATGTTTTTTGGCCCTCAATGTATCATTAAGATCATAATAACTGGAGCCAAGGATGTTATGGCCAACGTAATGATAATAGTTATTTTTCCTTTTTTTGGATTCCTCAACAAGATCCATAGCTATTTCAATGGCATCCTTATATTGGTATTTACCCAGGCTGGTTCCCGACATACTGGAAAGAGAATCCAGAAAAACATCCTTATAAGTCTCCTGCTGCGCAAAGATTTGCGCAGGAACAGTAAGAATGAACAACAGGAATAGGTAGTTCTGTTTCAATCAGCGTTGGGGTTTTATGACCACAAGTAGGGATGGCAATTTACTCTATTTAAGTAAATTACACAAAATTTTGTTAAAATTTTCTGAAAAATAATTACATGCCAAAATTAGCTTATTGTTGTCTCAAGAAAAAACCGCCTGCACAGTAAAAAATAGATTAAATGAAAGAAACACATTTCAGAAAAATTAAATTAAGGGATGCAGATATCATTTACCTTCAGGACTTTTTATCTGGACTGGAAGCCAACGCTTATTTTACCCAGTTAATGGAAGAACTAAAATGGGAACAGCATTATATCAAGCTCTTCGGAAAGACTCACGCACAACCCAGACTCACTGCTTTATACGCTGAAAATGACAGTTCCTATACCTATTCAGGGTTAACTCTTCAACCCCATAAATTTCACCCGTTGCTCAAAAACTTAACAGAAAAGCTTAAAGAGATTACCCCTTCACCTTTCACCCACTGCCTGGCAAATCTATACAGGGATGGGAATGACAGTATGGGTTTGCACAGCGATGATGAAAAGGAACTGGGGCAAAATCCCGTTATAGCTTCCATAAGCCTTGGAGCGACAAGGAAATTCAGGTTAAAACACAAAGAGTTTAAAGATCAAAAACAAGATCTACTCCTTGAGCATGGCAGCCTGTTATTAATGCAGGGAACAACCCAACATTACTGGAAACATGAACTACCCCGCACCAAAAAAGAGGTAGGGCCCAGGATCAACCTTACCTTCAGAAATATTATTAAGTAAGTTTTAAAATTGGGAGTTTTCACAGTGGAAAAGACTGAAAATAAAACAGGCTGCCCGTGGGCAGCCTGTTTATTACTAATTCGAAACTTTATTATTTATAGATCTCATTCAAAACTTTTGCAAGGCGAACCCCACCCTTTTGAAGTTGCTCCCTTACAACAGGAAACCAATCATACATGTACCTGTACCCAAGTTTTTCACCAACCTCAGCCGATGCATATATTTCTAAAGCCAATGCTTTGGATTCATACATCCAGTCTTCAAAATTTCCCTGCGCCAGTTCTTTTCGTTTTTTAGGAGATAAATAAGCCTGATTGTCGGCCAGCTCCGTATAGCTCATTTGGTAGGAATTGATCATATCACTGTCCCATACCCGGTGAAGATTGGACCCTTCATTGAACCAGCGTACCTGTATATCATTACCGCCTTTATCCTCTCCCCTGCCTGCGTGAAGCGGCTGGTGAAGGTCTCCTACGAAATGAACCAGCATTTTAAGATAAAATTCCCGGTCTTCCCTGCTGGTGTTGTTGTCTTTAAGCATCTCTACACACTTTCTCATAGCCATAAGAAGATCTCCTCCCGCCGCCGCCGTCTCTTCATTGTATCGGGTTTCTCCTTGTGGCAGATTCACATAATGCCAGGGGCCAAATTCCCTGAAGCGGGGGTCGCTTTTTATTTCATCGGCGTAAGTAGAGACCATCGCAAGGCTTTTACCCTGCAGGATCTTGAATATCTCCTTCTTTGCCTTTGGACTTAAAAGATCCTCAGCAATTTGACCTGTTGCCCTGTGACCATTTTGGCCCCAGTCAAAATCATTTGCGAAGGAAGTCACATTAAAAGCGATCAGAAAAAAACTTAAAGCTAAAATTTTCATGTCTGGAATTTTTGCAAATATAAGAAGCTTTGACAATGTTAGGGGACAGAATTTTAAAGTTGTGTATCATGCATGTCCGGGAAAAAAGTCCAGGTGCCTTTCGCTCCATGAATCTGGAATTTATACTTTTAATAAGGTCGCCTGGATTAAAGACATTTAACCTCTACTTAATTCACTGAATACATTAAAATAATTTCACACTAAGAACCACCATCTGGAAGGGTTCGTCGGGTATTCTCACAATGCTTAGAAAAGCTTTCAGGATATTTTATAAATAATTACCGAACACCAATGAGTTGTGGATTAAATTTAATATACTATCTTTATGATATCATTTTAATATATTTAAAAATATCTCTCTCATGGTTTCCAACGAAAAAATTATTACCAGTCCCGCAAATGGTTATGTCATGTTATTTATAATTGCCCTTCTTTTCCTGGGAAGCATAGCCGGTTTTTTCCTGATCAAATCCCCCTGGCTGCTATTACTTTTCCTTTTTTCAATCTTCCTTGCAGCCGGTCTTATCCTGGTAAACCCCAATGAATCCCGAGTGCTTTTGCTATTTGGGGAGTACATTGGAACTGTAAAGAAAAACGGGCTCTTTTGGGTAAACCCATTTTACACTAAAAAGAAAATCTCCTTACGGGCCCGTAACTTTGACAGTGAGCGCCTCAAGGTGAATGATAAAATGGGTAATCCCATTATGATAAGCACCATTTTGGTATGGCGGGTACAGGATACTTACAGGGCCTCATTTGATGTAAATAATTATGAGAATTTTGTCATTGTCCAAACCGATGCGGCGGTAAGAAAGCTTGCAAGTCTATATCCATATGATAATTTTGCAGATGAAGGCCTGGATGAGGATATTACCTTAAGATCCAGTGTAAATGAAGTAAGTGAAGCCCTTGAAATGGAAATCACAGAGAGGCTGCATATTGCGGGCATAGAAGTTCTGGAAGCCAGAATAGGTTATTTGGCCTATGCAAATGAAATTGCCAGCGCAATGCTTAAGCGGCAACAGGCAACTGCTATAGTTGCTGCAAGACATAAGATCGTGGAGGGTGCGGTAAGTATGGTTGAAATGGCCCTGGAGGAACTGGGCCGTAAAGAGATCGTCATCCTGGATGATGAGCGCCGTGCGGCAATGGTAAGTAATCTTATGGTAGTGCTTTGCAGCGATAAAGATGCAACCCCCATAGTGAATGCAGGTACTTTGAACCATTAGAATGAGAGTTTTCGAGGAAAGACAGCAGTTTAATCAATGGTGGCTTTATGCGATCCTGGGAGCGGTGTTGGTAATTATCTTACTTGCCATCTATAAGAATACAGATGGGTTTATGGATTTTAACAATCCGCTTCTTATTCTCGGCCTTCTGGCGGCAACCCTGCCAATAGCACTCGTATTATGGATGCAATTGAAAACCCGAATAGACAGGGAGGGAATTAAAGTTGTATACCTCCCCTTTGGTTCTTCCAAAAAATTTTTCCCCTGGGAAGAAATCGAAGAATGTTATGTAAGAAAATATAACCCTCTCCTAGAATATGGCGGCTGGGGAATGAGAGGTATAGGTAATAAAAAAGCCTACAATGCCTCTGGTAACCTTGGCATCCAAATTGTTACCAGGGACAAAAAAAACTTTTTAATTGGCACACAGCAACCCGGCGAGGCCCGTGCAGTAATTAAGAATTATATACATAAGATAAACACACAATCTAATAAATACTAATATGAGAGTTTTCGCGCTGCTTATTTTCTTTTCTCTATTCCACCCGCTTATCGCACAGGAGAGCACTTCAAGTGAAGAAAACGGGAGTATGGACTCCTTTAACGAGATAAATTTAAGTATAGATCAATATACAGATGGTACCTTAACACTTCCACCCGATACTTTAAATGTCCCTTTAGTCATCTTTATCCAGGGGTCTGGACCCACAAATCGTGACGGGAACCAGCCTATGATGAAGAATGACGGCGTAATGAAGATATCCCGGGAGCTGGCGCAGGAAGGTATTGCATCTTTCAGGTTTGACAAAAGGATCTTTAAGATGGAGAAACTAAGAATACGGGAGCAGGATCTTAGGTTTGAACATTTTGCTGAAGATGTAAGAAATATCATTAAATATTTTCGGGAACAGGAAAATTTCAGCAAGATCATCCTTGCGGGTCATAGTGAAGGCTCTTTAATAGGTATTCTGGCTGCCGGGGAAACACAGGTGGATGGATTCATCTCCCTTGCAGGTGCAGGGAAACCTATTGATGAGATCATAGTAGCGCAAATCGCCAAGCAATCGGCATCTTTATCAGAAAACGCACAGCAAGCCTTTGATGAAATAAAATCGCAAGGCAGCACCACGAATTACAGTCCATATTTGGAAAGCATCTTCAGGCCCTCTGTACAGCCTTATATGGCTTCGTGGATGAAGTACGACCCTGCAGTGGAATTGGCTAAGCTTGATATTCCTGTACTTATTGTAAATGGGAGTTTTGACCTGCAGGTAGATGTGGAAGACGCCAAAATCCTGAAGGAAGCCAAACCCGCTGCCCAGCTGGTGATCCTGGATCAAATGAACCACATCTTCAGAAAAATTGAAGGAGAAAGCCTGGAAAACACCAAGGCTTACAATGAACCCGCACGCCCCCTCCACCCGGAACTCCTTCCCGCTATTGTAGGTTTCATACAGGCGATAGAGTAGATCAAAATTGAAAAGATGAGTAAAAAGAAAGCCTTTGCATTACGACTGAATGAAGAGCTGCTTAAAGCTATGGAAAAATGGGCTTCAGATGAATTTAGAAGCACCAATGGACAGATAGAATACGTACTTTCAAGGGCCCTAAAAGAAGCAAAGAGACATCCTCACTCTAAAAAAGAAAAGGAATAATGGATTATAAGATAGTATTTTCAGACATTGACGGCACTTTACTTAACAAGGACAGGGAACTCTCCCCTGCGACAATAGATGCGGTAAAAAGCCTGAGCAACAAAATCCCCTTTATATTAATCTCTGCCCGCATGCCTGCAGCAATGAGGCATTTACAGGAAGAACTGGAAATAGGGCATCTGCCAATTATCGCTTACAACGGGGGGCTTATTATTGTTGATGGCAAGACCACACTTTCTACCGAGATCCCGCTGGAAGTAGTTGAGGAACTTTCCCGCATGAATGAATTCAAATGCCACTTAAGTCTTTACCACCGTGATGAATGGTATGTACCTCAAAGTGATAAATGGGCATTAAGAGAGATCAATAATACGAAGGTCATTCCTGTGGTAAGATCCAATGATCAGGTGATAAAGAAATGGGACCGCGAGGAAAAAGGGGCACATAAAATAATGGCCATGGGTGAAATTGAACAAATAGATACAATCAGGGATTATCTGGAAGAAAAATATCCCGGGCAGCTGCATTTGTACCGCTCAAAGGACACCTATCTTGAAATTGCCCCAAGTTCAATTTCAAAATTTACGGCAATAGAAATGCTGCTAAAGGAACACTTCCACCTTTCCCCGAAAGAAGCTGTCGCTATTGGTGATAATTACAATGATATAGAAATGCTTCGCAAGGTGGGTTATGGAGTAGCAGTGGGAAATGCCCGGCAGGAGGCAATGGATGCGGCCAATATAGTTTGCGGTAAAAGTATAGAGGATGGGGTAGCTAAACTACTGGTTAAAATTTTTAAATGATCCCTTAATAGAAGGAGGATTATGTTAAAAAAAGTTTAAGAAAAATTGTATTTTGGCGTCCAAAGAAAAATCACCCCATGGAAGAAACCCCTATATTTACCAATGATGCTATTGTATTAGGTGTACTAATGATTGCGTTGGGATTTGTATTTTATACCTCCTCCCAAAAAGAAGGATTCTGGAAAAAGTTTTACTCGGTAGTTCCGGCACTGCTTATGTGCTACCTCATCCCGGCCATCTTCAATTCGCTGGGGATTATAGAAGATTCTACCTCACAGCTTTATTTTATTGCCAGCAGATATTTATTACCGGCATCCCTTGTTTTAATGACACTTAGCATAGATCTCAAGGCTATTTTTAATTTGGGTCCAAAAGCCCTTATTATGTTCTTTACAGGTACAGCAGGGATCATAATTGGAGGCCCCCTGGCCATTCTTCTTATCTCCACATTTTCTCCTGAAACTGTTGGCGGCGTAGGGCCCGATGCGGTTTGGAGAGGTTTATCTACCCTGGCAGGAAGCTGGATAGGTGGCGGTGCAAACCAGGCCGCTATGCTGGAGATCTATGAATACAACCCCGATCTTTACGGGGGAATGGTATTGGTAGATATCGTAGTAGCCAATTTATGGATGGCCATTATCCTCTTTGGAATAGGCCGAAATGAAAAAATAGACAGCTGGTTAAAAGCAGATGATTCAGCTATTACCGATCTAAAAAATAAGGTTGCAAATTACGCAGCTAGCGTTACCCGCAACCCTTCCCTTGCAGATCTTATGATCATGCTGGCCATTGCTTTTGGGGCAGTGGGCGTTGCACACTGGGGTGCAGACTGGATCTCGGCCGTACTGGTGGAGAATTTTGAAGTCTTCAATGATAAGAAGAGTGCCCTGGCATCTTTCGCCTCCTCTTTTTTCTGGATGATCTCTATTGCCACAATGATTGGAATAGTCCTCTCCTTTACAAAATTTAAAACCTACGAAGGTGCAGGGGCCAGTAAGATAGGTAGTGTATTCATCTATATCCTTGTGGCCACGATAGGGATGAAAATGGACCTTACAATGGTATTCGATAACCCCGGCCTAATTGGTATTGGGCTTGTTTGGATGGGGATACATGCAGGTTTATTGATCCTGGTGGCAAAGTTGATCAAAGCTCCTTATTTCTTCCTGGCGGTGGGAAGCCAGGCAAATGTGGGAGGAGCAGCCAGTGCCCCTGTTGTAGCGGCAGCCTTTCATCCCTCCCTGGCCACTGTAGGAGTTCTCCTGGCAGTATTTGGTTATGTAGTGGGCACCTATGGTGCAATCCTCACAACAATTTTAATGCAATTGGCTGCCGGGAGTTAGTAAAAAATCAAAAAATATCTCATATTTGCCAGCCAAAATTTAACTGAATCCATGAAGAAAATTTGCTTGTTATTTGTTCTTATCCTTACAGCAGCAGCCTGCTCTAAAAAGGAAAGCAACCTTATTGTTAAGGGTAATATAGAAGGTCTTAAAAAGGGTGTTCTATACCTTCAAAAGATTGAGGACACCCTGCTGGTAAATGTGGATTCTGTAGTCATTCGAGGTGATGCAAATTTCATTCTTGAAGACTACATAAGCAGTCCGCAAATGATGTACCTATACCTGGATAAGGTAGATAACCTGGATTATGAAGAGAGGATAGAATTCTTTGCTGAAGAAGGAGAAATTACCGTCATTACCTCACTTAAAAATTTTGAAACCGATGCCAAGGTTATTGGTTCAGCAAATCAGGAAAAACTGGATGAATATAAAAAAATGATGAGAAGGTTCAATGACAGGAACCTGGAACTTATTCAGCAGAATTTTGAGGCGCAACGCGATGAGAATGAAGATCTCCTTATGGCGACAAATCAGGAATACGACAGGTTGTTAAAACGAAAATATCTTTACACGGTGAATTTTGCCATAAACAATAAAGATCTTGAACTGGCACCATATCTGGCCCTTTCTGAAGTGTTTGATGCTAACATTAAATATCTTGATACCATATTTAATTCTATGACTCCTGAAGTTAAGAAATCCAGGTATGGAAAAGAATTAAAAGACTTCCTTAAGGAAAGAAGAAAGCTTGAAAAAGAAGAAGCAAATATTGAGGAACAATAGAGAGTTCCTGAACAGGATATAAAAGACCGGAAGCTTTAAAACTTCCGGTTTTTTTTTGCTATCTAATCATGCTATTTATTGATCTCCAAAGGTTTAATAATTCCTTATGTCCTATTTCCTGCAGGTTTTCTTATTTTTATTCAGGAATAACACTTTGCTTACTCCCATGTAACAGAAGCCTGAGCATAATCCAGCAGAAATCAAAAAAATGCATAGACTTGACAAAATACCGTTATTATGTCTGTTTCTTCTTTTATTTCTGCCGGCCAAAGCCTGGCAGCAACCCAATGAGAAACACAGTATTTATGTAAGCAGCATAAGCTGGCATACTGGTATTATAGTTCCCGCTGCCACATTTCCTGAAAGCATATGGCCTCCGGAAATTAATTATAAAAACGCTGCGTGGCTCGAAATAGGATGGGGAGATATGGATTTTTTCTCTGCTAAAGGTTTCAACCCCTGGCATGCCATAAAAGCAGCATTTTGGCCTACCTCCTCTGCAATGCAAATAAAACCTATTTATGGTCCCGTTGAAACCGCCTACTCCAATACCAACCTGGCAAAACTCAAGATTGATAAAGAGCAGCTTGATAAGCTGAGGAACTATTTATTAAGGGAATTGAAACTCAATGAAGATGCGAAACTTATTCCTGTGACAGCCGGCCCCTCAAACAGCTATTTCTTTAAAGGAAGCTCTTCCTATTATTTTCCAAAGAACTCAAATGTATGGGTTGCAAAGGCGCTAAAAGAGACCGGCTTTTCCCTAACTCCCATTTGGTATCAAACAACAGGCAAAGTTGTGAGAAAGGCAGGGGAATTTGGGGAGTTGGTGATGGAAAAGGACTGATCCTGCAATCCTGAAATATTTGGAACTAGAACCAGGAGCCAGGAAACAAGAAGCAAGAATCAAGAAACAAGAATCAAGAGAAGAGAGAAAAGAGAAATCAAAATCTCTGGATTACCAAACTAGAATGCAGGATAAAAGAATAAAAAATTATTCGTGCATTCGTGGCTCTAAAAGGAAACAAGAATCGAGAAACAAGAGAAGAGAGAAGAGAGAAGAGAGAAGAGATATGTATGTAAAAGATTAAATCCCTGGTTTATCAAACTAACCTGCGGGATAATAAAATAAAAATATTCGTGCATTCGTGGCAAAAAAAAAGCAGGAATCAAGAAACAAGATAAAAGAAAAAAGAGAAGAGAGGAAAATCAAAATCCCTGGAATACAAACTAGCCTGCGGGATAAAAGAATAAAAAAATATTCGTGCATTCGTGGCAGAAAAACACCACGTAACAAGAACTAAGAGGTAACGCAAAAGAATAAAGAAAAAGAAAAAATGGTATGAAAGTAATGCCTTCGCCTCTCCTCAAATCTTGAAAGATTTACTTAAATCCATTAATCCATCTTAATAAAAAAAGCCTCTCCAAATTGGAAAGGCTTTATGAAGAGCCGATGGAGGGACTCGAACCCACGACCTGCTGATTACAAATCAGCTGCTCTAGCCAGCTGAGCTACATCGGCATCGAATATTCTATAATTCGTTTATTTTTCCTACTAAGGTTTGCGCTTTAGTTTCCAGCTCTTTTTCAATCGCTCTAAAGTGTTGTTTTTTATTCTCAACCTTTCTCTGGTTGATCTTTGCCATTAACTCATCAAATCCCTTGATCGCCTCATCAACGATTTCCTCGGTTTTCTTTTGATCCTGGTTTGGGTTTGCCAATTGATGAACGTAAGCCGCCTCAATAATATCTCCCATCACATAATTCACGTCCCTCTTCAACAATCTTTTACTTGCCATTCCATTAATTTTAGGCTGCGAATTTAATCTATTTTTTAATATAAAAAACAAGTTCTATATATTTTTTTTCCGCCTGTCAATCTACACTCATTCTATAAATAAAAACCGCCTTTATAAACTCTTAAGCTTCTCGAGGGCCTTCTCTGTATGATGTGCTGCTTTAAGATTATTGTACCTCATTTGCAACTTCCCTTCCTTATCGAACAGGAAGGTTTCTCTCCCGAGCACCAGCCCAAGCAGGGATGATTGAACACCAAATGCCTTCCGGGCTTTTTTATCTGGATCTGAAAGAAAAACAAAGGGTAATTTAAATTTTTCTACAAAACGGGCGTGTGAAGCTTCAGTATCAGAACTTATCCCAATCACCTCTGCTCCCAAATCCTTAAATTCTTCATATTTATCACGAAATTCACAGGCTTGCATTGTACAACCCGGGGTGAAATTACGCGGATAAAAATAAATAACCACAGCCTTATCGCCTTTGTAGCTATCCAGGTAAAATTCCTTCCCGTCTTTATCCTTTAATGATATATGTGGCAGGTAATCTCCTTTTTTCATATGCTTCATATTTTGGGAGAAAATCTGTCTCCTGCGATTATTAGTAAAAAAATATTCCCTGTATTTCAATCTCCGCGAAGTGTTACCTTCAATTTCCCGTATAGGTCACATAATTACGGGCAGTCTCATAGAGCGTGACCGCGAGCTCCAGCTCCTCCTGTAAATGTGGCCTCAGCTTATTCCATATTACAACTGCAATATTTTCTGCCGTAGGATTAAGATCGCGAAACTCCTCAACTTCGACATTTAGATTCTTATGATCCAGAGCTGTCTCCACTTCAGCAGCTATAAGATCCTTTAGATATTTCATATCCACAACAAAGCCGGTCTCGGGATCTATCTCCCCCGTTACTGCAACTACCAGGTCGTAGTTATGGCCGTGATAATTTGGATTGCTGCATTTGCCAAAAACATTTTCATTTTTGACATCATCCCAGTCCTTTCGGTACAGCCGGTGAGCAGCATTAAAATGTGCTTTCCTGTGAACGGTTACTTTCATTGCTCAATGGTTTGATAATACTTATCAAAAATGATCTTGAACCACTCGGTATAAATATGAGGATTGCGCTTCATATCTTCCTTAACTTCTTCCAGGGGCATCCATTTATATGCAGCTGCCTCTTCCGGGTTCAATTCTGGTTCATCATTAAATTTCCCTACCAGGATGTGATCAAATTCATGTTCGGTAAGGCCATTATCAAAAGGGGCTTTATATATAAAAGAGATGGTATCCTTAAGCTCTGTACTAAAACCCATTTCTTCCTGCAACCTGCGTTTACCTGCCTCTATATTGCTTTCCCCTTCCCTTTGGTGGCTGCAACAGGTGTTTGTCCATAAACCGGGGGAATGATATTTGGAAAGCGCCCTTTGCTGCAACATGAGTTCATTCCTGTCATTAAAGACAAAGACTGAGAATGCCCTGTGCAGCAAACCTTTTTCGTGAGCTTCCATTTTAGGCATCAAGCCAATTTGCTCATCACTTTCATTCACCAATATTACTTTTTCTTCTGTCATAGCTTATAATGATCCTCAAAAATACAAAATCACATAGAGACTTTTACCCGGCTGTGATAGAAAGATTTCACTGGCAGTATAGTGCAAAGCAATGGCCGTGGTAAGATTGAAAAGATCAATTTCAGAAAAACAATTGATGGACAGGAGAATAGAAGAGAATTCAGATCTCAACATGTTAAAAACAAGCTCTTTTTTATCTCCTTACCGAACTCTTTTTTCTACTTCAATTATTTTATCTTTGCAGCCTTAAATGAGCATATGAAGTTTCACGACGAGATCAAGCGCAGAAGAACATTTGGAATTATTTCTCACCCAGATGCGGGTAAAACCACACTTACAGAAAAACTACTACTCTTTGGTGGTGCCATCCAGGAGGCAGGGGCTGTAAAATCCAATAAGATCAAGAAAGGAGCAACCAGTGACTTTATGGAAATAGAGCGGCAGCGTGGAATATCTGTTGCTACTTCTGTACTGGCGTTTGAATATGATGGTACCAAGATCAATATTCTGGATACCCCGGGGCACAAGGATTTTGCTGAAGATACTTTTAGAACGCTTACCGCGGTGGATAGCGTTATAGTGGTGATTGATGTTGCCAAAGGTGTGGAAGAGCAAACCGAAAAACTTGTAGAAGTTTGCCGGATGCGGAATATTCCCATGATCGTTTTCATCAACAAGATGGACCGGGAAGGAAAAGATGCATTTGAACTGCTTGACGAGATCGAACAAAAACTAAATCTCACCGTTACCCCCTTGAGCTTTCCCATTGGAATGGGATATGACTTTAAGGGAATTTATAACATTTGGGAAAAGAATGTAAACCTTTTCACCGGCGATCCAAGAAAGGATATTGAGGATACAGTAGAAATATCAGACCTTAACTCTGGCGAGTTGGATAAGCTTATTGGGGAAAAGGCGGCCAATACCCTGCGAGATGAACTGGAACTGGCACAGGGCGTATACCCTGAATTTGATAAAGAGGCCTACCTGGAAGGAAATTTACAGCCGGTATTCTTTGGATCTGCCCTTAATAATTTTGGGGTAAGGGAGCTCCTGGATTGCTTTGTAAGTATTGCTCCAACCCCCAGGGCAAAGGACAGCGACAGCAGGACAGTACAACCAGATGAAAAGGACTTCACAGGTTTTGTATTTAAGATCCACGCTAACATGGATCCCAAACACCGTGACAGGCTGGCTTTTATAAAGATCGTGTCAGGGAAATTTGAGCGAAACAAACCTTATCTTCATGTGCGACATGGTAAAAATTTAAAATTCTCGAGTCCCAATGCTTTTTTTGCTGAAAAGAAAGAGATCGTAGATGTTTCTTATCCCGGCGATATTGTGGGATTACACGACACAGGAAATTTTAAGATCGGGGATACTTTAACTGAAGGGGAAGAACTTAACTACAGGGGAATTCCAAGTTTTTCTCCTGAACATTTCCGTTATGTGAATAATGCAGATCCCATGAAATCCAAGCAGCTTGAAAAAGGTCTCGACCAGCTAATGGATGAAGGGGTAGCACAGTTATTCACTCTGGAACTTAACGGAAGAAAAGTAATTGGAACCGTTGGTGCCTTACAGTTTGAAGTGATACAATATAGACTTGAGCACGAATACGGTGCAAAATGCAGCTATGAAAATTTGAATGTGTTCAAAGCAACCTGGGTAGAACCGCAGGATCCAAAAAGTGAGAAGTTCAAGGATTTTAAAAGGGTAAAATCAAAGTTCCTTGCAAAAGACAAGAGAGGTCAACTTGTATTCCTGGCAGACTCACAGTTCTCCCTGCAAATGACCCAACAAAAATACCCTTCAATTAAATTTCACTTTACATCAGAATTTTAATCCTTTGAGGAATCAAAGCTCCTTTTACCCAGGAGGATTTCAAAGAACAGCTTAAAGTCTGAAATCAAACTCCAGAAGGGATATTTAAAGGTCGCCGGCTTGTTCCTTTCAAAGAATGCATGGCCAACCCAGGCAAAACCGTACCCTACCACCGGGATGAGTACCCATCTCCAGCCCCAACCCTGGATTATTGCCAGGAAGAGCAGGATAAAAACAAGGAATGTCCCTATAAAGTGAAGGATCCTGCTGGTCTGGTTTTGATGCTCTTTGAGATAGAATTGATAAAATTCAGAATATGAGGTAATCCGGTTGCTCATAGGGAAAAAATTAAATTGTTTTAAAATTCATATGATTAAATGTTTTTTCCAAAACAATGGCTGTTTTCCACCCCTTCATACTGCCCGTAATTTGGAATAAGCTCATATCCATGTTTTCTGTACAAGGCAATAGCATCCGGCTGCCTTACGCCTGTCTCAAGGATGCACCTGGAATAATGCAGCTCTTTTGCCCACTCCTCCAGTTCATTTAATACCATCCCGGCATAGCCTTTACCTCTGGAACTCCTTTTGGTAAACATTCTTTTGATCTCCATTGTACCGGGGATAAATTCTTTCAAGGCGCCGCAGGAGACCGCTTTTTCATTCTGATAGAGAATCACCACATGCTTGATCAAATCTATTTTATTGAACTGGTCATAAAAAGCATGTTCATCTCCATCTGTAACTGCAAGGTCCCTGTCCAATAAATTTATCAAGAAAGGAAGATCGGGATCCCTGGAATTAGTTCTTTTTATCTCTATCAACTTTTAAAGAGTATTTAAGTCGGTTTCTAATGTCTCCAGCTCTTTTCTTAATTCGGTAACGGGATAGGTTCCTTCGGTCATTTTAGGTTTATTCCAATAAAAGTAGGTGTTGTTTAAAAAGTGAACTATTTGAGTTATAGGCCAGTTTTCAAGCATCCCGTATTGATCTTTTCGATATTCCAGAGTAGAAAGATGGGAGTTTTGAAATCCTATGGTTCTGCGATCATTATCTGTAGGATTAAACCTAAGATCCCCAATTAAAATGTCTATTTCTTCAGGAGTTATGGATACGCTGTCATAGTTCATTTGCCTATGCAGCGCCTCCTTAAATAATCTATTTATCTGAGAAAGATCTGAAGACTTTACGTTGGCTAGGATCACAGAATACCTGGTGCGAGAATTTGTTACCAACCAGCACTTCTTACGATATACATAAAAAACGGTAGCATTCCATTTACCTAGTTTACTTATCTCCGGGAGCTTCTCATTGTAATCTTCTATTAAACTCTTTGTTATTTTCTCTAATTTTTTAGAAGTAAAAATAGTTGTTATCATGCATCCAAATTCATAAATGGAACTTTCTATATAATATATTGAATATATTAAAAAACCCGAAGATATTTCTCCGGGTATATTTTAAGCCTGTCCCGTAGGTCCAAAATTCAAAGGAATTGGCGGCTGTTCATAATCTTTTATTTCCCCATGGGCCTTTTCAAATCGTTGCACATTATCTCCCAGTGCCTTTAAAAGACGTTTCGCATGTTGCGGGGTTAGTATGATCCTGGACTTCACCTTACTTTTAGGTGTTCCCGGCATAATACTCACAAAATCCACTACAAACTCTGAAACTGAGTGGTTAATTATTGCAAGATTGGAATATGTGCCTTCTGCTACTTTTTCATCCAGTTCTATATTGATCTGTCCTTTTTTAGGTTTTTTTTCTTCGCTCATTGGTTAATTTTTAATTCAATTTAAAAATACAAAAAATCCCGGCTTCCTCAGGGAGGATTAGGGATTTAGTGAATTGCATAAAAAAAGGGCCGCAAATTGCGACCCTTTTTTCTATTTATAAGCTGTTAGTTATAATTAACTTCCTGCTTTTTCTCTAGCATTTCATCAAATTCCTCTTTGGAACCAACAATAATGTGGTCATATTCTCTCATACCTGTTCCTGCAGGGATCTTATGTCCTACAATCACATTCTCCTTAAGACCTTCAAGATCATCTATCTTACCGCTTACTGCAGCTTCGTTAAGAACCTTGGTAGTCTCCTGGAAGGATGCTGCCGATATGAATGACTTGGTTTGAAGCGAAGCCCTTGTAATACCCTGTAGGATAGGAGTTGCAGTTGCAGCAACAGCCTCCCTTGCAGTTGCAAGTTCTTTGTCTTCTCTTCTTAAGGATGAATTCTCATCTCTAAGTTGTCTTATAGTCACAATTTGGCCAGGTTTAAGATTGGTAGAATCACCTGCATTCTCAATTACCTTCATTCCAAAGATCTTGTCGTTCTCCTCAATGAAGTCGGATTTATGGATCAACTGGTTTTCAAGGAAAATTGTATCTCCCGGATCTACTATTCTCACCTTACGCATCATCTGGCGAACAACAACTTCAAAGTGCTTGTCGTTGATCTTCACCCCTTGTAGACGATATACTTCCTGTACTTCATTAACCAGGTACTGTTGTACAGCGTTTGGTCCTTTGATAGCAAGAATATCTTCCGGAGTGATGGAACCATCAGATAACGGCATACCTGCACGTACATAATCGTTTTCCTGAACAAGGATCTGGTTAGAAAGTTTTACAAGATACTTCTTAACTTCACCAAGCTTGGATTCAACAATGATCTCACGGTTACCTCTTTTTATTTTTCCGAAGGAAATAACACCGTCTATCTCACTTACAACAGCAGGGTTAGAGGGGTTACGCGCTTCGAATAATTCTGTTACCCTTGGAAGACCACCGGTAATATCCCCGGCTTTAGATGATTTACGTGGTATTTTCACGAGGATCTTACCAACTTTGATCTTTTCATCCTTGTCCACCATAATATGGGCTCCAACAGGCAGGTTGTAAGAACGTATTACCTCGTCCTTCTTTCCAAGTATCGATAATGTTGGGATAAGCTTTTTGTTCTTGGATTCAGAGATCACTTTCTCCTGGAATCCTGTTTGCTCATCTATCTCTACCTGGTAAGTGATACCCTGCTCGATGTTCTCATACTTCACCTTACCGGCAAATTCTGAAATAATTACACCGTTATAAGGATCCCACTGGCAAATCACATCGTCCTTCTTAACTTCATCCCCGTCATTTACAAAGATCTGTGAACCATAAGGAATGTTACTTGTAGTAAGTACCACGCCGGTCTTCTTATCTTTCAATTTAAGTTCAGATGTTCTTGAGATCACGATATCTGTAATTGAACCATCTGGCCCTTCACCTTTTACCACTTTAAGATCCTCAATCTCTGCGATACCATTGAATTTGGCAATAAGTTTATTTTCTTCAGAAATGTTACCTGCAATACCACCCACGTGGAAGGTACGTAGTGTAAGCTGGGTTCCCGGCTCCCCAATTGACTGGGCAGCAACAACACCTACAGCTTCACCTCTTTGTACCATCTTATCGGTCGCAAGGTTTCTTCCGTAACATTTCACACAAATACCCTTCTTGGCTTCACAGGTAAGTGCAGATCGCACTTCAACTGTTTCAATTGGGGCTTCGTTTATTTTTGCAACCGCACTCTCTGTGATCTCCTCACCTGTTCTTACGAGTACCTCTTCAGTTAACGGATTGATCACGTCATTTAAAGAAATACGTCCAAGAATTCTTTCACCAAGAGATTCTACGATCTCGTCATTTTTCTTAAGCGGTGCCACTTCAACTCCTCTTAATGTACCACAGTCCTCATCATTTACAATTACATCCTGGGAAACATCTACCAAACGACGGGTTAAGTACCCGGCATCTGCCGTTTTAAGTGCGGTATCGGCAAGACCTTTACGCGCACCGTGAGTAGAGATAAAGTATTCAAGGATCGATAGACCTTCCTTAAAGTTGGAAAGAATTGGGTTCTCGATAATTTCACCACCACCAGAGTTGGATTTCTTAGGCTTGGCCATCAAACCACGCATCCCGGTTAACTGACGGATCTGTTCTTTAGATCCCCTTGCACCGGAGTCAAGCATCATATACACAGAGTTGAACCCTTGATTGTCCTCACGAATTCTCTTCATAGCAAGCTCGGTAAGACCGGCGTTAGTAGAAGTCCATATATCAATTACCTGGTTGTAACGTTCATTGTTGGTAATAAGACCCATGTTATAGTTTCCTATAATACCTTCAACCTGCTCATTAGCCTCATCGATCATAGACTGCTTCTCTTCCGGGATAATAATATCACCTAAACTGAAGGATAGTCCACCAGTGTAAGCAAATTTATATCCAAGGTCCTTGATATTATCAAGGAAGGCAGCAGTTTCTGCAACGCTTGTAGCTTTTAATACGCGACCAATGATATCACGAAGGGACTTCTTGGTCAATACCTCATTGATAAATCCTGCAGTTTCCGGTACAGATTCGTTAAAGAGAACCCTTCCTACTGTAGTTTCAATGATCTGGTTTACCAGATGTCCATGCTCATTATAATCTTTGGCACGTATCTTAATTACGGCGTTAAGATCTACTTTCTTCTCATTGTAGGCGATAACAACCTCCTCTGATGAATAGAATGTAAGACCCTGACCTTTAATTTTTACATCGTCTGTAGATACTCTTGGCTTGGTCATATAATAAAGACCAAGAACCATATCCTGAGATGGAACCGTAATTGGAGATCCATTTGCAGGGTTAAGAATATTGTGAGAACCTAACATTAATAACTGGGCTTCCAGAATTGCCTCCGGCCCAAGTGGCAGATGAACCGCCATTTGATCCCCATCGAAATCGGCATTGAATGCAGTACACGCAAGTGGGTGTAACTGTATCGCCTTACCTTCAATAAGTTTTGGCTGGAAAGCCTGGATACCAAGTCTGTGAAGAGTTGGGGCCCGGTTAAGCAGTACAGGGTGTCCTTTAAGAACATTTTCTAAGATATCCCAAACTACAGGTTCTTTTTTATCTATAATTTTTTTGGCGGACTTTACAGTCTTTACAATTCCTCTTTCGATCAACTTACGTATTACGAACGGCTTGTAAAGCTCTGCAGCCATATCTTTTGGAAGACCACACTCAAACATTTTAAGTTCCGGTCCTACGACAATTACAGAACGTGCTGAATAATCTACACGCTTACCAAGCAGGTTTTGACGGAAACGCCCTTGCTTTCCTTTTAAGGAATCTGAAAGGGATTTCAACGGCCTGTTGGAATCTGTTTTTACTGCTGAAGATTTTCTCGTGTTATCGAACAATGAGTCTACCGCTTCCTGTAGCATACGCTTCTCGTTACGAAGGATCACTTCCGGAGCTTTGATCTCCATAAGTCTCTTCAAACGGTTGTTACGTATAATTACTCTTCGGTAAAGGTCGTTCAAATCTGAAGTTGCAAAACGTCCACCATCAAGAGGCACAAGAGGCCTAAGTTCAGGAGGAGTAATTGGAATAACTTTCATGATCATCCACTCAGGAAGGTTTTCCCTGTTCTCATTAGCATCACGGAAAGCTTCCACAACCTGAAGTCTCTTAAGAGCCTCAGTTTTACGTTGCTTGGAAGTTTCGTTGTTTGCTTTGTGTCTTAGGTCGTAAGAAAGCTCAGCAAGGTCAATTCTTCTTAAAAGCTCGATAAGACACTCTGCTCCCATCTTTGCAATGAACTTGTTTGGATCATTGTCTTCCAGGTAAAGATTTTCCTGCGGAAGGCTGTCTAAGATATCAAGATACTCTTCCTCTGTAAGGAAATCCATCTTCTTCAGTTGTTCCCCTTCAGCATTCTTTGCAATACCGGGTTGTATAACCACATATCTTTCATAATATATGATCATATCAAGTTTCTTGGATGGCAATCCAAGAAGGTAACCTATTTTATTTGGAAGGGAACGGAAATACCAGATGTGTGCCACAGGAACAACCAGGTTGATATGCCCCACACGGTCACGACGTACTTTCTTTTCTGTTACCTCTACTCCACAACGGTCACAAACAATTCCCTTGTACCGTATTCTCTTATATTTTCCACAGGCACATTCGTAATCCTTTACAGGACCAAAAATTCGCTCACAGAATAATCCGTCACGCTCCGGTTTGTGCGTACGGTAGTTAATAGTTTCAGGCTTTAGGACTTCCCCGCGAGACTCTGCCAAAATGGACTCGGGTGAAGCCAAACCTATAGAGATTTTATTAAATCTCTTTTCTGTTGTATGTTCATTATTTCTAGCCATAATAATCTGTGCTGCTATAATTATTGTGAAAATCCTGCCATTAAAGGGTAAGCGCAAGGCTTACCCCTACTGGCAGTATATTATTCTTCTAATCTAATATCCAAACCTAAACCTTTCAATTCGTGCATTAATACGTTGAAAGATTCCGGTAATCCAGGTTCTGGCATTGGCTCACCTTTTACGATAGCCTCGTAAGTCTTGGCTCTACCAATAACATCATCAGATTTTACAGTTAAGATCTCACGTAGGGTAGCCGATGCTCCATAGGCCTCAAGAGCCCATACTTCCATCTCTCCAAAACGCTGACCACCAAATTGTGCTTTACCACCAAGCGGCTGCTGAGTAATAAGTGAGTATGGTCCTATTGAACGGGCGTGCATTTTGTCGTCAATCATATGTCCTAATTTCAACATATAGATCACCCCAACAGTTGCGGCCTGGTCAAATCTGTCTCCGGTTCCACCATCATATAAATAAGTATGTCCAAAGCGCGGTACTCCGGCCTCATCTGTAAGCTCATTTATTTGATCAAGGGTAGCCCCGTCAAAGATTGGAGTAGCATACTTTCTTCCCAGCTTTTGTCCTGCCCATCCTAACACGGTCTCATAAATTTGACCAATGTTCATACGGGAAGGTACCCCAAGCGGGTTAAGTACGATATCCACAGGTGTTCCGTCTTCAAGGAAAGGCATATCCTCCTGGCGAACGATACGTGCAACAATACCTTTGTTACCGTGACGACCCGCCATTTTATCACCTACTTTTAGTTTTCTCTTCTTAGCCACATAGATCTTGGCCAATTTGATAATACCTGCCGGTAATTCATCTCCAACAGAGATGGTGAATTTTTCCCTTCTAAGATTACCCTGTAGGTCGTTTTCCTTGATCTTGTAATTATGGATAAGATCTGCAACGAGCTTATTCAGGTGCTCATCTGTAGTCCAGGTTCCCTGTGTAAGGTGGATATAGTCATCAACAGAATTCAACATCTTAAGAGTGAATTTCTTACCTTTTGGCAATACTTCCTCTCCAAGATCATTTTGAACTCCCTGCGCAGTTTTTCCACCAACAATAGCAAACAACTTGTCTACAAGCTCAGACTTAAGAATAGCGAATTTCGCATCATACTTTTTATCCAATGCAGCTACATCTTCCTTATCCTGTACGCGCTTGCGCTTATCCTTCACGGCACGTGCAAAAAGTTTCTTGTTAATTACCACACCTCTTAATGAAGGGTGAGCTTTTAACGAAGCATCTTTAACATCTCCTGCCTTATCTCCAAAGATCGCTCTAAGTAGTTTCTCTTCAGGAGTTGGGTCGCTTTCACCTTTTGGAGTGATCTTTCCTATAAGGATATCTCCAGGCTTAACTTCAGCTCCAATTCTAATCATTCCGTTCTCATCAAGGTCTTTTGTAGCCTCTTCAGAAACGTTTGGAATATCATTGGTCAATTCTTCGTTACCAAGTTTGGTATCACGAACTTCTAGTGAATATTCATCTATATGAATAGAAGTAAATACATCTTCTCTTACAACTCTTTCAGAAATTACGATCGCATCCTCAAAGTTATATCCTTTCCAGGGCATGAAGGCAACCTTCATGTTTCTTCCCAGTGCAAGTTCCCCGGCCTCGGTTGCATAACCCTGGCAAAGTACCTGTCCTGTGGTTACTCTATCTCCTACGCGCACAATTGGCTTAAGGTTTATAGAAGTTCCCTGGTTGGTTTTTCTGAATTTAATTAATTCATAAGTTTTTGAATCGCTGTCAAAACTTACCATTCTTTCTTCCTCTGTACGGTCGTATTTAATGGTAATTCTTTCAGCATCCACATATTCTACAACCCCTGCTCCTTCAGCATTAATTAACACCCTGGAATCTGTAGCTACCTGTCTTTCCAGGCCTGTACCTACAATTGGAGATTCTGCTCTTAATAAAGGAACTGCCTGGCGCATCATATTTGATCCCATCAAAGCCCTGTTGGCATCATCATGCTCGAGGAATGGAATTAAAGATGCAGAGATGGAGGCTATCTGGTTTGGAGCAACGTCTGTATAATGAACAGCACCTGGCTCAACTACCGGGAAATCTCCTTCTTCACGGGCAATTACCCTGTCTGAGTTAATTGTTCCATCATCATCAAGAGAAATGTTCGCCTGGGCGATCAATTTGTCCTCTTCTTCTTCAGCACTCAGGTAAATAGGATTTTGTGAAAAATCTATTTTTCCGTTTGTAACTGTACGGTAAGGTGTCTCAATGAAGCCCATTCCATTCACCTTCGCAAAAACTGCAAGGGAAGAGATAAGACCAATGTTTGGTCCTTCAGGTGTTTCAATAGGACAAAGCCTCCCATAGTGCGTATAGTGAACGTCACGTACCTCAAATCCTGCGCGCTCTCTTGAAAGACCACCAGGCCCAAGTGCAGAAAGTCTACGTTTGTGTGTGATCTCTGCCAGTGGATTCGTTTGATCCATGAACTGAGATAACTGGTTTGTCCCAAAGAAAGAGTTGATCACAGAAGACAAAGTCTTAGCATTGATCAAATCAATTGGAGTAAATACCTCGTTGTCACGAACATTCATTCTCTCACGAATAGTACGCGCCATACGGGCCAAACCAACACCAAACTGTTGGGAAAGTTGTTCTCCTACAGTTCTTACACGACGGTTGGACAAGTGATCGATATCATCGATCTCTGCCTTGGAGTTAATTAACTCAATTAAATATTTAACAATGGTAATGATATCCTCTTTGGTAAGCACCTGCTTATCCATTCCAATATCAAGACCAAGTTTTTTGTTCATCCTGTAACGTCCTACCTCACCAAGGCTGTATCGTTGATCACTAAAGAATAATTTATCAATGATACCACGCGCAGTTTCCTCATCTGGCGGCTCCGCGTTACGCAATTGACGGTAAATATGTTCTACTGCCTCTTTCTCAGAGTTAGTAGGATCTTTTTGAAGGGTATTGTGAATGATCGCGAAATCACCGGTAGAGTTATCCTCTTTGTGAAGAAGGATAGTCTTGGTTCCGGTCTCGAGGATCTCTTCAATATGCTCCTTCTCAAGCTCTGTATCACGATCAAGAACGATCTCGTTACGCTCAATAGAAACAACTTCACCTGTATCTTCATCTACGAAATCCTCGTACCAGGTATTTAATACCCTTGCAGCCAGTTTACGGCCAAGGATCTTTTTTAGTCCTGTTTTTGACACCTTAACTTCCTCTGCAAGGTCAAAGATCTCAAGGATGTCCTTATCCCTTTCAAATCCAATTGCACGGAAAAGTGTTGTAACAGGTAATTTTTTCTTACGATCAATATACGCGTACATCACGTTATTGATATCTGTAGCAAATTCTATCCAGGAACCTTTAAAAGGAATAATCCTGGCAGAATAAAGTTTAGTTCCATTTGCATGGAAGGATTGTCCAAAGAAAACACCGGGGGAACGATGTAGTTGAGATACCACTACCCTCTCAGCACCGTTGATGCAAAAAGTCCCACTAGGGGTCATATAAGGAATGGTACCCAGGTAAACATCTTGTACAATGGTTTCAAAATCTTCATGTTCTGGATCTGTACAATACAGTTTCAAGCGGGCTTTAAGCGGGACGCTGTAAGTCAAACCACGTTCGATACATTCCTGGATGGAGTATCTTGGCGGGTCCACAAAGTAATCAAGGAATTCTAATACGAATTGATTACGGGTGTCTGTAATAGGAAAGTTTTCCATGAAGGTATTATAGAGACCTTCATCTCCCCTTTCTTCTGATTTTGTTTCTAGTTGAAAGAAATCCTGGAATGACTTGATCTGGATGTCCAGAAAGTCGGGATAATCAGGCTTGTTCTTTACAGAAGAGAAATTCAATCTTTCAGTTTGCGTTGCTAACATCAATGGACGGAATTATAATTAAGTTATATATGTGGGTGCGTTACAAGGACAATGCCATTATATACGCAAAAGGGTTTAGACCTTCAGGATCGAATCCTGAGGTCTAAACCTAAATAATATTGCTTTGTCAAGCTTATTTAAGCTCAACCTCGGCTCCTGCTTCTTCTAACTGTGTTTTAAGTGCTTCAGCTTCGTCTTTTGCAACTCCTTCTTTAACTGGTTTTGGAGCGTTGTCTACCAATTCTTTTGCGTCTTTAAGACCAAGACCGGTAAGCTCTTTTACCAATTTAACTACTGCAAGCTTAGAAGCTCCAGCTGCTTTAAGGATTACATCAAATTCAGTTTGCTCTTCAGCGGCTTCTTCACCACCTCCAGCAGCACCACCAGCAACAGCTACAGCTGCAGCAGCAGGCTCGATACCATACTCGTCTTTCAAAATTGTAGCTAACTCATTAACTTCTTTTACTGTCAAGTTAACCAATTGCTCTGCGAAATCTTTTAAATCTGCCATTTTCTATCGTTTTAAAATGTTCTTTGTTATAAATAATTATTAATAGTGCGCGTGATTATTTCTCTTCTTTTTCAGAAAGAGTTTTAAGAATTCCGGCTAGTTTACCACCACTTGATTTAAGCGCAGAAACAACGTTCTTCGCAGGTGATTGTAGTAAACCAACAATATCTCCAATAAGTTCTTCTCTTGATTTGATGTTTACAAGGGTCTCCAGGTAATCATCTCCTACATAGATAGCTTCTTCAATAAAAGCTCCTTTAAGTAAAGGCCTATCAGATTTTTTTCTGAATTCTTTGATCACTTTGGCCGGAGCGTTTCCGGTCTCAGAGATCATAATAGATGTATTGCCTTTTAAAACTGAAGGAAGTTCACCAAATTCTTTATCTGATGCTTCCATAGCTTTTGCAAGCAATGTATTTTTAACTACTGCAAGTTTTACGTTTGCTTTGAAACAAGCTCTACGTAGGTTTGAAGTATTCAAGGCGTTAAGGCCAGAAATATCCGCAAGGTAAATAATTTGATTATTTGCTAACTGCGCAGTTAAATCTTCAATTACTAATGATTTTTCTTCTCTTGTCATAATCTATAATATTATTGCTCAGTGAACCTTTTGGTATCGATCTCAACACTTGGGCTCATTGTAGAAGAAATGTGGATACTCTTAATATACACACCTTTTGCAGCCTGAGGTTTCAATTTTACCAGCGTAGTTAATAATTCCCTTGCGTTTCCGGCAATCTTATCGGCATCAAAAGATGCTTTTCCAATCCCGGCGTGTACAATTCCTGTCTTATCTACTTTGAAGTCGATCTTACCGGCTTTAACATCAGATACTGCTTTTGCAACATCCATAGTTACTGTACCGGTCTTAGGGTTTGGCATTAAACCACGTGGTCCTAAAATTCTACCAAGAGGTCCTAACTTACCCATAACACTAGGCATTGTGATTATAACATCAACATCTGTCCAACCTCCTTTGATCTTATCGAGGTACTCGTCCAATCCTACGAAGTCTGCTCCGGCTTCTTTAGCTTCAGCTTCCTTATCTGGAGTTACCAAAGCAAGAACCTTTACATCCTTACCTGTTCCGTGAGGAAGGGTTACAACCCCTCTTACCATTTGATTAGCTTTACGAGGATCTACGTTCAAACGAACAGCAAGATCCACAGAGGCGTCAAAATTCTCGTAGGATATTTCTTTTACTAAAGCAGAAGCTTCAGCTACCGAATACATTTTTCCGTTTTCGATCTTAGCCTGTGCTTCCTTAAGCTTCTTAGTTACTTTTGCCATTTTTAATTTTCTGTTTTGGATTAAAACGGCGCCTGCCCTTTAATAGTTACACCCATAGAGCGAGCTGTTCCCGCTACCATTTTCATAGCAGATTCCACGGTAAATGCGTTTAAATCCTGCATTTTGTCTTCAGCAATCGCTCTAACCTGATCCCAGGACATGCTGGCGATCTTCTTACGGTTAGGCTCTCCTGAACCTTTTTTACTCTTTGCTGCTTCAAGAATTTGAACTGCAGCCGGAGGAGTCTTAATTACAAAATCAAAAGACTTATCTTTATATACTGTAATTTGAACCGGTAATACTTTACCTGGCTTATCCTGGGTTCTGGCGTTAAATTGCTTACAGAACTCCATTATATTAACTCCGGCAGCACCTAAAGCAGGTCCAACTGGTGGTGATGGGTTAGCAGCACCTCCACGAACTTGTAGTTTAACAACTTTACTTACTTCTTTTGCCATTTTTATAATTTTTAGGTGATAGTTTTAGAGTGGAAGCTTTAAAAACTATCAAAAATAAATGTAACAGTTATTACCTTTATACTTTTTCTACTTGCATATAGCTAAGTTCCAATGGAGTTTTTCTTCCGAAGATCTTCACCATCACCTCAAGCTTACGCTTTTCTTCATTAATTTTTTCCACCGTACCATTGAAGCCGTTGAAAGGCCCGTCTATTACTTTAATAGTTTCACCAATTGTGAATGGTATTGCAACATTATCTGCTTTTACAGAAAGTTCATCAACTTTCCCCAGCATACGGTTTACCTCAGATCTTCTAAGCGGCACAGGATCTCCTCCTTTTGTCTCACCTAAAAATCCAATTACACCATTTATACCTTTTATAACATGAGGAATTTCACCTGTAAGGTTGGCAAGGATCATTACATAACCTGGAAAGTAAACGCGCTCCTTGGAAATCTTCTTTCCATTTCTAATCTGGATCACCTTTTCTGTAGGAACCAAAACTTCACTCACAAGATCTTCCATTCCCTGGTGTGAGATCTCACGTTCTATGTATTCCTTTACTTTATTTTCCTGACCACTTACGGCACGAACTACATACCATTTTTTATCCTTAACCTCTGCCATAGTCATGATTTATGATTTGATCCACTCAAAATATTGTTCAATGATCCCACTGAAAACGGTATCTACACCCCAGATTGCCAAAGAAAATATAATTGAAAAAACAGCTACAACTATTGTAAGCCTTTGAGCCTCAGGCCAGGTTGGCCAGGTCACGTGGTTTTTCAACTCGCTGTAAGACTCTGAAATATAATTGACGATTCCTGCCATTGTTTTTACTATTTGCACGGGTTGAGAGACTCGAACTCCCGACACCTGGTTTTGGAGACCAGTGCTCTACCAACTGAGCTAAACCCGTTTATAAGAACCCGATCGTACAATAACGCACATTTATCGAGCCAAACTCCTAAATATAAGTGAAGGTATCCTGCTATACAGGATACCTCTACTCATATGTACAATACTTAGTCTAAAATCTCAGTTACCTGTCCAGCACCTACTGTTCTACCACCTTCACGGATAGCGAAACGTAGACCAACATTCATTGCGATTGGCTGTAAAAGGTCAACGTGGATAGTTAAGTTATCTCCAGGCATTACCATCTCAACACCTTCTGGAAGGTTGATAGTTCCAGTTACGTCTGTTGTACGAACGTAGAACTGTGGACGGTAGTTATTGTGGAATGGAGTGTGACGTCCACCTTCTTCTTTCTTAAGGATATAAACCTCAGCTTTGAATTTAGCGTGTGGAGTTACAGATCCTGGCTTGGTGATTACCATACCTCTTGAGATCTGAGTTTTCTCGATACCTCTTAAAAGGATACCAACGTTATCTCCAGCTTCACCTCTGTCTAATATCTTACGGAACATCTCAACTCCTGTGATAGTAGAAGTAAGTTTTCCAGCTCCCATACCAATGATCTCTACAGGATCTCCAGTGTTTGCAACACCAGTTTCGATACGACCGGTTGCAACAGTACCACGACCAGTAATAGAGAATACATCTTCAATAGGCATTAGGAATGGCTTATCAACATCACGCTCTGGCAATTCGATCCAGCTATCTACAGCTTCCATCAATTCCATTACAGTGTTTACCCACTTCTCTTCACCGTTAAGTGCACCAAGAGCAGATCCTGAAATTACAGGTCCGTTATCACCATCATACTCATAGAATGAAAGTAATTCTCTAATTTCCATCTCAACAAGCTCTAATAATTCCTCATCGTCAACAAGGTCAACTTTGTTAAGGAATACAACGATTCTTGGGATACCTACCTGGCGTCCTAGAAGGATGTGCTCACGAGTTTGTGGCATTGGACCATCTGTAGCCGCAACCACAAGAATAGCACCGTCCATTTGTGCAGCACCAGTAACCATGTTCTTAACATAATCGGCGTGACCTGGACAGTCAACGTGCGCATAGTGACGGTTTGCAGTTGAATATTCAACGTGCGAAGAGTTAATTGTAATACCTCTTTCTTTTTCTTCCGGAGCGTTGTCGATTTGATCAAAAGACCTGGCTTCTGAATAACCAGCATCAGCCATTACCTTAGTAATCGCTGCAGTTAAAGTTGTTTTTCCGTGATCTACGTGTCCTATCGTACCAACGTTTAAGTGCGGTTTGGAACGACTATAAGTTTCCTTTGCCATAATTGATAATTATTTAATCTTAGTTATATATTAGTGTTCAATTTTATACAAAATCTAGAGCCAACGACGAGAATTGAACTCGTGACCTTTTCCTTACCAAGGAAACGCTCTACCCCTGAGCTACGTCGGCAAAAAAAGTCACCTCCGTCAAAGCTTTCTTGGGGAGATAACCAGGTGGTCTTTAAAACAAATGCTAATTTTTTCCTAGCAGAAAAACACGCCGTAGCGTGAGAATCTTTCGGTTATAAAGAAGCATTCTTCTTTATTAACTCCGGTTTTCCAATGGAAAACCCAGAGCGGGAGACCGGGTTCGAACCGGCGACATTCAGCTTGGAAGGCTGACGCTCTACCAACTGAGCTACTCCCGCATTTTTAAACCCCCTGCCTTAAGCACCAAACTCCAACTTGGTATTTGGAATTTGTTATTTGGAATTTAAAGTAGTGGGGAGAACAGGATTCGAACCTGTGAAGACATAGTCAGCAGATTTACAGTCTGCCCTCGTTGGCCGCTTGAGTATCTCCCCTTTAATTTCAATATTTCACAGAACCATTTTGAAACTGGCTTGTTTTTTGAAGGTGCAAATTTAAATAAAATTTTACCTTATCACCAAGCTTTTTCTTTCAAAATTTCAGAGCCGATGGAGGGACTCGAACCCACGACCTGCTGATTACAAATCAGCTGCTCTAGCCAGCTGAGCTACATCGGCCTTTCATTACTTTTTTAGCACAAAAAAGTCCGCTATTTCTAACGGACTGCAAATGTATACAAATTATTTATTTCACAAAACAAATTTCATGAAAAATGTATTATGCATAGGCCTTCATTTTTTCTTTTCTCTTCTTAAGCTGGCGCTGTAATGTGCTAACACACTCATCCACACACTCTTCGAATTTTTTACAGGTTTTCTTCACAATTAGATCCCCACCCGGAATACTCAATAAAATTTCTGAAACTTTATTCTCTTTATCACTTGTATTTTGCACTTTCAAATAAACATCGGCAAAGATCACCTTGTCGTAATAATGTTCTAATTTGTCCAATCTTACCTGGATAAAATCAATTAACTTTTGATCTGCATTGAAATTGACGGATTGCACATTTACTTTCATCTCCTATAAAAATTTAATTAAACAATATTTTTAAGGTCATTTTTTAGCCTGGCGTGGATGCGCCTTGTTGTACACCTTACTTAACTCCCCAATGCTGTTGTGCGTATAAACCTGCGTAGCTGCCAAACTGGAATGGCCCAATAATTCTTTTACTGCATTTAAATTTGCACCCTTATTTAATAAATGAGTGGCAAAAGAGTGCCTTAATATATGCGGGCTCTTTTTTTGTTTATTGGATGCCTCACTAAAGTAATTATTTATAATCCTATAAACAAGGTTTTCATATACTTTAATTCCCTTTTCGGTAAGAAATAAATTAGGATCTTTTGAGCCGGGAAGCTCATCCCTGTACTTAAGGTAAGTCTCGAGCTTTTTACATAATTCGGGCAGCAAAGGAATAGTGCGCTCCTTATTGCGTTTTCCCAGGACCTTCACCAACCGGTTCTCCATATCCAGGTCCTGCTGCTTGATCCCAATTAATTCTGCCCGGCGTATGCCTGTCGCGTAAAGCATCATAACAATAGCAGCGTTACGGGCTGAAGCAAAATTAGTTGGTTCCTCAAAACCGAGCACCTGCTCAACTTCCTCAGGAGAAAAGGGGATTTGAATAGTTTTCTTTGTTTTCAATGCTTTGTGAGCAGCAAGAGGGTTTTTCTCCACCTCCCCTACATTCAGCAAAAACCTGTAATAGGCTTTTAAAGAGGAGATCTTCCTGTTGACGCTCCTGTTGCTCAAGCCACTGTTCACAAGTTTAACAATCCAACTCCTAACCTGGGAATAATTGACTTCCCTAAGGGATCTTTGATCGTATTCAAGTTTTATGAATTTTGAAAAGGAAGAGAGATCGGCTTTATAAGCATTCACCGTATGAATGGAATACTTCTTTTCGAGGAGAAGGTAATCAAGGAATTTACTATAGGGCATAAAAAAACTGTTGATGAACAAAGTTATAAAACTTTGGTCCACCAACAGTCATTATTATCGTAATACCCTTGAATGCAGGGCCGGTTTCTATCTTTTAAGCTTAACGCCGCTGCAAGAAAGAAGGTTGAAAACTAGATCCTAGATCTCTTCCTGGTCTCTTAAATGCTGGATGTATTGTGCTTTCTGGACTTGAGCCCTACGTTCAACAGACGGTTTTGTAAAATGCTGCCTGCTTCTCAACTGGCGCATTGTTCCGGTTCTATCAAATTTTCTTTTAAAACGCTTCAGCGCTCTGTCGATATTTTCTCCGTCTTTAACTGGTATAATTAACATAGTGTCACCTCCTTTCATTAAAATTAAAGGTGCAAAGATAATTCAAATCCGTTATCCTGCAACCTTTCTCATTATTTTATTTATATTTTTTTTCAGGAAAAGAGGAAAGATTGAATCACAGGAATTTAGAGAGGAGACGTGAAATTTGACGTCTCTACCATTTCTTACCTGGATTCTTGGATCTTGTCTCTTGATTCCTGACTCCTGCTTATCGCTGCTCGCCTCTCACCTCCTGCGCTGCAGGCTTATACTCCTTTTTATCGATGATCATCTTTGCAATGATTTCCCTAAGGATCTCAGATGTTCCACCTCCAATAGGCCCAAGACGGCTGTCCCTTAACATTCTCGCCAGGGGATAGTCCTCCATATAGCCATAACCTCCAAGGAACTGAAGGCACTTATAGATAACATCATCTGCAATTTTTGTAGACATTAATTTGGACATACTGGCTTCTTTCACCACGTATACCCCATCTATCATTCTCTTTACAATAGAGTAATTGAATTCTTTTGCCATTTCAACCTCACTTGCCATATCGGCCACAGAATGTCTAAGCGCCTGGAATTTATCTATTGTCTTTCCAAAGGCAACCCGCTCCCCCATATAGTCTATAGTATAATCCAGAGCGTACTCTGCACGCGCGTGAGCATTAACTCCCATGATCAATCTTTCAAAGGCAAAATGCTGCATGATATAAGGAAAGCCTTTTCCTTCCTCACCCATAAGATTTTTGGCAGGGATCTCTACATTGTCGAAAGCAATCTCTGCAGTGTCTGATGCTCTCCAGCCTAATTTATCAAGTTTAGTAGCAGAGATTCCAGGAGTATCCCTGTCTACAAGAAAAATACTCATTCCTTTGGCTCCTTTTTCAGGATCCGTTTTGGCAGCAACCACGAGGTAATCTGAATATACCCCATTTGTGATAAAAGTCTTGGAACCGTTTATGATATAGGAATCACCTTTCTTTACTGCCGTAGATTTCATGCCGGCTACATCACTACCGCCAAATGGCTCTGTAATACAAAGACATCCAATCTTATCCCCGGCAATACTTGGAGCTAAATAGTTCTCCTTGATGTCCTCATCACCCTCAGCATTTAAATGCGTCATCGCAAGATACGCATGTGCCCACATTGCAGCTGCAAAACCGCCACTGTTTATCTTTTGTAATTCTTCAAGGAAAATAACAGTATAAAATAGATCAAGGTCCATCCCCCCGTATTTTTCAGGATATATAAGGCCAAAGTAACCCATATCTCCAAATTTCTTCCAAATGAAACGCTCAATGGTTCCCGTCTTTTCCCACTTATCTATATGTGGCACTACCTCTTTCTGCAAAAACTCCCTGAAGCTTTTTCTGAAGAGTTCATGCTCTTCTGTAAAATACATACTACTCATAAAAAATCTTAATCTAAAATATTAATTTGTGAAATAGAGAAAACTCTAAATTTAAGGCATAAGAGTAAAACCCCTGCTAGCTTTGGCAAAATTTTCTCAAAATAAAGAAGAGACTTTCTGCCTTTTAAAGGAAAAAATTCCGAATTCTTATTCTAAGGTCAAATATAACGCAATCCTGTCAATTTTTTCTGAAGGAAAGCTGTTTATTTTTGATAATTCTTCAAAGGTGTGAATTTTTTCATGCAATAGTCGATAGTTAACAATCTCCCTCGCCAGTTCATAATCTATATAGGGAACACTACTTAATTCCATCACTGTAGCCCTATTGATATTATAGATTTCATAAGCAGGAGGTTCCTTTACGGTAAACTCTCCAAGAAGCTGCTCCCTGGCTTCAAAGGAGAGGCCGTAGATATCCTTAAGCTGCAAATCACTTACAAAACCACCAATTTTGCTTCTGTAATTGACTATTCTTCCTGCCAGTACCTCACCTATTCCCCGCACCTTAATTAAATCCTCCGGGCCTGCGGTATTAAGGTTCCTTTTTTCTGCTGAAGGTCTTGTGACAGGAACAGCGACATTTCTTCCAGAATTCCTTCTGCCGGAAGTCACCCACTCCGGGAATTGGAAATAAGGAGAGATCACCTTCAGCAATGAATCTGATACCCCGGTAATTTTCTGAAATTCTTCAGCAGAATTTATCCACTTATCCCCGGCGCGATAAACGTGCAGCCTGTCAATTTCTTCAATAGACATTCCAAGGGTATAGCCACGATAATCTGTTATAAAATTAGGATTAAAAGGATAGATGCGCACAGTATCTCCCATCGCGCCGGCCATACGGGCTGAATCTATTTTTTGCTGCAGTCTCACCAGCTCCTCATCCAGAGGCCCGGGACTTCCTCCTGAAGTTGTAAAATTATAAAAGTAGTATACCAGCTGAAGAAAAATTATGATAACTACCAATAAAAAGATCCCATTCTGCTGACTTCTATTGAAAACAAAATGGGATCTAATATTCTTCATTGGCAATAAGTAGTTACTTCACTTCTACCTGTTTTTTAAATAATTCTCCTGCCTTTAACTTCCTCATATAATCACGAAGATCTGTTCGCACTTCGCCAGACATGATGTATAAACCAATGATATTAGGAAAGGACATAGCAAGGATCATCATATCTGAGAAATCCAGAACGGCACCTAAACTTACAGAAGCTCCAACCACCACAAATACCAGGAAAAGCACTTTATAAATGATCTCACTCTTAATACTCTTTCCAAAGAGATAGGTCCAGGCTCTCATCCCGTAATATGACCAGGAGATCATGGTGGAGAAAGCGAAGAGGAATACCGCTGCTGCAAGTACATATGGGAACCAGAAGATCACGCTTCCAAAAGCATCAGATGTTAACTGTGCCCCTGCAATTCCAACTGCCTCATGTTTTCCTGTAAAAATTAATACAAGCGCGGTAAGTGTACAAACCACTACTGTATCAATAAATGGCTCAAGGAGTGCCACAAAACCTTCAGATGGAGGATGATTTGTCTTAGCTGCACTATGTGCAATAGCTGCAGATCCTACCCCGGCCTCGTTAGAGAACGCGGCACGCTGGAACCCAACGATCAATACTCCAATTATTCCCCCTTTTAGTGCAGACGGGCTAAACGCACCATCATATATCGCGGTGAAGGCGGGTCCAATATTTTCAATATTTATTCCTATTACTGCAAGACATCCAAGAATATAAACACCGGCCATAACAGGAACTATTCTTCCAGTTACTTTAGCGATACTATTAATACCTCCAATGATCACGACACCTACCAGAATAGCAGTTACTACTCCAAACCAGAAGCCGTTACCAATAAGGAAAGGCATTTGGCCCTGTAAAGCTTCAAAGGACTGGTTTGCCTGGAACATATTTCCACCTCCAAAAGAGGCACCAATCGCGAGGATAGCAAAGAGGCCTGCAAGTACTTTCCCTAAACCTTTTTTGTTTCTCTTTTCAAGTCCGTAACGCAGGTAGTTCATAGGTCCTCCAAAAACCCTTCCTTCACTGTTAATAAACCTGTATTTTACACCAAGGGTACATTCTACAAACTTAGAGGACATCCCAAGGAGACCTGCGATGATCATCCAAAAAGTTGCACCTGCACCACCTAAAGAAATAGCTACTGCCACCCCGGCAATATTACCAAGCCCCACAGTACCCGAAACCGCAGTTGCCAGCGCCTGGAAATGTGTTACCTGTCCCGGGGCATCGGGATCATCATACTTTCCACGTGCAAGTTGCAGGGAGTGACGAAAACCTCGTATGTTTATAAAGCCCATTCGAAGGGTGAAGAATAAAGCTCCAAACAGCAGCCAAACCACAATGAAGGGGATATTTTTTGTTTGAGGGTCTCCATTGGGATGGGTTAACGGCACCTTCTCATCATATACTATTCGAGCCAGGTTATGTGCTCCCTGCTCTATAACATGTTGTTTATTTTCGAAATTATAGATCACCTTACCTTCTTCTACCAGGTACTCAAGGGTACCACTGGCAGGAGCAAGAACTTCCATGTCTTCCCCGGTATCAGATTCAACTATTGCTATTGGTTCCCCTTTATTAATCTGGGAGTTCTCAGGTTTTAGCCATTGTTTCAGGACAAATCTGTCCTCAATCCCGGCCGTCCAGCCCGGGGTAGGTACGTTCTTTGCATCGGCATACACCACCGGGTCGTAAATACCAATAGCCGAGAAAAGATCCCAAAATAGTACCTTTTCCATACTTGCCACGATAGGCTTAAAACTTCCGTTAAAATGTTCAGTAATTGCATTTGCTTCTACCTTGTAGGACCGGGTGGTAGAAGTTCCCTCAGCATCTGTAATAATTACATTTACCGGCACGCCCTCAGCAAGACCCTGTGCGCGTGGAGAGTTAAGGGATGTGCCCTGGTCATCCCATTTATAAGTATAGGGAGGAACACCTCCTGTTACTTCCAGTTCAACAAACCCGTCATTAATAATATTGGAGGGATTTCCTATGTTAGCTTTAACATCCAGCTCCTGGGCAAATAATGATAAAATTGAAAATGAAAAGAACAATGAAAGTAAGTACTTTCTCATAAAAATATTTTGATTAATAATGAAGGTTATTTTAACAGCGAAGCAAGATGCTAAAAAATTGGGCTTTTTCAAATTTTTACAAGTTAAATTGTAAAGGATTTGTTAAAATAAAATCTCTACACCGGCCGGGAAAGGTCTTGCGACCTGGAAAGGTGGTATAAAATGGGAATTTCAGCATCTCCTAATAAATAAAAGTTTCCATTATATTATATTGCAAGCATAGGGGAAAAAACTCCTGTATTGGGTAATATATTTAACTTTTCATCCTCCCAGGGAAAATACAGCCAGGATCCTAAAGATCAAACACAGAGGTACGTTTTGTATAAATAAGGTCCTTGATCTTAAGCCAGAAAGCCAGGGTTAAATAAACCGCAAAGCCCATCCCCAGGGTTGCAAAGGAAAGATAAATGAAGAAGAGCCTTATGCTCCTGGCACGAATTCCTATCTTATCTCCCAGCCGGGAGGAGACATAAAACCCGTGTCTTTCAAAAAAATGGCGTATGTCGTAAATAAACTTAAGCATAACACAAAGATAAGAAGATTAGGCTTCTCCTTTTAAAAGTTTTATACCCAGGTTGCATTGAAGGCAGGCATTCTTATCGCAGTAATTATTTTTAAGCTCCAGTAAGGCCTGGGAGTCAAGCGCTGTTGTACCAATGCCAGGCCTTATAGAATTGAATTTGTTTATCACAGTATTATTCTCAACCTTTAATTGTTCCACCATATTTAATATTACTGAAGGATCCCCGGTACCGGTAATCTTTTCATAGCTAAACCGCACGGGAAGCAAACTGTTTATGATCAAAAGGTCCACAAATGCGGCTGAAAGTTTTTTGTTCCTGGCCGTATGTTCTTTAGAAAAAGTATAGTGGGTCTTCCAGAAGGCAGATGGTGCCACTGAAAAGATCCTTTTAAGGTCCTGTACAGACCCTGCCTCTACTACGGCTGAAAACAAATGCGGGACCCCATTGTAGAGAGCTGCGAGTTGCGCCAGCCTGAGCCCGGGAAAATTATCTGGCCGCAGCCTGAAGAATTTTGGCCTTTCTACATATTTATTCTCCAGCCTGTATTTCTTTTTTAGGTATAAATGTTCCTTTTTCAATTCTTTGAAATAAACATCTTCCACCTCCTCCTCCAGGAGGCCACTTTGGCCAAGGAATAATGCTTCCAGGGAAAGCAGGGAATCCCTGCATTTGCGAACGACCTTGAAATCAAAGCTTTGGGCCATACTTAAAAAAGCACTGCCGTTTACTTTTAATCCAAATGTTTTAGCGATCAATCTAAACAGTACAGCTTCCCAGTCATTTTCATATTTCTTCAAAAGTTCCAGCAGCACTTTTGACTTTGCCTCCAACCTTTCCAGGTAAAGCCTCTCCAGCCAGTTTTGAAGATCAAATTCTTCGAAAGAATGAAAGCTGCCTTCACAGTTTATCCAACTTGCATTGGGAGCCAAAAGCAGTTCCCTGTAATTTTGAAAAGTGGCAGGGGAAATTATATCTCTCAACTCCATTACCGGCAGCAGGGAGTTATCCTTTCTATATATCTCCAGGTCATCCTCCCACACTACGTGCAGGATAACATTATCATAGGCTTCATCCTTTTCGTGATGGTGTTCATACCAATGAGAGGATTTTATATGTATCTCCACATTTCCTGCCCAAAGCTGCTCTCCTATTTTAAGTTTTGCATTGAAAAAATCTGGACCAGAATTGACATTCGCCATACCTGGATCTATAAGGGTAACAGGATCCCCATGAACCGTCCGGGCCAGGCCTGGATTGAATTTCTTGAATTTCCAGATGTAGTGAAGAAAATCCTCTTTCATTATCTGAAAATACAAGATTTTTTCAAAAATAAAGCAGGGTTTTTCAGCTAAATTTTGCAGAAGTAAATATTATCCCGGAAGCTTTTCTATAACCTCCTCCACAATATCATCTACCCAAAAGCGGTACATCAAGGCACTGGGATGAAGACTATCTGCCGCGATGAGTGCTCGGTTATTAAGTGCTTCCCTGGAGGAAGGTGTAATATTATAAAAATCTACATCAAATTCCTCTGCGATCCTTCTTACCGTATCATTGAACCTGTCAATTTCTTCACTAATCACCTCTGCATTATCTTCTCCAAATGGAGTGACGCTATAATCTGGGATGCTAAGGGCAAACACCCCTCTTTCCCTGGTTTTGGAGTGACTAATCGCTTTCCTGAAGATCTCCCGCAGCTCCTCCTCGAATTCTGTCCTGGGTTTTCCCTGGTATTGATTATTGACCCCAATTAGTATGGATACCAGGTGAAAATCCCGGTGCACATCAATTTCAGCATCAATATTCCTTATTAGGTCGCGACTGGTCCATCCAGTACGGGCCACTATGCGTGGAGGGGCAACCCTGTAGCCTCTTTCCCGCAGTCGGTGAGTTAACTGGAACGGCCAGCTTTGTTCTATTTCCACTCCTTCCCCTATTGTATAGGAGTCGCCCAGGGCCAGGAAGCTGTAATCCATTTCTTCAGAAATATTCGAATTTCCAATTGTACCGCAGCCGGCAACTAAAATTGTAACCAAGATGAGTATTATTTTACGCATAGAAAGGTTTTAAGATTGAAATTAGCGTATTTTGCAGCAACAAAAAACTTTTTATAAACTATTTAGCTATCCAAAATAATGAAAAACCTCCTTCTCCCCCTGTTCCTTTTGTGTCTTACCGTGGTGACGGCCCAGGAAAAACCGGCAGCGTTGCAATTCTGGGAAAACCTTAAAACCCACTGCGGGAAAGCCTATGAGGGAAAACTGGCTCCTCACGTGACCAATGATGATTTTAGCGGGAAGACCCTTACCATGTTTGTACGCACCTGTGATGAGAATACTATCACCATCCCATTTTATGTGGGCGATGACAGGTCCCGCACCTGGGTCCTTACTTACGAGGATGACAGGATAAAACTAAAACACGATCACAGGCATGAAGATGGCAGCGAGGATAACATCACCCAGTATGGCGGTACCAGCCCCAATACGGGCCTTCCCCATGTGCAATTCTTTCCTGCAGATGTTGAAACGGCTGAACTTATAGGCTATGCCTCTACCAATGTGTGGTGGATGACGCTGAAGGATGAAACTTTTTCCTATAACCTGCAACGAATAGGTTCGGGAAACCCACCTTTTAATGTGTATTTTGATCTCTCTAAACCGGTAGAAGCTCCGGCTGCACCCTGGGGCTGGGAATGATAACAACCTGCTCTTTTTTGCTAAATCTTAGTTAAACCAACCTGCAGCACCCGGGTTTGCTTTGCCAAAGAGCAGTTTTTATTTATCTTTTGGAACGGGAGGCTTAATGGTCTCCCTGCCAATTATAAAACGAGAGAGATCAATTATGGAAGCAGATAAAAACCCAAAACCCGGGGGAGAGGACTCTCCATTGGGAAAGAAGAAACCGCCTTTAGCATCCCATAGCACCCAAAAACATGGTTCAGAAGGAGAAGCTCCAAAGAAAAGCAGCAATCTAAAGGATCATAAGAACCCCGTGATACGTGCGCTTGCCCATGTTGGGTTCTGGGTATGGATCATCGTTATGGCTGTTGGCCTTGGCCTGGCATTCCTGGTCTCGCTGGCACTTTTATGAAAATATTACATATTTTATTTTTCATTTTTGTCGCTGTCTTCCTGCTCCTTCAGCTCTTGCTGCACCTTGATGTGTATCTTCCAAATTGGGTGATATTTTATGTAAACGATTTTATTTGTATGCCCATTGTATTGACTATATGTCTTAAAGCAGTACACCTCATCATGAGAGACCGGCGCATTAGGCTCTCCCTTTTTTCTATTTTATCGCTTACTGCCATGTATGCACTTTATTTTGAAGTTTACCTTCCCAAAGTGGAACCTCGTTATACAGCAGATGTGATGGATGTGATGATGTACACTGCCGGCAGTCTTTTATTCTATTTCCTGCAACACCGCAAATAAAAAAACGCCCCGGGAAGGGCGTTTGTCTAAACTTATAATACAGAAAGGAGTTTAATCGATATAATCCATTTTTTTCATCCACTCATCATTATAGATCTTACCAACATACCTGCTCCCGTGGTCATGAAAAAGAATGACTACCACATCATCTTTAGTAAAATGTTCTTTAAGTTGTAAAAGCCCTTTTATGGCCGCACCTGCACTATTTCCTAAAAAGAAGCCTTCTTCCCTTGCAAGTCTCCTGGTATAGACCGCCGCGTCCTTATCTGTAACTTTAGTGAAACCGTCGATGATACTAAAGTCAACATTCTTTGGCAGGATGTCCTCGCCTATACCTTCAGTCACATAAGGATAGATCTCTTTTTCATCAAATTCCCCAGTTTCGTGATATTTTTTGAAAACTGAACCATAGGTATCTACTCCCCAAATCTTCACATCGGGGTTCTTTTCTTTCAGGTATTTTCCTACTCCAGAGATAGTTCCTCCTGTTCCAACCCCAACAACAAAATGAGTTACCTTCCCGTCTGTTTGTTCCCAAATTTCAGGGCCTGTAGTCTCATAATGAGCCCGGGTGTTGGCCAGGTTGTCATATTGGTTAACATACCAGGAATTAGGGGTTTCTTCAGAAAGTCTTCTGGAGGTAGAGTAATAGGAGCGTGGATCTTCCGGCGGAACATCTGTAGGACAAACCACCACTTCACTGCCCACAGCTCTAAGGATATCCATTTTCTCTTTGCTTTGCTTATCACTAAGCACACACACCATTTTATAGCCTTTAACAATAGCTGCAAGGGCTAGGCCCATTCCGGTATTTCCTGATGTACCTTCGATGATAGTACCTCCCGGTTTCAACCTGCCATCTGCTTCAGCCTCTTCTATCATCTTTACAGCCATTCTGTCCTTTACAGAATTTCCCGGGTTGAAAGTCTCGTATTTTGCCAGGACCAGGGCATCTATGTCTTTTGTGAGTTTATTCATTTTCACCATAGGAGTTTTACCAATGGTCCCAAGTATATTTTCAGCGTAATCCATACATATTTTTTGAGGCAGCAAAGGTAAACTATCTGCTTCGCTTTCCAAAGTTTTGAGCAATGTGTACTTTAATCAAATTTCATTGCCTTGACAGGGGAGATCCTTGTGATAATAATACTTGGCACAAGAAGCATAAGCAGGCATAGCAGCAGCGTTCCAATATTAACGGCGAGAATATATTCCCAACCTATATAAACCGGCACCTCTGTGACGTAGTATGTCTCAGGGTTCAATGGAAAAAGTTTAAAGTATTTTTGAATGAACAATATTCCCAGGCCAATTAAATTACCCCAGAATAACCCCAGTAATATTAAGTAACCGGCATTATAAAGGAATATTTTCCTTACGGCCCAGTCTCCGCCTCCCAGCGCTTTTAATATTCCAATCATTTGTGTGCGTTCAAGGATAAGCACCAGGAGAGCTGTGATCATATTTATTCCTGCTACCAGGATCATGATCCCTATGATTAGGGCAATATTAAAATCAAATAATGAAAGCCATTCAAATATCGAGTAATAGGTTTGCTTAATGGTGCGGGAATCCAGCAGGGAGTCTGTATTCTCATAGATCTCCTGACCTTTTTGGTCCAAGTTATCAAAATCATCAATAAAAACTTCAAATTTCCCTACCTGGTCTTTCTCCCAGCTGTTCATCCTTTGAATATGCCTGATATCTCCAAGAAAATAGAGCTCGTCAAACTCCTGGAACCCTGAATCATAAATACCTTTTACGACAAACCCCCTGCTCCAGGGTGGCCTGTTGGGGTCTTCCCTAAGAAAGAATGTAACTACCTTATCCCCTACCTCGAACCCCATCCTGTTTGCCAGGTACCTGGAAATAATGATATCTTCATTTATATTTTGTGAATAATCGGGCAACTCACCCTCTACAAGGAATTCTTCAAAATTCTCCCATTTATAATCACCCCCCACGCCTTTCATGATCACCCCTTCAAAATCGGTTTCGGTACGTATGATCCCGGCTTTAGTTGCTACTGCCTGAACGTGTGACACCCCGGAGACTGTTGTGAATTTGGGGTAGAATTCCTGGTTTTTCGAGACGGGGATAAGGGAAACCTGGGAGCTGTTATTGTCGTAATTCTCAATGCTTATATGGCCATTAAAAGCCGCTATCTTTTCACGGATCTTTACCTGCAGCCCAATCCCGGTAGCAAAGGAAACCAGCATCATGATCACACCAATGGCAATAGCTGTGATTGCTATTTTAATAATAGGTGCAGAAATACTACTTTTATATTTTTTACTGCTTATAAGCCTTTTGGCTATAAAAAACTCGAAATTCAACTGTCTCCTTATGGTTTATAGATTCCTCAAAAATACATTTTTATTCCTTCTTTTCGGCCTTATTTCCTGTGGAAGAACCACCGGGCAAAATGATACACCTGCAGTTTCAAACTCAACAACTCAAACTTCCATAAAGATTGAGGAACCTGTGACTCCCGCCATTGTCACCGGTGCAAACCGGCTTAACGAATATTTGCCGCTTCTGCGGGAAAGAAAAGTTGGCCTGGTAGGAAACCAAAGTTCAGTCATTTTCCTGAATGATGAACACACAAAATACGTTCATATTGTAGACAGCCTATTAGCGCGGGAAGTAGATCTTCGCAAGGTCTACGCTCCTGAACATGGCTTTCGCGGGACGGCCGATGCGGGCGAGGTGATTAAGGATGGAAAAGACCCCAGGACAGGTCTTCCTGTGATCTCGCTCTATGGTGATAACAAAAAGCCTACGGCCAAACAACTGGAAGGAATTGATGTGATGATCTTTGACCTGCAGGATGTGGGTACAAGGTTTTACACTTATATTTCCAGCCTGCATTATGTAATGGAAGCCTGTGCTGAAAATGGTATCCCACTCATAATTCTGGACAGGCCAAATCCCAACGGTCATTATATTGACGGTCCTATCCTGGACCCGCAGTTCACCACCTTCGTGGGGATGCACCCAATCCCTGTAGTCCATGGTTTAACAATGGGCGAATATGGCAAAATGATCAATGGCGAAAAATGGTTAAAGAATGGGGTACAATGTGAACTAACAGTGATCTCAATGGAAAATTACGATCACGACATGCTTTACGAACTGGCCATCAAACCTTCCCCAAATTTACCTAATGCCCGGGCGGTCAACCTTTACCCCAGCCTTTGCTTCTTTGAGGGTACCAATGTAAATGCAGGAAGAGGTACCACCAACCAATTTCAGGTTTTTGGATCTCCATACCTGGACAGCCGGCACTTTGATCATTCCTATACCCCCCAATCCATGGAAGGTGCCAGGAGCCCAAAACATTTAGGAAAATTATGCTATGGCCGGGACCTTACTGAAGAACCACGACAGGATAAGATCAATCTAACCTGGCTTATAGAAGCTTATAATCATACAGAGGATAAATCTGCCTTCTTTAATAATTTTTTCACGAGCCTTGCAGGAAGCAGGAAATTACAACAACAAATAGAAGCCGGCCTTAGCGAGAAAGAAATCAGAGAGACCTGGGAAACAGGCCTGGAAAATTTTTCAAAAAAGAGGGAACAGTACCTGCTATATTAAAAAATCATCCCTTCTTTAAAATACGAGGGAGTAAACCGTTTTATTTCTCCATTTTTGGATGAAGGTTTTTTCAACAATTGCTCGCAAACAAACACCATACTAAATCCCTAAAGGAGTTTTCATATTAGCTATTTATTAACTAAAGTTCTGGTTATATATTGCGAAATTATTTGTTATATTAATGAAAATAAAATAACCTATGATATTAGCTGTAAATAGCGTAGTCTGGACATCCCTCATGGTAGCACTCCTTGTGCTGCCGGTGCTGGCTCTTATTCATATGGTCCAACAAAATTTTCGTGGGCGCCATCGATTAATATGGGTATTGATCATTGTATTTCTCCCTTTCTTTGGGTCTATCCTTTATTTTATTATGGGCAAAAGGTATAGGAGGCACAATCCTCAATAGAGCTGGAATTGTCTTATTTAAGCTTCACCTTCATTTCCTCTACTATATTGTACACTGCAGGACATATAGCCGTGTTTTTTAATGTAAGATTTGCTATTTTGTGAAAGTCCCTTCGGTCTGTATGAGGATATTCCCGGCAGGCTTTAGGTCTTACCTCGTAAATAGAGCAATAATTATCTGCTCCCAAAAACGTGCAGGGTACCTCCTGCAGCACATTGTCATTATCCTCATCTACCCTTAAAAACTCCTCTATAAATTTTCCGGGTTTCATCCTGAAGTGTTTGGCAATTCGCTCAATATCCTTGTGGGTAAAAAGAGGCCCAGTAGTTTTACAACAGTTGGCACAGGTTAGGCAATTGGTCCTGCTGAACTCTTCCTCATGAATTTCCTGCATGCGAGAATCCAGGTCTTTAGGAGGTTTTTTGCGCAGTACACTAAAGAACTTCTTATTTTCCTTATGCTTATCTTTGGCCTTTTCAGGAAGGGCTCGTATGATCTCATCCATTTTGCAAAGATATGAAGAAGCACCACAGCGACCAATACAAAGATATTTTCGGCAGGGCCATAAAAGCCTATTACAATGAAAAAGATACTACAAATATCACCGTTCATTCCCCCGATTTTGATGACGACATAATTCCTGTCGAATACCTCTTCAGGAATTTTGAGCAAATGCCTGTTTTAGAACAGAAAGCCCTTGGCCTCTGTAGCGGCAAGGTCCTGGATGTGGGTTGCGGGGCAGGGAGCCATGGCCTATTTCTCCAAAATGAGAGATCCCTGCAGGTAACGGGAATAGATATCTCCCCCGGCGCAGTGGAAATAGCTTCACAACGCGGCCTAAAAGATGCCCGGCAACTGGATTACTTCAACCTTAAAACCGAAAAATTCGACACCATTCTTTTTCTAATGAATGGCACCGGCATCATTGGGCGATTAAATAAACTGGATGAATTTTTCAGCCATACAAGATCACTTCTTAACGCAGGTGGGAAAGTACTACTTGATTCTTCAGATCTAAGATTCCTTTACGATGAGGATGAAGAAGGAGGAATATGGGTCGATCTGGCAGCGGGTTATTACGGTGAATTAAAATTCAGGATAAGTTATAAGGATGAGGTCTCTGAAGAATTCGATTGGTTATACCTGGATTTTGATAGCCTTGAACTTGCAGCTGCAAAGAACCGTTTTTCCTGTACCCTTCTTCAAAAAGGTGAACATTACGATTACCTGGCAGAATTAAAACCGTTATAAACAAGTGATTAAGGCTGAAGGTTTCCAATTTAAATTTTTCTTTAATTATATTTACTTCCTTAATTTGAGACATTGGGTATGAGGTATTCCAAAATTACTGTTCTATTAATTGCATTTCTTGTATTCGCAGGCTGTACAACAGATGATCCCGGGCAGGGAGGCAACGGGGTAGACAAAAGCGCGAATCTAAAAACCCTGGGAACTTCTGCCACAGACCTTCTTAGTAGTGAAAAATTCACCTCTATGCGTATAGAGCTGGTATACGTCAATGGCCATGAACCAACTCAAAAAACAATCGATAATCTTAAAAGATTCCTGCAGGAACGCACTCATAAGCCAGATGGGTACACCATTTTTAAAAGAGCAGTGGCCTCCTCGGGAAAAGCCCCTTTCAGTATACAGGAGATTGCAGACATAGAGTCTGAAGAACGCACCGCCTTTAACGCCGGTGATGAGATCGCTGTTTACATCTATTTTGCTGATGGCAGCAACGAAAATGACACCAGTACCAAGATCGTATTAGGTTCTGCATTTCGGAATACATCAATCGTCATCTACGGCGAGACGGTGAATAATATTTCCAGCCGACTAAATGCTCCCGACAAAAGCACGGTGGAGAGCACAGTGTTGAATCATGAATTTGGCCACCTGTTTGGCCTGGTAAACCTTGGCACCCCGCTACAAACGGATCATGAAGACAGTTCAAGCAGCGGGCATTGCGAGGTGGACGGCTGCCTAATGAACGCTAACGTCCAGTTTGGAAGAGACCTTATTGATATGGTGGACAATAACACTACCCCCAAATGGATGATAAGTGCATCCTCGACCTGCAGGCTAATGGGGGAGGTGATCGAATAGTTGTAGGTTGTAGGTTGTAGGTTAAAAAAACCTCTTTCGCTATAAGAATCAAGAACCAGGACAGCTGCAAGACTAAAAAGGTTGTCTCTTATAAGGTTTGTCCGGTTTGGGGTTTAAATAAAAAATCCTCTTGTCAATTACCTGCAAGTCCAGACTTTAGAATCTGATTCCAGATATTTATCTCACAGCCAACGATCCAGTCGATTATCCGATCTAATATCTCAATTCTCATTATCTCACTACTAATTACTCTCTGCTAAAAACCCTCTCCCCGTTCACCCAGGTTTGAAGTACTTCTACATTAGGGATCTCATCTTCACCTACTGTCATAATATTACGGTCGAGTATAATGAAATCGGCAAATTTACCGGGTTCGATACTTCCTTTCTCATCTTCTTCAAAATTGCTGTAGGCCGCCCAAATGGTCATACCTTTTAGGGTTTCTTCCCTGGAAAGTGCCTGCTCCGGCATATATCCCCCTTCAGGATAGTTCTCCAGGTCCTTCCTGGCTACAGAAGAATAAAACGTATAGAAGGGGCTCACCTCTTCCACAGGAAAATCTGTACCCAGGGCAATGACCCCTGCCTGGTCAAGAAGCCTTTTAAATGCATAAGCACCTTTTATCCTTTGAGGCCCCAACCTGTCTTCTGCCCAATACATATCACTGGTAGCATGAGTGGGTTGTACTGAAGGGATAATGTTTTTACTGAAATATTTGAAATCCTCCTCATCTATGATCTGGGCGTGTTCCACTCTCCATCTCCTGTCCTCCCCATCACTTAACAGCTCCTTATATGTTTCCAGAACCACTACATTGGCCGAATCCCCAATTGCATGGGTGTTCATTTGAAATTTTGAAGCGGCCACTCTCTCTGCGATTTTTCTGAAGTCCTCAACAGGAGACAACAACGCCCCGTAATGCCCTGCATGATCTGAATAAGGTGCTTTTAAAGCCGCACCTCTTGAACCTAAAGCCCCGTCGCCATAGAACTTTACCGAACGCACATTAAGTCTTTCTGTTTTAACAGGATCCCCACCAAGATAATGATCAAGATTTTCAGGGGTGTTACTTAGCATTGCATACAACCTTATTTTCAGTTCATTTCTTTGCTGCAGGCTATCTATTAATTCTACGGTATTTTTATCTATCCCGGCATCAACAACAGTTGTGAGTCCATACTCAAAGCTAATCTTTTCAGCTTCCAGAAGTGCGTTTACCTGCTCCTCGATAGAAGGTTCCGGTTGGGCATTGGCTACCAGGCCCATTGGATTATCTATAAGTATCCCTGTGAGTTTTCCATCTTTAACTTCAATGGCACCTCCCTGGGCGGGAGTATCAACAGTGATCCCTGCCAGGTCCAGCGCGGCCTGATTTACCAGCAAGGCATGACCATCTATACGCGTTACAGCTATAGGAGTATCGGGAAACAATTTATCTAGTGTATCCTTTATTGGAAATTCCTTTACCTCCCAGTCATTCTGGTCCCAGCCACGACCGGTAATAAAATCATCATTGTGCTCTTTTTGAAAAGCCACTATTCTTTCAACCACCTCATCAAAACTCTTTGTTCCTGTGAGGTCCACTTTTTGTTGCTGCAGGCCAAGCCTGTAAAAGTGTGCATGGCCATCAATGAAACCAGGGAGTACAGTCCTTCCCTGTGCATCCAATTGTTCTCCAAATTCAAATTTTTCCCGCAAAGCTTCAGCAGTACCGGTTTCAAGGATCTTCCCTTCTTTCACCACAAAAGCCTCTACGATATCGAAATTATCGTTAACGGTATAAACTTCAGCATTAAAAACCAGAAGATCTGCCTCCTGGCGCTCAACTGCATTACAGGAGAAAAGCATTGTGCTGAGGAGTACAGCAATGAGAATATTTTTCATCATTAATTTAAAATTTTGATAAAAATAGAAAATGCACTCCAAATCGAAGTGCATTTCACTATTTTCTTATTTATATATCTAAAAAAGGTTTGTAATACTTTCTACGATCGTATTGCGAATGCTTGGATTGGCTCCCGCTGCAAGCGCAATAGAAACAAATAGTCCAATCATGGCATACGAGAAATCCTTAAAGATCATTCGGCCTGCCTTCTTGCGGTGCTTCTTACCTTTCTTCTTCCTGGCAAGGCTAATGGCAATCTCTCTTCCTCCAATAACCCCAGGAAAACCCAGGTGGTACTCATAGGTACTGTACTTATAAATAATTTATAGATGAGCAGGATCACATAAGTCAAATCAACAAGGGTTGCAGCCCTCACATCGCTTATACGAACCTTTTCACTAACTACCTCCTGTATCTTATCTCCCCGCAGGTAGAACAGGAGCCCCAGTCCTCCAAAAATAGTGGCAGAGAATATGATAAATTGGGTCAAATCCAGCTGCCTTGGAAGAAACACCGCGATGTTTGCACCATCCTGCATTACCCAAACACCCCACAGGGTACCACTTACTACCCATTGAATTGCTGTCCAGCTTTTATGGAATTTACGGCTCTTGAAATATTTTTTAATGGTCTTGTAAGAAAGATACCAAACAAGAAAGGAAAGTATAAAGGCCATTATGTATCCCGACCAGCTCTTCCATACCACCGAGGTAATACCGCTGGTATCTGCACTAAATACACTCAGGATAAGGAAAGTGGTAGACACAGGCATTTTAAGCCTTGTAAGGATAAGAAGGACCAGCGGTGCAATGATCTGGAAAAAGCTAAAACTCTCTGGATGCGGGTAGGCCGTTGATCCATCTGGTTTCAACAGTCTTTGATAGGTAACGTCCCCGTCAAAATATAACCAGCTAAAAGTTACTACTCCCAGGAAAATGGTACCTACGAAAAGCCATAAGATCCACCAGCTTCTATTTTTATTACTTTCAATAAAAGTTCCAAGGGACTGGATACTGTCATTTGCAACCGTTGCATAGGCAGCAAAAAAGAACCCAATCCACATCGCGGCCTGGGTGTTACCGGTAAATATCCCGGCCATAATAATTCCAACTATTACGATACCCAGGAAGGTTTTTTCCTGGACCATGAAATCCAGAATGTTCAAATAGGGCCTGGACCTGTCACTACGTTTAAATTTTGCCATTTATAAAGCTAAAGTTATGGAATGGTTATAATTCCTCGATTTGAGGGTACAATATTACAGTCTTAATTGTAGATAATTATATTTTCAATGTTTTTTTATTGTTAAGAATACTTGTTGAACTGCATACATAAAACACTGATATTTAATCGATTCATTCAATTTCCGGATTTATTAAAATTAAAAAAAGGGAATAGCAATATTGCCTTCCCTCTTAATCACGTCCAATATACAACAGAAATGGAAACGGCCGCCAAAAGCAGCCGTTTTCATCTTTTATTTATGGATTACCAATCGAATTTATAAGTCGCCCCTGCAAGTACCTGTATTCCCTGTACCGGGAAGTCCTGCCATCTCTCATAGTTATCTCCCAGAAGGTTGTGACCCCTTGCAAAAATAGAGAGTTGATCATTGAACCTGTAGCCAATATTAGCGTTAAGATCGATATAACTGTCAAGGGTAACAATACGCGGCACTTCATTTTCCCCCGATAATGAGGAAGTAAAATCCTTTCTTTCACCAACAAAGAATACATTTGCCCCGGCAAACCATTTATCGGTTATCTGGTAATCGGCCAGGATGTTGGCACGAAAATCTGGTAAATTCCAGGCTTCTGTCTGGTTATCTGCAGAGTAATCGAAGTAAGCGGCATTTAATCCAAGCCTGAAGTTCCTGTTCACATCAACATTGATCTCTCCATATACCGAGAGGGTGGTTAGATCGGTAAAAAATACACCGAATGAGTTTCCAAAGCTGTAGTCTTCACCATTGGAAAAGGCATAGCTGTTCTTATAATATAATGGCCTGTTGTATTCGCTTATGTAATTTGCCCGAAAGTTATATCCAATGCTGTTAGAAAGCTTTCCTTTGGCACCCAGATAAGCGTCGTAAGGCCTATCTGTAGGTTGTATGTCAAGGCTAGGAGATACATATGGATTCTCCTGGGCCAGCCTGTAATAAGAATTTTGTTGCAGGGTTCCTTCAACTCCTGCATAAGGAATGAAGTAATCACCACCAAGTCTGTAACTTGCCGTTACACTTGGATAGAGATAAATACTGTTCTTACTATTCTCAGCATTCAGGGAATAAAAAAGCGATACTCCCAGATTAAGAGTTAGGTCATCTCTTAAAATAAGTAAACTTGGTGTTAGCCCCACGTTCAGAAAGCTATAATTTACCCCGGTACCTGTAAACATAGGATCTTCCTCGAAACTCCCCGAGATAAAATCTCCTTGAAAGGTAGTGGTGATTAGTTCATCGGCAATATTCAATTCAAAAACAGCGTCTGTCTTGAAATGATGTTCAGCACTTTGATAGGCATCCCCAAAAAATCTGTACCCTGCTGTTGCGTTTTCAAAAAATGAATCATATAATTCCAATTCCCCGCCCACAAAAGCTGAGTAATAATTTTGTTGCGGATCTATAGAATTTATCATCTCCTGTGACAGCTGTATCCCCTCCGGCAGGCCATACCAGTTGAATAGCTGGTGCTGCAGGCCTACCTCTGTATTCCAGGAGCTGTTCCTGTTACGGGAGTTGTAATTAAGATTAAGCTGGGTATTATAGAATTTATCATCCAGCCTCACCCCTTCTATTCCTCCCTGTGAGGAATTATGGGTTAAAAAGACCCCAAAATTATCACTCCTGTTCACCTCGATATTGCTGTAGAATTCTGCCAGGATATTGGAATAGGTTCCGAATCCCAGGGTGGCGTAATTATTATACAATTTCACCCTTTGAGCCCTTTCCACCTTTGTGGCCTGTCCTTTTGAGGGAGTAAAAGTTGAAGCTACAGGCACAGAAAATATTCTGTACTGGAGGGATTTCTTCTCCAGCCTTACAGAATCACTGGCGCTGAGGGTTTCCCGTATTTTGAATGCATCATTTACAGAGGGGGTGTATGGTTTCACCACTATTACTGTTTCACTGCCAAGCGGGCGGTCCTGTGCAAAAAGGAAACCTGATGACAAAAAAGCAAAGAGAAACAGGCTTCTTTTGATAGAAAGAATTTGCATAGAGAAGTTCTTAATTGTTAGTTTTAAATAGATTAGTTGTTGGGTTCTACAGATGCATTTGTACGTGCCTCCATAGCTTTAATTCGCTTAAGCTCTTTTTGTGCTTCGTCCACCACGTCTGGGAATTCCTTAAAGTTCTTGATCACGTTGTCAAGAATATAAGTTGCCTGGTAAGCATCTTTAAGAGCATAGAAGTTCTTTGCCATAAGCACCAGGCCTTTGGCTCCATAGAATTTATAACCTGAATAATCCTTAGCCAGCTTTTGTACGGCTTCATTGGACTCTTTAAAGTTCCCGGCCTTGTGCTTGAAATAGGCATCGTGATATAATGCTTCTGCCGCTCGTTCGCCTGTTGCGATCTTCAGGACCTCGGCATAGGCATTTCGGGCCTTATTCTCATTTCCGCTTTGCATAGCTGCGCGGGCCACCATGATCTGGGCATCACTCTTCACATTATTCTCAATTGAGGGGTTTGCCAGCACCTTTTCAGCATACGCTTCGGCCTGATTGAAATCCTTGAGCTCATAATAGGATTTCATAAGATTGGATTGAGCGTAGACCTTATTTTGATCAAAACTGGCTTCAGCTTCCAACCTTTTAAGAAGTGGCACGGCTTCCTTGTAATTTCTCTTCTCCAGGTATATTTGTGATAATCTCGCCAATGCCTGCTCAGAAAATTCACTTCTGGGCCTTTCCACCACAAACCTGTAATGCTTGACCGCATCATCCTTCTGGTCATCCCTAAAATATAATTGCGCCAGGTAGAAGTTACTCTTTAGGGAGTGTAATCCATTTGGAAAACTTTGCAAATACCTCTGGAAGGCAGTTTTAGCTGCTGCAGTATTATTATTAAGGTATTGCTTCTCTGCAGCTTCAAAAGTGGTGTTATCAAGATCAGCATCTGTTACTTCTACGAAATCAACATTTTTCACCCAGCTCGCATATTCATCTGTACGTCCCATATCAATATAAACCAGCCTGGCAGTGGAAACAGCCTGCATAGATTCCGGGGAGTTAGGGAAATCTGACACCACTCCTTTAAATCTCTCGAGTGCTTTATCATTTTGGTTGCTGTTATAATATATAAGTCCTTGTTTTAACATTGCCTGTGGCACAAAAGGACTTTCTCTCATATCATTGATAAGCCTGGAATAAGTATCTACAGCCCTGGATGTATTTTCCATCGCCAAATAAGTATTTCCAAGCTCATATAGGGCATCATCGCTGTAAGAGGACCGCGGGTATTTGTTGATGAAGCTATTAAGGCTTTCGATCTTGCTGTCATTCCTGTTTACGAATCCATAGCTTATAGCTTTTTGGTAAGCAGCATAATCTACTCTTCCAAGGTTCATTTGGATCACCTTATCATAGGCTTCTATTGCTGGCCAGTACTGGCTGGTCACAAAATAGGTATCTCCAAGTCTTGTAAGAGCATCGTTCCTTCTCACTTTGTCCTTTGAATTATCACTTGAGAAGCGTTTGAAGAAATCAATGGCGCGATCATATTCCTTTTGCTTGAAATAGGCATAGGCAATATTGTAATCTATATTTTCCATTTCAGCAGTACCCTGCGCTCCACTCATTCCCTGAAATTCCCTGTAACCTACAAGGGCTTCCCTTATCCTGTTAAGGTTAAAATCGCTTTCAGCCTTCCAAAAAGTTGCCTTGGCAGTGATAACAGGGTCCCTTCTTTCTGTTAAGGACTTATCAAAGTTTACACTTGCTTCCCGGTAATTCTCCTCCCCGTAAAGTTCCAGCCCGTAGTAATAAGCTACTTTTTGGTAAGCAACTTTGTCACTAAAGTTCCTGTTGTTTTCAAGAAGGTTCATTGCCTCGCGGTAATTCTTTGAAGTGATAAAGGAATCTATAAGCAAACTTTCCATCTCTTCCCTCTGTGGGGAGTTGGGATATTTTTCAAGATAATTTATGAATACCTGGGATGGGTTGGTATAGCTGTTCCCTATTTCATATCCCAGTTTGGCGTAATTAAGAAAAGCATCTTCCTGGATCTTTGCTTCGAAAGCCATTTCACTGGCATTCTTAAATGCGTTAAGTGCCTGTTGTTTTTGGTCAAGCTCCAGGTAAGACTGGGCAAGGTGATAATAGGCATTCTGGGCAATTGCATTATTACCATCTATGATCTTATTGAATTCTGAAATGGCTGCCTCGTAATTTCCCTGCTGGAAATAAGCGTAACCCAGCTGGTAATAATCTGTATTGGTCCATTTTCCTCTAAGCCCTTTATATTCCTGAAGGTATGGAATAGCCTTTTCATACTCCCCAAGGTTAAAATAACTCTCCCCTATGATCTTATTCAACTGGGAGATCTCATTTCTGTTGGATTTTGGCAATTGCTCCAGCCCCTGCTCGATAGCCTTCTGAAAATTCCCCAGTTTAAAGTTCATATCGGCCTGGAAATAAGAAAGGTTTTCCTGGTAACGGTCATTATCTTTTACTTCTTCAAAAAGCTCATTGGCTTCCTCATAATCATCTCCTTCATAGGCCATATATCCAAGATAATATTTTGCCTGCGAGCCATATTCCTTTGAATCTCTTACCCTGTTAAAGTATTTTTGAGCCTCCTCATACTGGTTGGTAGTGAAATAGGCATAACCGTTATTAAAATAATAGCGCTGCTTCTCTGCCCTGCTCATTCCTTTCTCATCAACCCTGTCGTACCATCTCCTGGCAAGGGAATATTTGCCGGTCTCGAAGTAATAATCGGCCACGTCTATGAAAGCAGAGTTACGCTTGGTGCTGGTAGGATATCGTTCAACGAAATTCTCCATCAACTTATCGGCACCCGGTTGTCCAAGGCGTACTGCTGCGTTGGCGATATAATAGGCAGCATCAGATTCTATTTTCTCATCCCGGGTTTTTCCCTTTACATCATCAAACAGTTTTTGGGCCGCCAGGTACTGCTCATTATTATATAGTTCAAGGGCGCGGTTAAAAGTTACAAGTTCATTTGTATAAGCGGCGGTTTGCTGTGCCACCATTGTAGAAACCGAAAGAAAAAAACCAAAGAATACAGAGGCAAATTTTCGTGTCATTAAAGTGTTTTTAGATTGATGAATCAAAGATATATAAACGCTCATTTTATAACGCAGGATGGACGGTATAATTATGTTAATGTCTAAAAAAGTATACAGCCACCTTGTGAATAATGTATATTTACCCATAATTTTACGTTACTTAAACTATAAACCTTTTCCTTTTATGTCCCAAACCGTTCTCGAATTAAAAAACGCCGCCATTTATCAGCGTGAAAGCCTTATTCTTTCTGAAGTTGATGTAACTATCAATAAAGGGGATTTCGTTTATTTAATAGGAAAGACAGGTACCGGTAAAAGTAGTTTCATGAAAACCCTTTACGGGGACCTTCCCTTAACTGAAGGTGAAGGGACTATTGTAGATTATAACCTACGTACTTTGAAAGAAAAAGACATTCCCTTTTTAAGAAGGAAACTAGGTGTGGTATTCCAGGATTTTAAATTGCTGAATGACCGGAACGTGAGAGATAACCTTCAGTTTGTGCTTCGGGCTACAGGATGGAAAGATAAAGCTTCCATGGATCGCAGGATCGATGAAGTGCTGGACAAGGTGGGAATGAAAACCAAAGGATTTAAATTCCCCTACCAGCTCTCCGGCGGGGAACAGCAGCGTATCGCCATTGCCCGGGCATTATTAAACGACCCCGAATTGATCCTGGCCGATGAGCCTACCGGAAACCTGGATCCCCAGACCTCTGTAGAGGTGATGGAAGTACTTCAGGAAATAAGCAAGAATGGCAATACCATCCTTATGGCCACTCACGATTACGCTTTATTGCTGAAATATCCCTCTAAAACATTAAAATGTGACGGAGAGAGGGTGTTTGAGGTGGTGCAGAAAACGTTTTAGTCGTTAGTCGTTAGTCGTTAGAAAAAGTGGAGAGTGGAAAGAGGAATGTGGATAGTCCAGGCGTGTTAGAAGTAGTTGGTTGTATGTTGTAGGTTGTAGGTTGTAGGTTAAAAAAAGACCGCTGCGCTGTTAGACTAAAAAATAGGAGATTATTTATTTTGCCTATATGTCTTGCTTCTTGCCTCTTGATTCTTGCTTCTCTTAGCAAAACTCCGTGAAACTCCCATTTAACCTCCCTTTAAACTCCGTGGTTAAACCATCTACGAAAGCCACCGAAAGCCACCGAAATCCTCGAAATTTTCCCCCAATAACCAAAGCCGGTGCCAATAATCTTTTAACTTCAAACAGTGAACGCCACATTCCAAAACCCATAACTCCTAAATCCTAACTCTTAACTTCCCCCTCTCCCCATTCGGGGGTCGGGGCGCTAGGGTTTAACCTCATCTGCCGGGACAGGTTGTTTTTTGTTGATGAACAGGTAATAGACATTCACACAAACAATTGCAACATTGGTGATAATAATGGGCCAGGAAGTGGCCAGTAATATTCCATAGGCGACAAAGAAAAGACAGCCTATACTGTTTACATACCGCAGGGTGGTGATGTTTTTCATTAAGAAAGAAAGTAAAACAAACAGGGATGCAGCGTAGCCTATCCATTCCACATATGATATTCCAAGTATTTCCATATTTCGGGTTTAAGTAGCTTTATTCAATGCACTAAAATAAGAAAAGCAGCCTCTCCCGGGGAGAAAGACTGCTTTTAAAATTCTTATTTAATAGAGAATTAAGCTATTTTATTTCTCTTACGCTCATTCTCTGTTAAGTAGATCTTGCGCAGTCTCAGGAAGTTTGGAGTAACCTCAACATATTCATCCTTCTGTATATATTCCAATGCTTCTTCAAGAGAGAATTTAATAGCAGGAACGATCTTAGCCTTATCGTCGGCGCCTGATGATCGTACGTTTGAAAGCTTTTTGGTTTTAGTGATATTCACCGCCATATCATCCTGGCGGGAATTTTCCCCAATAACCTGACCTTCATAAATATCCTCACCCGGGTCAACGAAGAATTTACCCCTGTCCTGTAATTTATCGATAGAGTAAGGAATTGCTTTTCCTTTTTCCATAGATACCAAAGAACCGTTTTGACGCTCTGGGATACCACCTTTAAGTGGTTGGTATTCCTTGAACCTGTGGGCCATAATTGCCTCTCCTGCAGTGGCTGTAAGCAATTGATTTCTTAAGCCGATGATACCACGTGAAGGAATAAGGAACTGTATGTTCATACGTTCTCCTTTGGACTCCATACTCAACATCTCCCCTTTTCTCATAGTAACCATCTCAACGGCTTTTCCAGATACATTCTCAGGCAGGTCAATGGTAAGTTCCTCTATAGGCTCACATTTAACGCCATCGATCTCTTTTATAATAACCTGCGGCTGACCGATCTGCATCTCATAGCCCTCTCTTCTCATAGTCTCAATAAGAACAGATAAATGGAGAACCCCACGGCCATATACCAGGAATTTATCGGCACTGTCTGTTTCATGAACCCTTAAGGCAAGGTTCTTCTCTAATTCTTTCATCAACCTGTCCTTGATATGACGGGAAGTAACAAATTTACCGTCCTTTCCAAAGAATGGAGAGTCATTAATAGTGAAAAGCATACTCATCGTAGGTTCATCGATAGCTATAGTCTTTAATCCCTCAGGATTCTCAATATCGGCAACAGTATCTCCAATCTCAAAACCTTCAAGCCCAACGATGGCACAAATATCACCTGCATGAACTTCATCAATTTTCCTTCTTCCCACACCCTCAAAAATGTGAAGTTCCTTGATCTTGGTCTTCTTAATGCTTCCATCACGTTTTACCAGGGAAACCTGCATATTCTCTTTTAGCACACCTCTTTGCAACCTTCCAATGGCAATCCTTCCTGTGAAAGATGAAAAGTCAAGAGAGGTGATCAACATTTGAGGAGTACCTTCCTCGATCTTAGGAGAAGGGATATGCTCAATAACCATATCCAATAATGGCTCAATATTATCTGTAGGTTCCTTCCAGTCCTCGCTCATCCAGTTATTCTTGGCACTTCCATAAACTGAAGGAAAGTCAAGCTGCCACTCCTCTGCACCCAGTTCAAACATAAGATCAAATACTTTCTCATGAACCTCCTCTGGAGTACAGTTTTCCTTATCTACTTTATTGATAACCACACAAGGCTTAAGGCCAAGGTTAAGTGCTTTTTGAAGTACGAAACGGGTTTGTGGCATAGGGCCTTCAAAAGCATCTACAAGAAGCAGAACCCCATCTGCCATATTCAAAACTCGCTCTACCTCCCCACCAAAATCGGCGTGACCGGGAGTATCGATGATATTTATTTTGGTTCCTTTATAAACTACGGAAACGTTTTTAGAAGTAATTGTAATACCACGTTCTCTTTCAAGATCATTATTATCAAGAATAAGATCCCCTGTATTTTCATTTTCCCTGAAAAGTTGACAATGGTACATAATCTTATCTACCAATGTGGTCTTTCCGTGGTCAACGTGTGCGATAATCGCAATGTTTTTAATAGCTGTCATATAAACGCCTGATTTTTAAGGCTGCAAAGGTACGTTTATTTTTATCGAATAAAACAGGGGCTCCCTTAATTCTTTTAAAAAAAATAATTTATATAAAACTTTCATTTACAGTATTTTAAACTGTTTTGACGGGAAATCCAATTTTCTGAAGTGTTGTGGCGATTTTAATCTCCTGCTGCTTTCAGGGAAAATAATGGGTGCTAAAAGGTATACTAACTAAAAAAAGTATCTTTGTAGCAAATTTTCCTATATGAAGCTTGAAAATATTCCGCAGATAAAACATTCCAACTCAAATAATTTTTTCCTTCTTGCAGGCCCCTGCGCTATTGAAGGAGAAGAAATGGCCCTACGAATTGCTGAAAAAGTGGTGGAGATCACCATTAAACTGGAGATCCCATACATCTTCAAAGGATCTTTTAAGAAGGCTAACCGCAGCAGGATAGACAGTTTTACCGGGATTGGCGATGAAAAGGCCCTGAAGATCCTTAGAAAAGTTTCAGAAACCTTTGAAATTCCAACGGTAACAGACATTCATGAAGTAAGCGATGCCGCAATGGCAGCACAATACGTGGATGTACTGCAAATCCCTGCATTCCTCGTAAGGCAAACAGATCTGGTTGTTGCCGCTGCTGAAACCGGGAAGGTGGTAAACCTTAAAAAAGGACAATTCATGAGCCCTGAAAGCATGAAACACGCCGTGCGAAAAGTGGAGGAATGTAGCAATGAACAGGTAATGGTAACAGATCGCGGGACCATGTTTGGTTACCAGGATATGATCGTGGATTTTAGAGGCATTCCAACTATGAGAGAATTTGCACCTACCGTGCTGGATGTGACCCATTCCCTGCAGCAACCAAATCAAAGTAGCGGAGTAACAGGGGGAAGACCAGATATGATAGAGACCATAGCAAGAGCCGGGATCGCTACGGGTGTCGACGGGATCTTCATTGAAACCCATTTTGACCCTGCAAATGCAAAAAGCGACGGCGCCAATATGCTGAATATCCAATACCTGGAGAAGCTTCTGGGCAACCTGGTGGCTATTAGGAAAACCGTGAATAGTTTTGGATAATCTACAAGGTTAAAAACATCCCTTTTCCTATATTATTTTTTATATTTATGTTTTATAAGTATAAAATGAAAACATTCACCTCATCCCTGCCGAATGATCTTTTCGAAAAGCTTGATGCAATGGCCAAACAATATGGTATTGCAAAGAATAAGATCATTGAAAAATCCCTTGGAATCTATCTGGATCAACTCAACCGGGCAGAGTATGTAAGATCCTATAAAGTTGCCGGGAAGGACCAGGATATAATGTCCATTGCTGAAGAAGGAATGACAGATTATTTAGAAAATCTTGATGCCGGGGATAAGGAATGAAGCAGGGGGAGATTTGGGATATTCATTTGGACCCTGTCTTGCATCCGACGAGTGACATAGGAGCGAGAGGAATGCAGGAACAAGGGGGTAGAAGGCCTGCAGTTATAATAAGCGGTAATTTAGTAAACAAATACCTCGATGTGGTAATTGTTTGCCCATTGACTTCCAAAATTAAGAACTACAAAGGTAACCTCATTTTGCTACCGGATGAAAAAAATGGACTCCAGCAAAAATCTGAAGTTCTTACTTTTCACATTCGGTCAATTTCAAAAAAAATATTAGATAAAAAACTGGGAGAATTATCTTCAAGGGATATTGAATCTATCAAAGCAACGGTAGACGATATTTTAAGATATTAAAAAGATAGATTACTATATGCTATCTAAGATCATCCAGCCATTCAGAATTTTCAAGCCCCGTGTACTAAAGGGTGTATATATTTCAAAAACTTAAAATTCCTCTTCTCCTAAAGCTCTTTTCCAGTTAACCGCTACTCTCTCATTAATTTAAGAAGCAATAATTTGCTCACCTTAAGAATCTCTTGAAAAAAGACTTTATAAAAGTAGAAATCCACTCTGCATAATTCCCATTTCTTCCTTTTCACCTCATCCTGGAAATATTCCTTTTTAACCTGACTTCTTACTCTCAAGGTTTAAACTCGTGTTAATACTGCAGCAGCTTCCTCCTATATTCCTTAATTTGAGGATATTAATCACTAAACTAACCAAAACATGGAAAATCAATTTGAATCTTTTGGCCATCGAATAGCCAATTTCCTGCCAGATCTCCTGGCGGCTTTATTGATCCTCCTCATAGGCTGGCTGCTGGCCCGTGGGATCAAAGCTATTATAGTAAAGCTCCTTAGGAAGACCTCCTGGGATGAGCGGGTGTTCGGCAAGAGCAACGTAGGTGATACGAATGTCTTCCTTGCCAATATCGTGTATTATCTTGTGATGATCATAGTAATTCTCGCGGTCCTTGAAGTACTGGGAATTAATGAAGCTTTGGCACCCTTAGGAAATATGCTTAACGAATTCCTGTTATTCATTCCTAATCTTATTGGTGCTATCCTTATTGGGTTCATTGGATACCTTCTCGCAAAATTTGTTTCCAACCTCATCCATATCGGGGGTAGTTTCCTGGATAGGTTTGTAGACAGAACAGGCTTTAAGGATACAGATAAACTGGTGAGGATCCTGCGCAAGATCGTATTCATCGTTATTTTCATCCCCTTCCTTATACAGGCATTCAATGCCTTACAAATGGATGCCATATCACAGCCGGCCAATGACGTGCTGTATGCGTTTACTGAAATGATTGGGCAAATCCTGGTTGCGGGTCTTATCCTTGCAGTCTTCATTTGGGGAGGAAAATTCCTTGCAAATTTCCTGGAAGATCTCTTTAAAAGTATGGGACTGGACAATGCTGCTGAAAAGATACAGATACATAATATGATTGGAGCTAACCAATCCCTTTCAAAAATACTGGCGAACCTGGTCTACTTCTTCCTCGTCTTTTTCGGTGTCATTACCGCGGTGGAGATTCTTGGACTGGACAGGCTTACCATAACCCTTAATGAGATCCTGGAAGTAACCGGGCAAATCATTTTTGGTCTAATAATCCTGGCAGTGGGTAATTATATTTCCCTTCTTATTTACAATACCATGACCCGCTCCCGAAATAACACCTTTATTGCGGGCATCATTAGATGGGCCTCCCTGGCTTTGTTCATAGCTATAGCTCTTCGCACTATGGGAATAGCCAATGAGATCGTAGAGCTCGCTTTTGGTCTTATATTAGGTGCTATAGCTGTGGCCGTGGCGTTAAGCTATGGCCTTGGTGGCCGGGAAGCGGCAGGAGAACATTTTAAGGATATTATAAGTAAATTAAGAGCAGAGGCATCAGAGATCCCGCCGGAAAGAACGCCAGATAATCTCACCGATACTTCCCGCAGAACGACTTCGCCCGGCAGGGAACCGGAAGAGCCCGATTCTCCTAAACGAGGACCGCAGGATCCTCGCACCCCACCGGGAGGACCTGAGAATCCGCACACTCCCCTGCCGGGACCCGATGAACCTAATAAACCAGAACCCGGACCCGAGAATCCCGACAGGCCAAACCGCGGACCGGGAGATCCTAATAATCCCGATTTCCGTTAATAGAAAAAGAAAAAGCCGGATGACCTTACAGTTATCCGGCTTTACTTTTAATCCTTCCGCAGTTATTGAAACCGCAGCTTCACCACAACAGGCAGGTGATCTGATGGATATTTAAGATCCTTTGAATCACTCAGGACCCCATATTTCAATATCTTAATATTGCCTTTGGTGGTAAAGATATAATCTATCCTGCGCTCTACAGGCGCCTTAAAATCGTAACCGTTGAAAGTACCTTCAGGGCCAAAACTCACAGTTTGAGCGCTATACTTACTGTCATTCATTTGTGCAGCGATTTTCTTAATTGGTTCAGTATCCGGCTCCAGGTTAAGGTCTCCCATTAAAATTGCTGGTTTTTCTTCCTTATTAATTTCAGCCATTTTGTCCAGGATAAGTTGCGTACTCTTCTCTCTTGCTTCATCCCCCTCGTGATCAAAATGAGTATTGAATACAAAGAATTCCTTTCCTCCTTCTTTCTCCTTTAATTTAACCCAGGTACAAACCCTTGGAAAGGACGCATCCCAGCCTTTGGAAGGCACCTTTGGGGTTTCAGAAAGCCAGAAGGTACCCTCCTCGAGCATTTCAAATTTAGTGGTATTATAAAAAACCGCACTGTATTCTCCCTTAGTCTTGCCGTCATCCCGTGCCGCACCCACATATTGATAATCTGCAACATGCTCTTTGATATGTTCCAGCTGCCCGTGCAAGGCCTCCTGCACCCCCATAATATCGGGGTGATAAAACTTCAATTGATTGGTGAGATGATCCTTACGTTTGGACCAGCTGTTCTCGCCATCATTCTCTGTGGCATATTTTATATTATAGGTCATTACATTCACCTGTGCAGGTGCTGCAAAACTTATAAGCAAGACAAAACCTGTTATTAAAAAAAGCTTATTCATTTTCTACTGTATTTAGTTTACCGTCCACATATTCCTGTAAATATTTAAACCTGGGAGTTAAATGCCCGTTTTGGGTCATTCTTGCCCGCTCCAGGACCCCATCTTTATCACCGTTAAAAAATGCCGGGATCACGTGCTCCAGGAACATCTCTCCAAAACCTTCGCTGGCATCTTTTGGCAACTCGCAAGGCAGGTTGTCTACAGCCATTACTGTTATAGCACCTTTTTCACGGAAATCCACCTCCCGTTCTGTAACGGGATCAAAACCATAAAAAGGATCGGCAATGGTTGAAGGCCTAATAGTACTTGGAATTGGCACCTTGATATCACAGGAAATATCTGCAATTAATTTTATTCTGAAATTGGGCATAGAAGCCTCCTCATTGGTAAAGAACACGGGAGCCCCGTCCCCATAAAAATGGCCGGCGATAAAAATGTCGCTGCTACGGGCAAATCTCAGGAAATTAGATTCATACTCTTCGGGATGTTTATAGAAATCCTGATTATTCTTTATTTCCCCATCCTTTCGCTTGTTGTAATCCAGAACATCTATATGGCAGTATACAGACTGATCGAAATCCTTTTCCAGGTACTCTCCTACCTCAACCTGCTTTATTCTAAGATAGTCCAGGATCTCTTTAGCCCCGTGGGCCACTTTCCCGCTTCCAGTTAAAACGATCTTGCGATTGGGAATTTCAATCTTATCCAATTCTGCCAAAAGTGCCTGTAAGTCTGGCAGGTTTTCAGCCTTAGGAAGTTCAAAAAGGTTTTCTTTAAGCCCCAGGCCTCTGAAGCAATTATAAGCGCCCACCAACCCGGCATACCTTCCGAAGCCAATAAGCCGGTGGCCATTTTCCTTTACGATCACCTCGTGGTCATATAACTCTATATTCTTCTGAAGGATCTCCCGCAAGAGATCACGGTTGTAGGGCTGTTTCTTTATGGTATGTGAGAAGAAAAAATATTTTTTATTTGGGATGAGAGCCGGCAATGGCACCTCCTTCACCCCCAGCATCACATCACAATCTGATACATCTTCAGCAACCTCAAAACCGGCCTGTCTATACGCATCATCGGGAAAGATCCTGATATCTGAGGTTTCCACTTTAAAACTCGCTTCGGGGAATTGCTTCACCACTTCCTTTAGCTTTTGGGGAGAAAAAACAACACGCCTGTCGGGCGGGGTTTTCCTTTCCTTGATGAGGGCAAATTTTATCATTTTGGTATGGGTTTTGCTTTAATGAAGGTGTTGTTCAAAGATATAAATTTTAAACTGTATCTTTGCATCTTCGGCTTAGGAACCGCTCGTTATGAGCAGATGTTTTTACACCGAAAATGTTCTTAAAATTATGGGGTCGACTTGGATTTGACAGCGAGTCGAATTGAGTTGTAAGCACGTCGAGCGCTGGGATACTAGCTCGTAAATCTCATATTTCACACTTTTTAAACGGCGAGAATAACTACGCCTTGGCTGCATAACCGAATCATAGTAGGTTATACTTAATCCCTGCAAGGCAGGGAGCTGAGATGTCTCGTGGAAGCCTTGATTTACGGCGGCCACACCAGAGACACCGAAAAAGTAAATATAGGAAGGACAGGGCCTTGATGTTCTTCTGAAATCTAATTGAGGATAAGTGTAAGATTGGTGGTTTTCGGCCGGTCTTGCAACGAAAACCAAACGAAGACTAAACGTGTAGAAAGCAGCTGAATTGCTTGTTTGGACGAGGGTTCGAAACCCTCCGACTCCACAATCAAGCGCAGCTATGCTGCGTATTAAAACATAAAAAATCTGCCAGGCCTTTTCGCTTGAGCAGATTTTTTTGTTTTAAGACGCCTGGCCCGGCAGGGACAGCAGGCATAGCGGCATTTGCAGAATGTGCGTCTCAGGGTTCTATAAACCCTCCCCGGTAAGCACTATGATTACTGTTTTTGTAAGTTTAAAGTCGTGATTTTTAAAAATGGAGCCTTAAAAGATAGCACCTCCTTTTTAATTTAATTTCTCCGAAATATTTTATATGCTTTTACATACAATCTAACACGTATAAGGCATTATATATGCGGAAGCATATAAGTTAATGTGAACGCAATGCTCATTATCCGCTGGACATAAATACGGAGCATCATTAAATAATCTAGGTGGTTGCCTTTCTCCTCCCTTTGAGTAAATACCACCCTCAAATACACACTCTACCCCCACCTCAAATTCCGACTCCATTTCCACTCCATTTAAAAAACCATTAAAAGTGATTTCAATCATATTGTTTTAGCTTTATGGCGGGGTATCTTTGTGGGAAATTTAGATTAGTTGAAAGCCATTTTTAAATACGGTCTACTCTTTATCTTTCTAATAGCAACCTTATTCCATAATATCAGGTTCACCTACCTGGTTTCTTTCTATACGCTAAACAACGAGAGCTTTACAGAACTTTTTTGCCAGAACAAGGATAAACCAGAACTGGAATGCAACGGCCAGTGCACAATTATTAAAGCCGGAGAAGATCTAAATAAGGAGAAAAATGAGCTGGCGCTACTTTCATTTCAACAGGAAATAACTTATTACATAAGTGTTTTCTATCCCCTGGACGAAACAACTTTGATTGTTCCCCTCCCGCAGCATTTTTATTATCAGAATAAATACAATTTTCTTTTCTCACAAAAGATCGTGCATCCTCCAATAGCACTTTCATAAATATCCAGATTATCCTTTCAAACATGTCATTCAGCCATAAACCTGAATGAAGAAAAGTATTGCCTTAATTCAAAATAAAAAACAATGAAATTTTTCAATTATATCTGCCTGCTATTACTAGCTGCTGTTTCCTCCTGTTCAACAACTTCTGAAGAGACTGCACCATTAAATGAAACCGAAAATCTATTCTTAATCCAAACCCTGGAAAATGACCATCACTTCCTGGAACTATATTCTGAAAGTGGAGAACTGAAAGAGGGGTATAACAAAATTCTACTCCGCTTACAGGACAAAATTGATAAGGAATACATCCCAAATGCTGAAGTTGAATGGATCCCGGTTATGGACATGGGTACTATAAAGCATTCTGCTCCAAATTCTGAAGTAGTCAAAGCTCCCGGGAAAAATACTTCCTACGAAGGATACATTATTTTTCAAATGGCAGGTGGGGACTCCGGAACATGGAGCCTTCAAATTAACTATACGGTAGACGGGGAAAATTTCTCTATGGAAGATCGTCTCCAGGTCCTGGCCTCTCCAAGGAAGAAAGTAACAGTTTTTAAGGGTAAGGATGAAGTCAATTATGTCCTGGCAATCATAGAACCCCGGCAACCAAAAGTAGCTACTAATGATATTAGTGCTGCACTCTATAAAATGGAAAATATGCACAAATTTTCCATTGTGGATAATTACAGGATCTTAATAGATCCCCGGATGCCGGCCATGGGACACGGCTCCCCAAACAATGTACATCTCACCCAGGGCAATAAGGGTGTCTACCACGGAAAGCTCAATCTCACCATGAGCGGATATTGGAAGATCAACCTGCAACTGGAAGACGAAACGGGAGAAATTATCATAGGAGAAGCAATTACAGATACCAACCAGGACAGTAATATATTCTTCGAATTAGAATTCTAATAAAAAGCTGCCCGGGACCAGGATCTAAATGCCATTCCCGGGCAGCTAAAAAAATTTGACAAATGAAAACAAAAATTCTCACCCTCTGCATTTCCCTGTTCCTGGTGAATTGGACCCGGGCACAGGAAACAGAAATAGACACGTTAAATATCATCCCTATGAAAGAGGTCATAGTGATAGGAAATAAGAAAGATGTCTCCAGAAAAGAAAATAAATCCCTCGCAACTTTAGATGAATATTTGGAGAAGTCGGCAAAAATATCGATGATCAAAAGAGGGGCATACGCCTGGGAACCTATGATCAACGGGATGGCGACAGAGCGTACTGTGATAACCATTGACGGGATGCGTATATTTAGTGCCTGTACAGATAAAATGGACCCTGTAACTTCCTATGTTGAGATCTCCAATTTACAGGAAGCCTCGATCTCCAGTGGCCAGGAAGGGGCAGAACATGGAGCTACCATTGGAGGCGCAGTGGATATGAAAATACACAAAACAGGATTTTCACCTTCAGGATGGAAGGTAGAAGTAAACTCCGGGCTGGAGACAAATGGCGAGCAAAAGATAGCAGGTGCCAAAGTAGACTACAGTCAGGAAGATTTCTTCTTCAATGCAGATTTCATGCACCGCGATGCAGAGAATTACCACGCAGGCGGGGGAAAAGAAGTTTTGTATTCCCGGTTCACCAAATACAATTTTTCAGCAGTTAGCGGGTACAGGTTATCCAGGCATCAAAGCATAGAAGCTGCCGTGATCCTTGATAAGGCTACAGATATTGGTTACCCAGCCCTTCCAATGGATGTTTCCCTTGCAAAGGCTGCCATAGGTTCCTTAAAATACGAGTTCCATAAACCCCATCCCCTACTGGACCATTGGGAAACCAAGGTCTACTTTAATACCATTACGCATATTATGGATGATGCCCAACGCGAGGATGTTGCTATGCGAATGAATATGCCTGGCTGGAGTGACACGTATGGATTTTATTCTAAGGGTAATTCAACCGTGGGAAAGCATAGAATTAAGATCAACCTCAACAGTTTCTACAATAAGTCGCTGGCAGAGATGACTATGTTCCCAAATGACCCTACAGAGATGGAGATGTTTATGCTCACCTGGCCGGATGTGCGCACCTTTTATAACGGATTTTTTCTGGAGGACCAGATCCTTTTATCAGAGCATCTGAATTTAAAGATTACCGGAAGCCTGGGATCGCACAACAACTCTGTACAAAGCGAACAGGGACTTCAAAGCCTGAAGATCTTTTATCCTGAAATGAAGGAAAGTAAACACAGGATCCTTGCTGGAGCATCTACCAGGCTACAGCTACATAAAGGAAAAATGAATTATAGCCTGGGTACCGGATATGGGGAAAGGGCTCCCTCGGTTTCTGAAGCTTATGGATTCTATCTCTTTAACAGCTTTAACGGATACGATTTTATTGGAAACCCGGGAATGGACACTGAAAGATCTATGGAGCTCAATTCCTCCGTGGCATTTAAAAACAAATTCTGGAGTGCAAAGCTCAGCGGATCTTATTTTCATATCCAGGACTACATCATAGGTATCCCGGATCCAGACCTTACCGCTATGACAATTGGCGCCAACGGGGTTATGGTTTACAGCCAGCTGCCGTACGCCACATTTTTCAACACAGATCTTTCGCTGGAAGTTTTTCCTTACAAGAATTGGCATATTAACACTAAACTTATTTACAACCACGGCAGGGATCACAAAAACAGAAACCTTCCCCTGGTGCAACCGCTTAGTTATTTTGCAGCCCTGGGATATAGCAAAGGTTTGTTTTCTATTGAAGGATCTATAGAAGGCGCGATGGAACAAAGTAATTTTAGTACAGGTTTTGGCGAGAACCGCACCCCTGCATATACTGTAGTAAACCTTTCTGCTTCCCGAAGCCTGTACCTTAATAACCAGAGAGTGACCGTAAAAGCCGGTGCAGAAAATTTATTTGACACTTATTATTCAACGTTTTCAGACTGGAATAACATCCCCCGCAGAGGACGTAATATTTTTGTAAATCTTAATTATGCAGTTTTTTAGAACAACATCCAGGCTATGATCTTTTCAACTCCAGTTCTGCCCGAAATTGTGAAGGGGTAAGGCTTTTTACTTTTTTGAATTGCCGGTTGAAATTTGATATATTTTGGAAACCATTGTCATATGAGATCTTCTCAATAGACTCCCTTGTGTTCAGCAGCTGGGTGCAGGCATTTTCAATTCGCACCTCGTTGAGGAAGGAGATGAAGGTTTTCCCGGTGCGCTCTTTAAAGAACCTGCTAAACTGGGATTTGCTAAGGCTGGCCTGGGCCGCTATTTCATCTACGGTTATATTTTCTGAAGCACGGGAGAAGGTGTAGTTAAGCACCCGGTTAAGGCGTTTAAAACCCGATTCCTTTAACTCGTATTCAAAGATCTCTGAACTTAAATAATCCTTTTCCACTCCCAGAAAATCCTCCAGGATCTTCAGCAAATTAATGATCCTGGAAACGGGGGATTCATCAGCGGTCTTCAGAATTAGATCGGCAAGTGGTAAATTATTGGTTTTTATAACCCGGCGGGAGGAAGACAATAGATCTTTGATAGTATGCATCTCCGGGATCTCAAAAAATGCCTCCCCAAAAGAATTGTAGCTGAAGAATATGGTAATTGCCGAAACTCCCGTAGAATCCGGTTCGTAATATTCTTTTGAACTCTTTAGAAGGTGAGGAATATTAGGGCCAATGAAAAATACATCCCCGGGTTGAAATTTTATCATTCCGGAACCTCCAAATAAAAATCCCTCCCCCTTATTGATCCTGGTAATTTGAAACTCCGGGTGATAATGCAGCTTGTCATAAAAATGCCTCTCCTCATCCCATTGTATCCTAATAGAAGAATTTTCGGTTTTCGGTATTTTGAAAAATACAGGTTTCATCGCTTGAAGCAAATATAACCCAAAGAAAATTTAGATCTCCACACCAAATGGATCTTCCATTGTATGTGCTGGTTGTGTAAACCATTTGGGACCTTCAGCAGTCAGGAAAATATGATCTTCAAGCCTTATACCAAATTCCCCCGGCACCACTATCATGGGCTCTATACTAAAAGTAAAGCCCTGCTTTATTTCAATGTCATTGCCTTGAAGGATATATGGGTGCTCGTGAATGTCCAGGCCTATGCCGTGCCCTGTCCTGTGCGGCAAGCCGGGAAGGTCATAATTAGATCCCAGGTTATTTTTCCTCAAATGCTCCCTCACCATCTCGTCAATCTTTCCACAAGTTGCACCTAAGCGGGCTGCCTTAAAGGCTTCCATTTGAGCCGACTTCTCTATCTCCCATATCTCTTTTTGATATGCTGAAGGGGTGCCGTAGATGTAGGTGCGGGTAATATCTGAAAGATATCCATTATACCGGCAGCCGGTATCCACAAGCACGATATCCCCTTCTTCCAATGCCTTTGGGGATTTAACCCCGTGTGGAAAACTCGAATCCTTCCCGAAGAGCACAATGCAGAAATAAGAACCTGATTGTATCCCCAATTTTTTATGAGCCTCATGGATGAATCCCTCCACCTCAGCCGTAGTAATTCCCGGGCGCAGGATGGCAGCGGCGGCTTTCTGCACCTGTATTGTAAGGTCCATTGCATATTGCAACTGGGTAATTTCAGTATTGCTTTTGACCATTCTCAGCTCCTTAATGAGATCTTCAGCACTGCTTATCTTGAGGATCGTTTCCTGAAGCCTGGACACTATAGCAAAAGAGGTGGAATCATCCACCGCGAGGCTGCTGTTATCTTTAAGAAGTGCAGCGATCTTTTCAGTAGGAGATTCGTGTTCCTGCCAGGATACAATTTCTCCCTCCACCTCGATATAGTCCTGTATGGTTCCTATTTCAAATTCCGGGACTATGTAGTGTAATTCCCCTGTGGCAAAGAGCACGGCTCCCACTAATCTTTCAGAAGGGTTCCACCTGGTACCGGTAAAATAATAAAGATTTGTCCCGGCGTTGATGTATAAAGCATCAAGATGAGCAGCTTGCAGGGCCCGGGATGCCTTTTGAAGTCGTTGCCTGAATTCCTCCCCAGGTACAGGTGCAGGTCCATCCTTTGGAGCGATTAATTTTTCCAATTCTGCTGCAGCGGTACTGCCGCCAATTCCATATTCTCTATTGCTATTCATATTAAAATTTTCTGTCGGGACTAAAGGGCTGCAGGTCCAGGGATGGTTTCTTCTCCCCAATTACCTCTGCCAGTATTTTGCCCGTTGCCGGGCCCAGGCTCCAGCCCATCATCGCGTGCCCGGTCCCAATGCTTAAATTCTTTATTTTCTGTGAGCGTCCTATGTATGGAAGTCCGTCTGGGGAGCAGGGACGAAGTCCGGCCCGTGCGGTCCCTTTTTCCTCCTCACTAACCTTTAATCCGTCAAAATAATTTCCGGCTGCAGCGGCAATGGTATCCACCCTTAGCTTGTTGATATCATGGTTGATACCACCAAGCTCCATAGTGCCGGCAAATCTGGTAAAGCCATTCATAGGGGTCACGGCTACTTTTGCTTCCACCAGGATGGAAGGAACTTTGATCCCGGTTTCCCGCTGTAAATTAAAACTGTAGCCTTTCCCGGCTTCCAGTAACATTCGAAGGCCAAGTCGTGCTGCAATTTTTGAGGACCAGGTGCCGGCGGTAAGAGTGACCTCATCTGCAGCGATCCTGCCCTGAGAAGTCTCGATGGCCTCTATCCTGTTTCCCGAAACGACAAAATCCTTCACAGCAGTGTACGGCCTGAACTCCACTCCCTTTTGCACCAGGTATTCCCGCATTTGCTGCATAAACTCATCTGGGGTCATATGCGCATCTGTATCATAAAAATAAGCTCCTTTCACATTATAAGAAGCATCCGGGTACTTGTTGTTGAGCTCTTCTTTGGAAAAATGGCTGACTTTCATACCACCCTTAGCTGCAATTGCGGCAATTTGAGCTTCCTCCTCCCCGGCGTGATCTGTTTTATAGCACATTAGAAGACCGTGGTGATCATAATTAAAATCAAATTCCCTCGCATCCTTAAGTTCCTGATAAAGCTCCCTGCTTAAGAGATTTATTTCTCGGAGGACGGGAATGGCTTTTTCAACCTTTGCAGCGGTAGCCGATTTTTTAAAACACCAGGCCCAGTTAAGGAAATCAAGGTCCAGTCTGGGTTTTACATAGAAGGGGCTGCGACTATTAAGCATCCATTTAAACCCTTTAGTGATCATACCGGGAGAACTTAAAGGTATAAAATGGCTGGGGGTAATATATCCCGCATTCACAAAGGAAGCGCCGTTGTCAAGATTTCCTTTGTCGAGAATTGTCACTTTATGCCCATCTTTAACCAAATAATAAGCCGTACAAAAGCCTATAATTCCTCCCCCAATGATTACACAATCCTTCTGCATCCTATTCAAAATTATAGTCCCAGCCCGGCTCTTTGTCCAGCAGGTGCTGTATGAAATAATTCCAGCGTTTCTTATTGAAAAAATTTGAAGCCTCGCCGCTGTAACCGTGTGGCTGACTCGGCAGGATCACCAGTTCAAAATCCTTTCCGGCTTTTATCAATGCCTCTGCGAGCTTAAAAGTGGCTGAAGGGTTCACATTTTCATCCATCCCCCCGTGCACCAGCATCAATTTACCCTGCAGGTTCCTTGCATTGGTGATATTGGATACTTCTTCATATTTTTCATCTACCGGCCAGCCCATATACATCTCCGGCCACCAGGCTTTTTCCATTCTAAAATCGTGATCTCCGGAGCTGGCTACCCCTACTTTGTAGAATTCGGGGAAGGCCAGTAGCGCACGGCCGGTATCATATCCTCCTGCAGAATGTCCAAATATCCCCACCCGGGTAGTGTCCACCCAGGAATATTGCTCCCCAAGATGCCGAATTGCCAGCACATGGTCCCTGAGGTTATCACCCATATCCTTATAGGATACTTCCCTGAAGGATTTTGAACGGCCTGCAGTACCGAGTCCGTCTACCGCAATAACGAGAAAACCAAGTTCTGCCATTGCCTGGTGGGAAAAAGCTCTGTCAAAAGACTTTGGAAAAACCTGGGTATGCGGCCCGGTATAGGTGGCATCTATTACCGGATATTTTTTGTTGGGGTCAAAATTGGTTGGTTTCCAAACCGCACCATAAATCGGGGTTTTTCCGTCTTTACCTGTGATGCTGAAAGTTTGAGGCGCTTCCCAGCCTTCAGCAACCGCCTTGCTAACATCAGGACTTATAATATCAGTTAGAATCTTTCCTGAATCCAAATCTCTCAGCACCACTCTTGTTGGTGTTTCTACGGAAGATATCTCATCAACAAAATATTTCAAATCCCCAGAAAGATCTACCTGGTGATGCTGCTTTTCAGGGGTTAATAATTTCATCTTTTCACCTTCCTTCACAGTGTAAAGTTTCTGGTGATAAGGATTCAGGTCAGGATATATACCAGATGCCATAAAATAGATTCGCCCGGTTTTATCATCTACCTTCACAATGGAATTCACCACGAATTCCCCGTTGGTGAGAGGAGTACTCTTCCCTGTTTTTTCCTCCACCAGATACAGCTGTTTCCAGCCGCTTTTTTCTGAAAGGATCAAAATTTTCCCAGTTTTCTTTAGTGGCCGGAATTCAAAATTGTCGATACTTGTATTGGAGGTTTCCTCCCATATCTCCTCCTCCACCTGCTTTTCTAAATCCAACTTTTGTACCACCTGCTTTTGGAATCCCCTTTCAGCCCATTGAGCATAAGCGGTATTCGGCTCCTCCCCAAAACGGATCGTAACTGTGTTGATATGGGTGTTAGTGGGCAGCTTTGTTTTTACCTCGTTTTTTTGGTCCACATTAAAGATCACAGGTTTTACCATGACCATATTGGTATCTCCCGGAGAGCCGCGGTAATAACCTGCCAGCTGCGGGCGGTAAAGCGAATCTATCGCATTGTTGAGCAAATACATTTTTTGCGCCTTTCGAACATCTGAAACCTGAGTGGCCAGGAACCTCGAGTCTGCGGACCATTGTACATAAAAATTTTCCGGATGTGGTCCCCCTTCACCGTATATAAGATCTGACCAGCCGTAAGAACCGGCATAATCATAGTTCTTCTCCCCGTCCTTGCTTAGCTGAAATTCTTCTCCCGTAGCCTTCTCCCGCAGGTAAAGGTTATGTTGTTTTCTAAAAGCCACCCACTTCCCGTCCGGAGATTCAGATTCCAACCTGTTCTCGTTTTTCCTCTCATTTTCCTTTTCTGAAAGAGCTTCAGCCTTGCGATCCCATATGTATGTTTTCTTATCAAACCTGAATTCCAGGTTGTCCTTACTCACTTTCAGGTTTTCCAGCTTAAGATCTTCAGCCTTTATTTCTTCCGAAGAATTTTCAGCTAAAGCAGCTGCCATTTTTTGATGGTCAAACAGTGGATTCTGAGTAATATCCTTAACCTCCATTTCCCGATACTGTCTCCCAACATCTGATGAATGAACGAACCAGATCCCTGAATCATCTGTATTCCACTTCACTTCAGGATTCAGGTTGTACACCTTCTTCCCAAGTTTGGACCAGGTGTAGGATAATGCCTGTTCATAAACTTCCGGGGCCATCTTTTCCTTTTGAGCAAAGGTTTTTCCGTAGAAAATGAAAAGTAAAGAGAAGCAAAGAAAGAGCGTTTTTTTCATAGGATTCTAAATTACCTGGAACCCAAAAGCGTATGGATCCTTTTCGTTGATTGTAATAGTGTTACGGCCAAAAACCTGTGCCCATCCCTGTATACTGGGGACAATGGCCAGATGTTCACCAAGGGTTGTTTCCTGTTCAATGCGGCCAACAAACCTGGACCCAATATAGCTTTCGTGAATGAATTCTTTTCCGGGTTTTAGTCTCCCTTTTGTATAAAGCTGGGCCATTCTTGCAGAGGTGCCTGTGCCGCAGGGAGAGCGATCAATGGCCTTATCCCCGTAAAAGACCGCATTACGGCCGGAGGAACCGGAATCAAGGGGTTTGCCAGTCCAAAGCATATGGCTTACGTCCCTAATGGTAGGATCTTCCGGGTGAATAAATTGATCGGGGTACTGCTCATTGATGCTTTTCCGCAGGTACTGGCTCATCCTAACAATTTCAGCAGCGGTGAGATTTTCCAGGCCATTGTAGTTCTTCTGGGGATCTACAATTGCATAGAAATTCCCTCCATAGGCAACATCAAAGTTGAGTAGCCCAAGTCCGGGATACTCAATAGTTAGATCCCTGGCAGCGAGGTAACTCTTTACATTGGTAATTTTTACCCAATCCACCTTTTTCCCGGTTTGTTGATATTCTATCTCCACCAGCCCGGCAGGAGCTTCCATCCTTATTTTTCCGGGGATTTTGGGAGTGACGAGGCCTTCTTCTATAGCGATGGTGATGGTGCCAATTGTACCATGCCCGCACATAGGGAGGCAGCCGCTGGTCTCAATGAACAGAATAGAAAAATCATTTTGAGGATCGTGAGGCGGATATAAAATACTGCCACTCATCATATCATGGCCCCGCGGCTCAAACATAAGCCCTTTGCGTACCCAATCATACTCCCGCATGAAATGCTGGCGTTTCTCACTCATATTGGCACCTTCAAGATCCGGGCCTCCGGACTTGATTAAGCGCACAGGATTCCCACAGGTGTGGGCATCTATACATTCAAATGTTTGTTCGATCATTGGCTATTCTTGCACTAACTTTTAATAATTATCTTAAGGCAATAATTCTGCAGGAAAATCCTGGAAACTTACCGGCCGGAGCCAGCGTTTTATTGCCGGGATGCCAACGGAGGTGAATCTGCTGTCTGTCGAAGCCGGATAAGGCCCCCGTGTGTCATTGCAGGAGATACCTCAACCCCAGTAGGCATTTGGTTAAAGATAATTCTTCCGGCTTTATGTTGTGCCAGCTGAACTGTTTTTTTAAGGCCTTTAAAATCTTCAGACTCTGCCAAAAGGCTAATGGTAAGCTGGCCGTGCAAATTTTCTACAACCTGGTTCACTTGATCAATATCGTTGCAATTTACCAGCATTGTAAAAGGACCAAAAACTTCGGTTTGCAGTTTGTCGTTCTTTAGAAAATGAGCGGCATCCACCTTAACAATAGTTCCTCCGGCAGTGTTGTCATCACTGTCTTTATAATTACTAAGCACCTCAACCCCGGCTTCTGCCAATAATTGCTCTTTATTTTCTTTAAAAGCTTTTTTAATTCCTGAATGCAGCATACACTGTGCATCAATACCTGCTGCTGCCTTAACCAATGCCTGTTCAAAACCTTTATTATTTCCGGTCGTAATTATGATCCCGGGATTGGTACAAAATTGCCCCGCACCAAGGGTGAAGGAACCTGCAAGTTGCTGCGCAATTTCTTCCCCGCGTTTCTCCAGTGCAGTGGAGCCAATGATTACAGGATTCACGCTCCCCATTTCAGCAAATACAGGAATAGGCTCATCGCGTTGTGCGGCCAGGTCATAGAGGGCGCGACCACCTTTCAGGCTTCCGGTAAAACCAACTCCTTTGATCTTTGGATGTTTTACCAGGAGCGTTCCCACCTCGATCCCGGAACTGTTCATATTTGAAAAGACGCCGTCTGGCATTCCGGTCCTTTCAGCAGCTTTAATAACTGCTGAAGCTACCAGCTCCCCGGTACCCGGGTGTGCGGGATGGCCTTTTACAACCACCGGGCATCCTGCTGCCAGAGCACTGGCTGTGTCCCCACCTGCAGTGGAAAATGCAAATGGAAAATTACTGGCCCCAAAAACTGCCACGGGCCCAATTGCAACGCTGGTCTTCAAAAGCCCGGGTTTTGGAAGCGGCTCTCTATCAGGATTCGCTTCATCCTTAAATTCGTCTTTCCAGTTCTCTGTACGTATATAGTTCGCAAAGGCTTTTAATTGATTCACGGTCCTGCCGCGCTCCCCGTTGGCTCTACCATCCGGGAGTCCGCTCTCTGCACAATAGGTTTTGACAAGTTCCTCCCCAATATTCAGGATCTCCTCTCCAATGGCTTCCAGAAATTCAGCTCGTTTCTCAGCTGAAGTAGCTGAAAATTCAGGGAATGCAGCCGCAGCCTTTTCTACTGCAGCGTCCACTTCCTTTTCGGTTGCATTGTGGAACTTATTCAATTTCTTATTTGTCGCGGGATTGGTAGCTTCAAAAACCGAAGATCCTTCGGCTGAAAGTTCCTTCCCTATATAATTCTTTCCTGTTATCATATCCTCTTTTTATTGTAAAACTGTTTCTTCGATCACAGGCCGGTTAGCCACTGCATCGTCAATTATCTTTTGCACCTGTTGCCTCTCTTCCCCTTCAAGCTGAAGTCTTGGTGCCCGCACATTCTCCGTTCCAATTCCGGTTGCCACCTCTGCCAGTTTAATATTTTGTACCAGCTTGGGAACTATATCAAGTTCCAGCACAGGAAGGAACCAGCGGAAGATCTTTCGGGCTTCTTCAATCCTGCCGGCCTTTACAAGTCTATAAATCGCGACAGATTCCCTTGGGAAGGCACACACCAGTCCTGCCACCCAACCATCTGCGCCCATCACCAGGCTTTCCATTGCAATGGTATCCACCCCGGTTAATACCTTCAGCCTGTCTCCAAATCTATTAATAAGCCTGGTGACATTGGTTATATCCCGGGTTGATTCTTTTACCGCCTGTATGTTGTCCTCCTTCAGCAGTTGTTCAAACATGTCAAGGGTGACCTCGATCTTGTAATCAATTGGATTGTTATATATCATTAACGGCAGGGAGGTACTCTTTGCGGTTTGCCTGAAAAATTCCACCGTTTCCCTTTCATCTGCCCTATAGCGCATTGGTGGCAATATCATAATTCCTGAGGCACCATCTTCTTCTGCTATCTCCACTGCCCTGATAGCTCCTTTGGTGGTTTGCTCTGCCACATTCATAATTACCGGCACCCGGTCACCCACGGCTTCTTTCGCAAACCTGGTAAGTTCCCGCTTCTCTTCCGGGGTGAGGGTACTTGCTTCGCCCAAAGTACCTCCCAGGATGATCCCGTTTACCCCTGCCTTCAGCTGGGTGTCCAGGTTGGTTTTGAACATTTGAAGGTCCAGCGTATCTTCTTTGGTAAATTTAGTTGTCAATGCCGGCATCACGCCATTCCAATTCACTTTCATAATTAATTTTATTAAGATTATACGCAAATATGACAATCATTTTATGGATTATATTTTTAAAAAAGACTAATATATGATACTATTGTGCTGTTAACAATAGTATCTAGCAACTTTACTCCATGCCAGTCATTTCCAAACTCGGTACTCTTGGATAATGTGATTTAAACTTATTAAAAAGCTACCCCCCTTCCCTTCTGTAAAAGATTTTCTATCTTAGAAAAGGCAATTTTTCAATTGACTTTTATTTTAAAATACGCCCGGGGAAAAGAATAATAGCTATCTCATCACATTTAAAACTACATCATTATGGACACATTTTGCATTACTTACAATAACTGGAACCCCAAAAAGCAAAAACTTCGGGAAGCTTTATGCACATTGGGCAACGGTTACTTTGGAACCCGGGGGGCTGCAGAAGAAAGTTCAAATGACTCCATCAATTACCCGGGAACCTATCTGGCTGGTGGATTCAACCGGGCAAAAACTAAGGTGGGAGGCCGGGATATTGAGAACGAAGACCTGGTCAATTTTCCTAACTGGCTGTGCTTGAGTTTTAGGCCCGGGGGTGGTAAGTGGCTAAACCTGGAGGAAGTAGAGATCCTGGAATATCAACAAGTCCTGCAAATGAGAAAGGGTATCTTGGAGAGGAAATTCAGTATAAAAGACCAGGATGGCAGGATCACCAGGATTCATAGTCGCCGGCTGGTGAGTATGCAAAATATGCACCTGGCCGGGATCCAATGGCACCTCACCCCGGTTAACTGGAGTGGGGAGCTGGAGATAAGAACAGCACTGGATGGCACAGTTATCAATGATAACGTAGCAAGGTACAGGGAACTGGAAAGCACCCATCTCAAACCCCTTGGAACACAGGTGGAGAAAAACAATATTCTCGTACTGCAGGTACAAACAACCCAGTCCAGATTAACTATGGCGCAGGCTGCAAGAACAAGGTTATTCCACAAGGGAAAGGAGATAAGAAGTGAATTTGAAGCCAACCAAAAGGAGGGGTATATAGAACAACTTATAAGCTTTAAAGCAGAGGAAGGAGAAAAGTACAACATAGAAAAAATTGTAGCCATCCATACCAGCAGAGACCGTGCAGTTAGTGAGCCAAGCCAGGACGCCTGCCAAAATATAAGCAGGGCAGGTAACTTCCAGCAAATGTTGAAGGACCACATAGATGCCTATAAATTCCTGTGGCACAGAGGGGATATTGGGGTGATTGGCAATAAAAAAATTCAGCAATTAACCCGGTTACATATCTTCCACAATTTCCAGACAATTTCCCTCAATACAATTGGCCTGGATGTAGGGGTGCCTTCCCGGGGGCTGCATGGGGAAGCTTACCGGGGTCACATATTTTGGGATGAACTTTATATATTCCCATTTTTGAACCTGCGCCTTCCGGAGGTTACCAGGAGCTTATTAATGTATAGATATTACCGTCTCGAGGAAGCCAGACATGCAGCCAAAAAAGAAGGCTACAGGGGCGCAATGTTCCCCTGGCAAAGCGGGAGTAACGGGAGGGAAGAAAGCCAGATCCTGCACCTTAATCCCGAGAGTGGCAACTGGATCCCGGATAACACCCACCTGCAACGGCATGTGAATTCTGCCATAGCATATAATATTTGGAATTATTTTATAGCTACAGATGATAAGTTGTTCCTATCCCACTTTGGGGCAGAGATGTTCCTGAATATTGCAAAATTCTGGGCGAGTAAGACCACCTTTAATAAAAAAGAAAACCGGTATGAGATACATAAAGTTGTAGGCCCGGATGAATATCATACCACCCTCCCCGGTTCTTCAGAACAAGGCTTAAATAATAATGCCTACACCAATGTAATGGCTGCCTGGGTACTGCAAAAAGCCCTGGAGATCCTTGAACTTATAAAAAAAAGCAGGAAAAGGGAGTTACTGGGGAATCTTACCATAGGTAATGATGAACTCACTTTATGGAAGGAAATAAGTGAAAAAATGTATGTACCATTCCTGGAGGAGGGGATAATTAGCCAGTTTGATGGTTATGAAGGTCTACAGGAATTCCCATGGGAAGAATACCGTAATAAGTATAATGATATACAACGCCTGGACAGGATCCTCGAAAAAGAAGGTGACACCGTAAATAAGTATAAAGCAAGCAAGCAGGCAGATGTACTAATGCTATTTTACCTCTTTTCCAGGGATGAGCTGCAGGCCATCTTTAAAAAGCTGGGAATAAAATTTACAGAAGAGCAAATAAAAAATAATGTGCAGTATTATAAGGAGCGTACTTCCCATGGGTCAACTCTAAGCAGGCTGGTTTTTTCCTGGATACTTTCAAAATTTGATGAGGAGATGTCCTGGGAAAATTTTGAGAAGTTAATAGTTAGTGATTTTGAGGACATCCAGGGTGGTACCACGCCGGAAGGTATTCATCTTGGTGCCATGGCAGGTTCCCTGGATCTTATACAGCGTAATTTTGCAGGCCTGGAGGTAGGGGACCATGCATTATGGATTAACCCGAGAATACCTCCAAATATAAAAGCCATTTCCATGCGGGTTAATTACCGGAACCACTGGATATATATCTCTGTTGACAAAAAGAAACTAAAGATCTCCTTTGAAGAAGGCTGGAGCAATGAAGTGAAGATTGGGGTCATTGATACCCTGCACACTTTCCAGGTGGGAGAGGCGCGTGAATTTAAGCTTTCTCCCTCCCGTGCTAAAGGGAAATAAAAAGTTCATTTTTCCGTGGGGATCCTATTTATAACTACCTTCTTTTAATGTATCGTAATTGTTTTATATAATTTTATGCTGAAATGATCCTTAAGACACTTTTTTCTGATGTCTTTACTCAGGGACCAATTTCCCGCATCTCCCACGCAACCATTTAAAACTTATAGGTCATATAGGTATAAAAGAGAATTAATTCCATTCTGAAAAAAATAAAATGATACAAAGATATTTCCCCCGGGATAATTTCATTTGCCTCTTCCTCATCACCACCCTGCTTTTCTCCTGTGAAGCAACTGGCAATGTAGATTGTATTGATGAGACAAAGATAAGTGAGGGCCCCTGCACCATGGAATATGCCCCGGTTTGTGGTTGCGATGGCAAGACTTACAGCAATCCCTGCATGGCCTCCCGTAATGGGGTGCTAACCTGGAAAGCGGGAGAATGCAATTAATTTTAAGAATAAATCCCATTCCCACTTTTCCCCGGGATTTCCACCGGTCTCATGATGCTTTATTAAAAACAGGAGGGGCAGGTACTTCCCCCAAATTTTAAAGTTATTTTAAAATCCTGCAAAAATTAAAGCTTTATCTTAGCTTATATGCGCGGTACTTGTCAAGCTTCACAAATATTCTTATTGTACCTGGTCCTTTCCATCATGCTGCTATCCGGAAATGGGATCCAGGTTACTGCACAGGTCTTACCTGCACAGGAAACAGAAGAGAATGTAGACCCTCTGGCAGAATTTCCTGAAGATACCCTTGGAAGACGAACCCCCAGGGGAACTGTTAACGGTTACATAAGGGCTGTAGCCGGAGGGGAGGTTTTAAGGGCGAGCAGGTATTTTAATCTACGGGCAGGGATAAGCTCTCAAGAAGAAGCTGAAAATCTGGTTGAAAATCTACAGCGGCTCCTGGATCGCGGGGGAAATATCATGCCCTATACCTGGATAAGCAATGAACCGGACGGTAATACCGGAGATGATCTTCCTCCCGGGGTAGACAGAGTGGGAACAGTAAATATAGAAGAGGAAAGTGTGGATCTTCTGGTGGAGCAAACCACAGGTCCGGATGGGGGCCCTATTTGGTTATTTTCTTCAGAAACTATGGAGATGATCGCTACGGTAAGTCCGGAGGAGGTCCTACCTGTGGAACGTGTGATCCCAGATTTTCTTGAAGAAAGGACCTGGGGTGGAGTATCCATTGCCCAATGGGTGGTCATGCTCCTGCTGGTAGTAGTTGCTTACCTCCTGGCCTGGGGGATCATATGGTTAATTAAATTCCTTATCCCTAAATTCTGGGTTAAAGCCCGTACAGAACCAACCGCAGGAATAATAAAGGCCTTTGCACTTCCAATAAGGATCTATCTTGCTGTATGGCTGTTTGTGATCCTGTCACAGGAGATTGGGCTTTCCATCCTGGTACGGCAGCGATTGAGCTGGATCACCCTCATCATAGGGTTGGTAGCATTACTATTGTTACTTTGGCGACTTACAGATTTCATTGGCAGCTTTAGCAAAAGACGTATGACTATGCGAGGCAATGCGTCGGGAATATCTGTTGTGCTGTTTTTACGTAGAACAGCCAAAGCTGCCATAGTTATTTTCGGGGTTATTGCAATCCTGGGAGCAATTGGAGTAGATGTCACCACAGGACTGGCAGCCCTGGGTATTGGAGGTATTGCCCTGGCACTGGGTGCTCAAAAAACAGTAGAGAATTTTGTGGGAAGCGTCACCCTTATTACAGATCAACCCGTGAGGGTTGGGGATTTTTGCAAAGTTGGGGACACCGTTGGGACGGTAGAGTCCATTGGAATACGCTCCACCAGGATAAGGACCAATGAAAGAACCATAGTCACCATCCCAAATGGGGAATTCTCCTCTACCAGGATAGAGAACTATGCCCACAGGGACAGGTTCCTGTTCCATACCGTCCTGGGAGTAAGGTATGAAACCACCCCAAATCAAATAAGATATTTATTGGTGAAATTAAGGAGGGTGCTTTATGCCCACCCAAAGGTAAGTCCTGATCCTGCAAGAGTAAGATTCATTGGGCTGGGTTCCACCTCTATTAACCTGGAGGTATGGTCCTATATAACTGCTGCCGGGTTTGATGATTTTTTAGAAGTTAGGGAAGACCTCCTTCTTCGGCTTATGGATGTAGTGGAAAAAAGCGGGACAGACTTCGCTTTCCCTTCCCAGACTCTATATTTTGCTAAGGACCAGGGGGTATCATCTGAAAAAAGACAGGAAGCAGAGGAGGAAGTGCAAAAATGGCAGGAGCAAAATGAAATGCAACTCCCCGGCTTTGATCCCAATGAAATAGAGCGGCTTAAAAATTCAATAGAGTACCCTCCCCCGGGATCTGCCAGGGGAAAAAATAAATAGGAAGTAATTAAAGCTCGAGAGTTTAATGGGAAAAATTTATAAAGCCCAAAATATTAGTAATAAAGGAAGCATGATTCTAAATGTCCCATCCTCTATTTTTATCTTTTTTGCGGAAAGATTTGGGCGGGAGAAAAATTCAGAATTTCTGAATAATTATTTTTATTAATCTGAAACATTTAACGCGCTGCTGAAAATAAGTAACTAACCACAGAATACCGGAACTATACCCAATACTCCGGGCCTTCTGAAAAATTATATAAACTATGGAATTTTTTGAATTAATACGTACAGGGAATGCAGGGCAGGTAAAACAGAGACTGGAGGAAGATCCTTCCCTGGCAGAAAAAAGGGATGAAAAAGGCTTCCCGCCGCTCGTCCTTGCCGGCTATAACGGAAATTATGAAGTAACCAAAACTATATTGAATTCCGGAGCCAGTGTGGATGCCAGGGATGTTGCAGATAATACCGCACTCATTGGAGTGAGCTTTAAGGGATATAAAGATATAGCAGAACTTTTAATAGTTAATGGGGCCAATATAAATGCAAAAAATTCCCAGGGAGCAACCGCTCTAATCTATGCAACCATGTTTGAGCAGGAGGAAATCGTGAAGTTGCTCCTGGACCGGGGTGCAGACAGAACCCTGGAGGACATGAAGGGCAGCACTGCCTATCATCATGCCCGTATGAAGGGGAATGAGAAGCTCGCGGAAATGGTGAAGATTTGAATTTTAATCATTATTGTCCTAAAGATCTCGAAACCGCTAGAATTTTTTTTTTAAACGAATCCTCAGTTCGAGGGAATTCTTTCGACCGGGAGGGAGAAGAAATTTGTATCGAGAACTCTTTGGAGTTCGTAATAAACAAGAGGTCTCGATACATTTTTACCTTCCGCTGTCGCTGCAGGTAAAAACACTCGACCTGACGGTTGAATCTCTGAGGAAGTTTTATTTCTTATAACAAACGAATCGTCAGTTCGAGATCCTGATAAAAAATTCTATTAGCGTGAGGTGATGCCGTTTTTCTCCGGCCTACAAAAGTTTATCGTAAAATTTGAAATGAGAGGGGACTGTTTGAGCGCAACGGATTAATCTTACCAGAAAGTATTTGCACGCGAGTTCCTAAAATTTAGCCACCGAATGATAAATTTAGAGAAGCTTTCGTAAGCCTCGACTTTTTTGGATCTTTTCTTGCAACCGACGACCAGAGGGAGAGGATTGCAGCAAAAAAGAACAAGCGGTCTTATGAAATGGGGATAAACTCGATACCTTTTTTTCAAATTTACCGTAAAAAAGTAAGCTCTCATGAAATACGTCAATGGTAGTGAATTTTTTCGACCGGGAGGGAGAAGGAATTTGTATCGGGAACTCTTGGGAGTACGAGAGGTCTCGATACATTTTCACCTTCCGCTGTCGCTAAAGTAAAACAGGTGATGTCTTAATTTTAAACTCCCCTTCTACACTAGAGAATCCCAGATTTAAGTAAATAAAAAAAGCGATGGAAAAATCCACCGCTTTTTTTATTCGATTTTGCAGAAAAATTATTTCTTCTCTGCTACTGCTTTTTTCTCTGCAACCGGCTCGTTAAGCTTTTTACTCATTTCCATTGATATGGAAGACCTGTCAAAAGTGATCTTACCTGCTCCGGTTTCGATAATTACCGCATTATTCTTTTCGCTAAAGTCAATGATCTTGCCATGCATCCCGCTTTTGGTAACGATACGGTCACCTCGTTTAAGCTCGGCTGCAAAATTCTTTTCTTGTTTAGCTCTTTTCATTTGCGGGCGTATCATAAAAAAATACACCACTACAAACATTAGAATAATTGGGGCAAACTGTGATAATTGTTCCATTAAACTGGTTTAAAAACTTTTCTAGCTGGCCGGTGTGGCATCAGTCTCAACAAAAGCTTTGATTCTTATTTTTTCTGAACCACTCTCTGTATTGGCGGTAATATTTACAGTCTTTGTGGTTTGTCCCTGTCCTGAACCATCAAATTTAACAGTCATTTCGCGGGTTTCTCCAGGTGCGATAGACTCATTTCTTGGATAGGTTGGAACTGTACATCCACAAGAGCTGGTAGCATTGGTGATCACCAAAGGAGCTTTTCCAGTGTTGGTGAACTTGAACGTATGCTCTACGTTTGTTCCTCTCTTGATGTTTCCAAAGTCATGCTCCTCTTCTTCAAAGGTCATTTCTGGATAATAAACTGCCTGTGCGTCACGCTCTGCCGCAGTTTCTACATTTTCTGCCTTTACTTTGCTGGAAGCATCGTCCTTACAGGAAGTAAAGAACATAGCACCAATGGCTGCTATTAATAAGATCCCTTTTTTCATAATAATTGAGTTTAAATTTTAAAGGTTAAAAATACTAAATTTTTAGAATTACATAAGACCGCGGCCAATTTTATTTAATCGCTTCTCCTCCTGGTATTCTTTAGAAAGTTTATCCAGGACCCCGTTAATAAAAATACTGCTTTTAGGGGTGCTGTATTCCTTTGCGATCTCAAGGTATTCATTGATAGTAACCTTCACAGGTATGGAGGAAAAATGCAGGAATTCACAAATTGCCATCTTGATGAGAATGGTATCTATTTCTGCAATTCTTTCCTTATCCCAGTTTGGGGTCTTGCCCAGCATCTCCCCTGCCAGTTCCTCATCGTTCACATAAACCTTCCTAAAAAGATTTATAGCAAATTCCTCGTCCTCTTCGCTTTTGAACAGGCCGGGAAGTTTGGCTTCCTGTTTTGAACTTTCCTTAAGTTTATTAAGGAATTTTAGAATAGCGGTGTTTACAAGAGGAAGGTCGTCCAGCCAGGTTAGCTTTGTATCCTCAAGATAATCGTATAATTTTTCGTTAGGGGCAATGATCTCCTTAAGCAACAGGATCACAAAATCTTTATCTTCTTTAAAAGTTGAGGTCCTGGTAGACATATAACTTTCAAAGGCTTCGCTCTTCATGATCTCCTCCCATAGGATAGCAACATATTCCCCATCCCGGTTCCAGTGGGTGATCTTTCTTTCTTCCAGAAGGTCATTAAGGTGATTGTTGTTCTCAAGAATTGCTATGACCCTGTTATCCAGGAATTTCCTGTTCGGGTCTTTATCTTCACTAGTTGCCAGAAATTTTTTCTGTGATTTCTCGAGGTATCTTTCAGAATAGTTCCTTATCTCGATTATCAGTTTCAGCTGTAGCAGAAACAGGTCATACATTTCCTGCATGCTTTTTTGCAGGAATTTCTCTTCCGTCTGGAAATTCGTATTCTGGCTTTGGTGGAATGCATATAGGGACTGCATTACTTTAACTCGAATATGTCTTCTGGTCAACATAGGTGTAAAAGAACTTTTTAAAAATTAGCAGGGCGAAAGAATTCTCTTTCGCCCTGCAAAAATAGCATTTATTTGAAACTACCTAGCATTGTTTTCCGTAAAAAGAGTCTTGACCGCTTCGCTACTGGAATTTAGAGTCTGGACTAAAACCAATTAACTAATAATGAGTAACTTTAATCTCCTTCACTACTTAAAAAGTCTTTACATAGAATCATAAAAACTCGTTGCGCTTTTTGAAGATATCCTCAGGTCAATTGTCCTATGCGGACTACTTACCTAAAATTCTCCTTTTTTCTATCATCAATACGCTGCTGTGCAATTTGCAATGCGGCATAATGGGTAGGGATGTTCTTATCTTCAGCAGTCTTAAGAATTTCAAGGGTGGTATGGTAGATATTTTCAGTCTTTCGCATGATCTCTTTCCTGTCATACCCCTCAAGTTCAGCATACACATTGATGATCCCCCCGGCGTTGATAAGGAAATCTGGAGCATATAGGATCCCTCTTTCCTGTAAAAGTTTACCGTGCACCTTCTCATCTGCCAGCTGGTTGTTTGCTGCACCTGCAATAATAGAGGCCTTAAGCTTATTAATAGTGTCATCATTTATAGTTGCACCAAGGGCGCAGGGAGCGTAGATATCTACAGGCGCAGCATATACATCATCATTATAGATACTGGCGCTGTATTTTTTACTGATCTCCTCCAGGCGCGCAGGGTTGATATCTGCAATAAAAACCTGTGCCCCTTCATTGCTAAGGTGTTCCACAAGAGATTCGCCCACGTGGCCAATACCCTGTACCAGCACCTTTTTCCCGTCAAGATCGTCACTTCCAAATTTATATTTTGCCGCTGCCTTCATTCCCATGAACACCCCGTAGGCGGTAATAGGTGAAGGATTCCCGGCGCCTCCTTTAGATTCAGAGATACCGGTAACATAAGGAGTAACTTCCCTTACAATATCCATATCCTCTGTATCCATTCCCACATCTTCTGCAGTGATGTACTTTCCGCTAAGGGAATGAACAAACTCCCCGAACCTGCGCATAAGTTGCGGAGTTTTTTCGGTTTTGGCATCACCTATAAGGACAGCCTTACCACCACCCAGGTTTAATCCTGTAATGGCGCTCTTGTAGGTCATCCCGCGGGACAGCCTTAGTACGTCGTTCAAAGCTTCCCATTCGCTGTTGTATTTCCACATCCTGGTACCTCCCAGGGCAGGTCCTAAAACAGTATTGTGAATACCTATTATTGCCTTTAATCCTGTATCTTTGTCGTTGCAAAAAACCACTTGCTCGTGATCGTCAAAGGATAGCTGGCCAAATACCGGCCCGCTGGATTTAAGTTCTTTTGCACTTAGCACATCAACTTGCATAGAAATTGTTTTTAACTTTGGATTTTTTCTTTATTGTAAAAATCAGGTTGCAAAAATAATGAATATTTTATTTTCCCCGCTTAATTACTCTCTTAAAATGAGAATTCGGCAATAATGACATATGAAGGAATTAAGACACTTAAATAAATATTTTTATAAATATAAATGGAAATTGATCCTTGGCTTTATTATAACCATAGTGGCCAGGATCTTTGCGTTATACCCGGTCCAATTTATAGGAGATTCCACCAACCTTATTAAGAATTACGTCAATGAGGGAATGTATAGTGCAGATGAGTTCCAGTCCCAGCTCTCCTATTACATCATGCTTATAATTGGCGCCAACCTAATTGCTGCATTCTTCACCTTCCTTATGAGACAGACCTTTATTGTGGTTTCCCGGCATATGGAATATGACCTCAAAAATGAAGTGTATGAGCAATACCAGCGGCTGTCACTTAACTTCTATAAAAAGAACCGTACAGGAGACCTTATGAACCGTATAAGCGAGGATGTCTCAAAGGTCAGGATGTACCTTGGGCCTGCCATTATGTATAGTGTTACCACCCTCACCCTTTTTGTAGTGGTGATTTGGTATATGGTAAGTACGGCGCCCATGTTGACCCTTTATACGGTAGCACCTTTACCCATCTTATCCTTTGCGATATACAAGCTTAGTGTGGCCATACACCAGCGAAGCACTATCGTGCAGCAGTACCTCTCAAAACTTAACACCTTCACACAGGAGAGTTTTAGTGGTATCTCGGTGATCAAAAGTTATGGCCTTGAGCCAATGACCAACAACAATTTTGAAGAACTTTCCAACGGCAGCAGGGATAAGAACCTGGACCTGGTGAAGGTACAGGCTTTCTTTTTTCCGCTTATGGTATTGTTGATTGGCGTTAGTAATACTCTTGTGATCTTTATTGGGGGCCGGCAGGTGATCTCAGGGGAAATCGAAAATATTGGGATCATCGTGGAGTTCCTTTTGTATGTAAATATGCTTACCTGGCCCGTGGCTACCGTGGGCTGGGTGACAAGTATTATTCAACAGGCAGAAGCTTCCCAGGCCCGGATCAATGAATTCTTAAAGGAAGAGCCGCAAATAAAAAATCTGCAGCCGGAGAATACACCTATAGAAGGTGAAATAGAATTCAGGAATGTGAGCTTTACCTATGAGGACACAAATATTACAGCCCTGCGGAATGTTTCCTTCAAAGTTAAAAAAGGAGAGACCCTGGCGATTATAGGAAAAACAGGTTCAGGAAAATCTACCATTCTGGAATTAATTGGAAGATTATATGATGTTGAAGAAGGGGAAATTTTAATTGACGGAAAGGATGTGCAGGATCTCAACCTCGATGATTTACGTAACGGTATTGGCTATGTGCCGCAGGATGCCTTCCTCTTCAGCGATTCCATAAAAAATAATATTCGTTTTGGGAAGACCAATGCATCAGATGAAGAAGTGATCGAAGCTGCCAAAAATGCTTCAGTCCACCGGAATATTGTTGGCTTCAGCAAAGGCTATGATACTGTCCTGGGGGAACGGGGAATCACGCTTTCGGGCGGACAAAAACAAAGGGTATCTATAGCCCGAGCCATCATTCATGATCCGCAAATCCTCTTGCTGGACGATTCACTCTCAGCAGTAGATACAGAGACAGAAGAAGAGATCCTGGGGAACCTGTTTAAAATTTCTCAATACAAAACCACTATTTTGGTAAGCAGCAGGATATCTTCAGCCAAAAATGCCGATAAAATTATTATCCTTGAAAACGGCCAAATCGTTCAGGAAGGCTCCCACCAGCAACTCATTCAGGCGACAGGGTACTACAAAGAACTTTATGCTAAGCAACTAAGCGAAAAAGAAATGTGAAAATTTGTTGCGAAATGTTAAAAATTTTTAGATTTTTGAATATTACTAGAAACAACTATTTAAGAATTATTTTATGAGTGAAAATGGAATGATGGAGAAAGATGAAATTTTCTCTAAAGTATTACGAGCAGGACGACGCACTTATTTCTTTGATGTAAGAGCCACCAAAGCCGATGACTACTACCTCACTATTACTGAGAGTAAAAAATTTACAAATGCAGATGGATCTTTTCATTACAAAAAACATAAAATCTATTTGTATAAGGAGGACTTCGAAGGCTTTACAGAGATCCTTAGCGAAATGACCAACTATATTGTTGAGGAAAAAGGCGAGGAAGTAATTAGCGAAAGACACCAAAAAGATTTCAAAAAGGAATATGAAGAAGCAGAGGTGGAAACCGCCGGCGAAACTTCACCCAAAAAATTTACCGATATTAGTTTTGACGACATATAATCTGGTAAACAAAATTACTTTTAAACCGCTCCATTAATTTGGGGCGGTTTTTTTATCTTGTGGCACCAAAGTAAATTACCCTATGAAATATTTCTTTTACCCCCTCCTGCTGCTTCTTTCGCTGCAGGCCTATTCCCAGGATGACCTGGACCTTAGTTATTACCTCCCGCAGGACATTTCGTATGATGAGAACATTACAAAACCCCAGGAAGTGCTGGGATATATACCCGGCGAGTGGCATGTGACCCACGACCTGCTGCTTTCCTATATGCGGACTTTAGCTGAAGAATCTCCGCGAATCACTCTGGAAACCCGGGGAAAGACCTATGAAGGAAGGCCGCTAATCCTTCTTACCATCACTTCGCCTGAAAATCATAGCAACCTGGAGCAAATACGCCAGGACCACCTGAAACTTACCCGGGAAAACAGCGGCAGCCTGAACACAGCCAATATGCCCATCGTGGTGAACCAGGGGTTCTCCATTCACGGGAATGAGGCCAGTGGTTCCAACGCCGCTCTTCTTGCAGCCTACTATCTTGCAGCAGGACAGGGCCCAAAAATTGATGAACTTCTTGAGAATACCATTATCCTCTTTGATCCTTCTTTTAATCCGGACGGGTTACAGCGTTTTGCATATTGGGCCAACACCAACAGGAGCCACAACCTAAATCCGGACCCGCAGGACAGGGAATTCAGCGAAGTATGGCCGGGTGGCAGGACCAACCACTACTGGTTTGATATGAACCGGGACTGGCTGCCGGCACAATTACCTGAATCCCGTGCGCGAATAGAGACTTTTCATAAATGGCATCCAAATATCCTGACAGATCATCACGAGATGGGCTCCAACTCCTCGTTCTTTTTCCAGCCGGGGATACCTTCAAGGACTCACCCGCTTACGCCGCAAATGAACCAGGATCTTACCAAAGAGATTGGCACCTACCACGCCGCTGCACTGGATAAAATTGGTTCCCTTTATTATACTGAAGAGGATTACGATGATTTTTACTACGGAAAAGGTTCCACCTTCCCTGATATTAACGGAAGCATAGGAATTCTCTTTGAACAGGGAAGTTCCCGCGGGCATGTGCAGGAAACCAATAACGGGCTCCTCACCTTCCCATTCACTATAAGAAATCAATTTACTACCGCACTTTCCACCCTGGAAGCTGCAGTGGGTATGAGGGAAAAGATCCTTAATTTCCAGCGCGATTTTTATGAAAATGCACGCAAGTCGACAGGAAAAGGCGCCTATGTCTTTGGAAATTCCAAAGATCCCGCCACCGCCTGGCACCTGGCAGATATATTAAGACGCCAGCAAATTGAAGTTCATGAGGTTGCCGGGGATTTTGAATCCAATGGCAAGAACTATAAAAAAGGGGCGGCCTATATCGTTCCTAAAAATCAGAGGCAACACCGACTTGTAGAGGCTATGTTCGAAAAAAGGACCAGTTTCCAGGACAGCCTTTTCTATGACATCTCTGCCTGGACCTTCCCCCTTGCCTTCAACCTGGATTTCCAGGAGGAGGTCAACATACGCAATGCAGGCGAAAGGATAGAAGAGCCGGCAAAACCAACGGTCACTGCCCCTGCCCGCAGCGAATACGCTTACCTTATGGAGTGGCATAACTATTATGCACCAAAAGCCCTTAATATGATCCTGGAAAAGGACCTGCGGGCAACTGTGGCTATGCAACCCTTTGCCAGCGGAAACAAATCTTATGACTATGGCACCATACTTATTCCAGTTCAAAATCAGGAACTGGATGCAAACGAGATCTTTGAGTTACTCAAAACAGTGGCTGAAGAAACCGGAGTGGAGATCAATGCAGTAACTACCGGCCTCACTAGCGGGATAACCCTGGGAAGCAATAAATTCAGGCCATTGGAACCTCAAAAGGTTGCAATGATCGTGGGAGACGGGATCACCCCTTATGATGCCGGAGAGATCTGGCACCTGTTTGATCAACGTTACGACATGAAGATCACTAAACTGGACACACGTAATTTCAATCGTGCCGACCTTAGTTCCTATACGGCTATCATCCTTCCCAACAGCTGGGGTGGTGCTCTTGGTAAAAGTGAGGCAGACAAACTTAAAACCTGGGTTCGCAATGGAGGAACCTTAATAGGATATAAAAATACCGCCAACTGGTTCAGGAGCAACGAGTTCATGAAGATGGAGCTTAAGAAGAATGAAGTCAAAGCAGAAAATGTCACTTTTGAGCAGGCGAGAGACTTTAGAGGGGCACAGGGCATTGGAGGAGCGATCTTCCAGGCAAAACAGGACAGATCACACCCTGTGAATTTTGGTTATAAGGATGATAAAATAGCCCTGTTCAGGGATACAACCATTTTCATAGAAGCCGATTCCACCAGCTACAACAACCCGTTACAGTACACAGAGAATCCATTATTAAGCGGATACATAAGCAAGCCTAACCTGGAGTTGATCGCCAACACCGTTCCCTTCAAAAAGACCAATCTAGGCAGTGGTCAGGTTATCCTGTTTACAGATAATACAAACTTCCGGGCATTTTGGTTTGGAACTAATAAGTTGCTTATGAATGCGATCTTCTTTGGGGAGCATATGTAGGTGAAAAAAAGACCGCTGCCGCTGCTAGATGTTAGATGTTAGACCGCTACGCTGTTAGACTAAAGTGTTGTAGGTTGTAGGTTGAAAAAAGTGGAGAGTGGAAAGTGGAAAGTGGATAGTCGGCACGTGTTATATGTCTTTTTAATTCGTGGAATTATAAAGTTTAAATGTAAAATTTATAAGGTCCGGGCAAGCCCGGACCTTCTTTTATGGTATTTTTCAAACTCCGTGGAACCCCCTTTAAAACTCCTCAAAACTCCGTGGTTAAATTACAATTAGCCTCGCAAATACCCTTAATTGTACAATTCAGCAAAATCCAACACCAAACACCAAACACCAAACACCAATCAACAAACACGAAACACCAAACGAAACGGTAAACGGAAAACGGCAAACAGAAAACAGTAAACCTTTCTAACGACTAACGACTAAAGACTAACGACTAATCTCAAAGCTTGATCTTCACCCCTCCATTCACCACAAACCCATCTACAGGAGCATAGATATCCCTGAACTGCGGATTGGATCTTGAGCCGGAATAGATACTGTCGAAGCGGGTTTGACGCGTATCGGTGAAGTTTTCGAAATTGAGGAAAAGAGAGAAATTTTCCCATAACCTTTCCATCATCAACCCAAAGATCCAGTATTCCTGCCCGGTTGTGCCGTCGCTTAGCTTTTGCGGACTGAAGTAATATCCTTCCAAGCCTATCTTCCACTTCTCCTCTACCTCATACATCAGGACATTATTCAGCCGGTGAGTTGCGACCAGGGGCATTTCTGTTTTGATGCCGTTATAGTGCCTGTTGACATCTGCCAGCGTATAGCCGGTGAATAATTTGAAATCGGCATAACCAAATGTGAAATTTGCCTCGATCCCCCTGGTATCAATAAACCCATCCGGCTGCAGGTATTCAAATGTATAAGGGAAAGTATTTACCAGGATAACGGGGTCATCAACCTTTGTATAAAAGAAGAGCAGGTTCCCTGTAAAATCGATAGTTCCCAGTATGCTGTTGCGATAATTTACATCCAGGTTCCCTCCAATGGATCTTTCAGCCTCTGTATTTTCCACATCCAGCGGCAGCACATTCCTGAACTGTCTGCGCTCTGCATCCTCGGTAAATACAGTGGGGGTTTTGTAACCAAACCCTCCTCCCACTCTCGCGGTCCAGTTGGAGTTAAAATTGGCCATGGCAGAGAATCTTGGAAGTACAAACAATCCAAATTCATTGTGATAATCTGTCCTTAAACCCGATTCCAGACTAAGGATCTCTGTGATCTTCCAGGTGTTTTGAAGAAATGCGCCGGTGGTAATGTAATTGTAATCCACTACCCTGGAATTCACATTCTCCTCCTGGTCAAAGCTATCCACCCACAGGTTGGCGCCTATTATCCATTCCAGGTCGGGATTGCCAAAATGATAAGTAGCTTCGTTGAAGGACGCAAACTGTTTCCCGCTAAAAACATAATCAGCAATTTCGATCCTTCGATCAAAAAAGCTAAAACTGTTTTTTATATTTAGATAAGAACCATTTTCAAAATTGGTGCTCAGGGAGGCTCGGGTGGTGATCCTTTCGGTATTATTCTTTTCAAAATACGGGTCCTGCACCTGCCTGCCTTCAATAAAATCAATATCCCCACCAATGCGCTCCTCAATTACGGTGTTAACCCCAATGTCAAGGCTGGTGCGCTCATTGAAATCATAGAACAGGCGAGGGTTGATGGTGTATCTCCTGAATTCAGGGATTGCGGTAAAGCCAACATCTGAAGGGTCATAGGGGGATCCTAGATTATAGGACGCAAAAACATTAGCTCCCAGTTTGCCGTATTTTTCTGAATAAAATCCACTCACATCCAGCCCCAGGGCAGAAGTTCCGTTAAGCAGGAGGTTGAGTTTTCTCTCCTCTCCCGGGGTACGGGAAACCAGGTTCACCAATCCCGCAATAGCCCCCTCTCCATATAGAGTAGATGAAGAGCCCTTGATCACCTCCACCTGTTGCAGGTCCAGCGGCACGATTTGAAGAAGGCTCAATCCACCTGAAAATCCGGAGTATAATGGGAATCCATCCTTAAGCAGTTGAGTGTATTTCCCCTCCAGTCCGTGGATCCTGATACTCGAATTATAGGAGGTGGCAGATGTTTGCTGGGTTTGTATCCCTGTAGTCTCATTAAGCAACATCCGGATATCGCCGGGTTTCATATTACCTTTCTCCTCCAGCTCCTCCCCGCTTATAACCTCCACCCGCGTGGGAAGATCAACAATGGTGCGGCGGGAACGGGTAGCGGCAATGATCACCTCCTCCATCTCCTCCCCTCCCGGCTGCAGGGATATTTGAAATAACCTGTTATGATCTTCAGGAAATTCTACTACCAGCTCTTCATCTTCATAACCAAGGAAACTTATTTGGATAGTATAGGTACCATCAGGCAAATTCTCAATTACCACTACGCCATCTTCATTGGCAGTAGCTCCCATAGTTGTTGCACTTACTGCTACATTGGCCCCAAGTAATGGAGTATTATTTTCTGCATCCCTGATCTCTGCCCGAAAGGTATTTTGGCTATATACCAGCGTTGAAGTGAAAGCAAGGAACAGGAAAAGGAAATTTTTCAGCATCTGAGAATAAGATTTAATTTTCCCAAAATTAAGAACCTCCTGCCACTCTACCTAAGAATTATGAGATTGTGTGTCACTATTGCTGTTGCCGGTTGTCGGTTATCGGTTGTCGGTTGTCGGTTGTCGGTTATCGGTTGTCAGTTGTCGGTTGTCGGTTATCGGTTGTCAGTTAGGTTGTAGGTTGTAGGTTGTAGGTTGTAGGTTGTAGGTTGGAGGTTGGAGGTTGTAGGTTTAGGTTGTGTAGGTTGTAAATTCAAAAAAAAGTGGAGAGTGGAAAGTCGGGACGGGTTATAAAAACGGAATGCACCAAGAAACCTTACTAACGAAAAACAACTCCAGGAAACTCCTTTTTAAACTCCTTAAAACTTCGTGGTTAAATTACAATTAGCCTCGAAAAAATCAGAATTGTAAAGTTTAGCACAATCCCATCACCAAGCAAATTCCAATTCCCAAATTCCAAACCCCAAATACGATTAGCTCAAAAGTATGGAATAAAAAACTCCGTGAAACTCCTTTTTAAACTCCTTAAAACTACGTGGTTAAAGAGACGATTAGTCTCGAAAAAAGAAAAGTCGTTCAAATAAGCAGGAACTAATCTCACTTCTCAATACTAAATACTCAATACTAACTACTACCCTACCCTTAACCCGTTCTCCACCGGAAAGTCAGGATTAAGCAGTACGATGTCATTATCAGGCCCAACAGCTCCAAGCACCAGGCATTCACTCATGAAAGTTGCGATTTGTTTCTTCGGAAAGTTTACAACCGCTACGACCTGCCGGTTTAGAAGGTCCTCCTTTTTATACCGGGTGGTGATCTGTGCTGAAGATTTCCTGATGCCCAGTTCGGCTCCAAAATCAATATGCAGCTTGTAAGCGGGATTCCGGGCTTCGGGAAAATCCTCTACCTTGATGATGGTTCCTATTCGCATTTCTACTTTTTCAAATTCGTTCCAGGAGAGCATGGTTCTAGTTATGAGTTAGGAGTCACTGGCGTCCGGTAAACCAAATTAAATCCTACCTTAATACCATGGAAAAAGGGAGTCCTCGTTTTCGACCCCAGACTCCCTTTAAAGGTTCCACTTAAAGCGGACATTATGGACAAAATTACAAGAAATTCTGGAATGCCAGTTCTCGGACAGCTGTTATCTTTTATTCCCCGACGCAATTTTAACCGTTTAGTTGGCCAATTAGGTACAGATCGCTATACCAAACGATTTACATCCTGGGATCACCTGGTCTGTATGTTGTTTGCGGTTATTGAGAATGTTGGCGGACTACGTGAGTTATGCTCTGGTTTAGCAGCACATAATCAAAGTTTAAAACATTTAGGAATGAGTTCTATGCCATGCAGAAGCACCGTGAGTGATGCTAATATGCGCCGGTGTTCTGAGTTGTTTGAAAAAACCTTTATAAGCATATATAAGCAGCACTATCGTTTTTTCTCGGACAGCAATATACCTAAAAATGAAAAATGGCTCTCTAGGCTGTTTTTGGTTGACTCTACCACTGTTACGTTATTCAAGAATATAATGAAGGCCTGTGGTAACGCTATGGCCAATGGGAGGCGTAAAGGAGGTGTCAAAATACATACAGGAATGTGGCTAAAAGAACAGGTTCCTTCCTTAATAATGATTACTAAGGCAGCGGAAAATGATAAAAATTTTATGCCCCGATTTAAAAAACTTCCTGCACAGACTATTGTAGTTTTTGATAAGGCATACTTAAATTTTGGTTTATTTATTCATTGGAGTAAAAACGATGTCAGTTTTGTAAGCCGACTGCACAAAAGATGCAAAGTAACTTGGGGGAATTATAACCTCTTAACTAAGGAGGATGAGCAATATGGCATATTGGGAGACTGTAGAGCAGAATTAGGGCATAGCCAACAAAAACAAAAAGTAAAATGCCGCATTATAAAGTTTTATGATAACAAAGAGCAACGGGAAATTGAATTTATTACCAATGATATGCAGCTGGCTGCCTGCACTATTGCAGAAATATACAAGCAGCGATGGCAAATTGAACTTTTATTTAAAAGACTCAAGCAAAACCTCAAGATCACCAGCTTTATTGGCGATAATGAGAATGCAATACGTATTCAAATCTGGTGTGCACTTATAGCAGATTTACTGGTCCAAATAGCTCGAAAAGGGTCGCGACGTTGTAGATTATCTTATTCGGTGATTTGCGGGCTATTTAGACTTCATTTAATGAATTATGTGAGAGTTACAGACTTACTTTTAAAATCAGCAGATCCTAACATTTATCCTAAAAATATACAGCTTGCACCTAATCTTTTTGATCTAGGGCCCCCATAGATTGAAAATAAAAATCGAAGTGAGGTAGAATCAAGGTTTATTAAGATTAAATCAGGAAATACTATTTTTACCGGACGCCAGTGAGTTAGGAGTTAGAAGTTAGGAGTTAGGAGTTAAAGATTGGTGGAATTTTGGAGATTATTAAATTTCCAGCAAATCCAAATGATTTCTCGGTATCTATAATTAAATCTAGCCTCTAGACTCTAGATTCCAGACTCTTTTTTTTACTGAACAGATTATCAATCACCCAGGCGGGACCAATTAGCAGGAATTGCAGGTCTTTTAAAAAAGAAGGTTTTTTGCCTTCTACTTTATGCCCATAGAACTGACCTACCCAGGCAACCGCAAAAATGATAATCGAAACCAGCCACAAAGGCGCGACCAGTGATATATAATAATTCCCCACTATACAAAGCACAGCAAAAATTAACACCTTAAGAGCCATTTGCACCTGCAGCCTGAAGTAAAATATCATCACCGGAATGAGCACAACTACAGCCCAATTCTCCAGCATTGGCACGGAACCCGGAAAAATATTTGCCAGAAATCCCGGCGGGATGCTCATTAGCAATCCTACAATAGAAAAGAAAATGGCAGGCACACAAATGTAATGTATAGCCTTGTTAGTCTCGTTCTGGTGGCTTACAGCATATTCTGCGAACCATTGGTTTAGTGGTTTCATATTCGGTTGGCGGTTATCGGTTGTCAGTTGTCGGTTGTCGGTTATAAGTTGTAGGTTGTAGGTTGTAGGTTGAAAGTGGAAAGTGGAGAGTGGAGAGTGGAAAGAGGAGAGTCAGGACCTTTAAAAGTATAAATCCTTTCCTTTACATTGTTCTCTTCACTTAACCTAAAAGCCTGTCCTATTATACATGGCACTTTCTGCAATTCAATTTTCCTGTTCACTTTAAATTCCAAAATGTTGCAACGCAATCAAAAATTCAGCTTCCATACTCTAAATTTCAGATTCTTTTTTCTATTCTCTCTTCTCTTCTCTTGTTTCTTGTTTCTTGTTTCTTGATTCTTATCAGTTGTAGGTTAAAAAAGTGGAAAAGTGGAGAGTGGAAAGAGGATAGTCAGGACCTTTTAAAGGTATGAATTCTCTCCTTTACTTTACCTATTCTCTTCACTTAACATATAAGTTTATCCTGCCATAAATGATACTATATACAATACCGTTTTTTCTTTTCCCTTAAAATCTCAAAGATTTTCTCGCTATACAACACCAGGTCCAGATTCCAGACTCTAGATTCCAGATTCTCTTCTCTCTTCTCTCTTCTCTTGTTTCTTGTTTCTTGTTTCTCAGAAACACATCCAATATACAAAATTGCCGCTATTCCGGTGTAAATTTGTAAATTCAGGATTCAGAAAATTGAATAAAAATGGCAAGAACACCTTCTAATATGCTTCCGCTGGGAACTAAGGCTCCTGATTTTGAATTGATAGATGCAATTACCAACCAGAGGTGCAGCCTTGAAGACCTAAGAGGTGAAAAAGGCACCGTGATCATGTTCATTTGTAACCACTGCCCCTTTGTGAAGCACGTAAATGAGGAAATAGTAAGGGTGGCAAATGATTATCGGGTCCTGGGATTTGGCTTTGTAGCTATTATGAGCAATGACGTTGAAAATTATCCCGATGATCACCCCGACCTTATGTGGAAAGTGGCGCGGAAACACCACTTCCCATTTCCTTACCTGTACGACAGCACCCAGGAAGTGGCCAAAGCCTATGACGCGGCCTGCACTCCCGACTTTTACCTTTTCGATTCCGACCTGAAACTCATCTACCGCGGCCAACTCGACGACTCCCGCCCCGGCAACGGCATTCCCGTTAACGGCAGAGACCTTCGTGAAGCCCTGGATTCCGTTCTAAATAATCGAAAGGTCCAGGCACATCAAAAACCGAGTATTGGGTGTAATATTAAGTGGCAGAGCCCCCGGCCCCCAAAGGGGGAGAGAAAACTTAGGAGTTATGAGGTAGGAGTTATGAAGTCAAATAAAATTCCATGCACCAAATTCCAAAACAGACAAACGGTAAACCGAAAACAGTAAACGGAGAACAGTAAACGGCGATCATTAAACGGAGAATTCTGAAATTTTCTAAAGACTAGCAGCTTAAAAAACTCCGTTAAACTCCCATTTTACCTCCATGAACTCCGTGGTTAAATAACAATTAGCCTCGAAAATAAGAGGATCATTCAACTCAGCAAAAATCCAACTCCATACAACAACAAACCCCAAACTATAAACTCCAGTTCTTAGGAGGCTAATCCATTCCCATTCAAATCTCAATACTCAATACTCATATCTCAATACTAATTTCTAACTTTCTGAAACAATTAACGTCATAAAACCCTGTATTCCTTAATTTTAAGTTCATTTAAAATCATAGCTATGAGCACATTAAGATTAGGAGACAAGGCGCCGAATTTCGATGCGGAAACTTCAGAAGGAAAGATCAATTTCTACGATTACCTGGGAGACAGCTGGGGAATCCTCTTTTCCCACCCGGCAGATTACACCCCGGTGTGCACCACCGAGCTTGGCGCGGCTGCCAAATACAAGGACGAGTTTGAAAAGCGGGATGTGAAGATGATGGCCCTGAGTGTAGATGGTGTGGAATCCCATAAAGACTGGATCAAGGACATCAACGAAACGCAGAATACCACGGTGAATTTCCCGATTATAGCCGATGAAGACAGGAAAGTATCAGATCTTTATGATATGATCCACCCGAACGCCGATGATACCCTTACAGTAAGATCGGTTTATGTGATAGGGCCGGATAAGACCATCAAACTTATGATCACCTACCCTGCCAGTACGGGACGGAATTTTGAGGAATTACTTCGGGTAATAGACTCCCTGCAACTAACCCTAAATCACAAAGTAGCAACTCCCGCGAACTGGAAACATGGGGAAGATGTGGTAATAAGCCCATCGATCTCCAATGAGGATGCAAAGAATATGTTTCCGAAAGGCTTTAAGGAAATCAAACCTTACCTGCGAATGACTCCGCAACCCGAGGGGCGCAATGGACAGCCGCAAGCTTCAGGCAAATCTGGTGATGAAGCAAGTAAGATATTTCCGAAAGGGTTTAGGGAATAGCCCCCTGGCAATCCCCTAACCCCCGAAGGGGGAACCACACGCCCTATTGTCATCCTGCGGAGCGCCTTTTCGGCGTGACTAAGGATCTCTGGCGGAGGATGAATGGAGTAGTTAGAGTTGAGAAGCTGCGGGAGGAGAAGCGCTTTAGAACTCTATTTATACTTACTTAGACGAGCTAAACCTCACAGGTTTTTTGAAACCTGTGAGGTTTTCTTCAAGAGTTCAATTGTCATTCTTTAGATAAATTTCCCAAAGAAACCGCACAAAAAAACCTGCCAAACAGCAGGTTTTTATATTCATATTATAACTCCCCATTCTTTACTCCCCCTTCGGGGGCTGGGGGGATTATTTTACCGCTACCAGCTCCACATCAAAGATAAGTGTAGCGTTTGGAGGGATCACTCCTCCTGCACCGCGTTCTCCGTATGCCAAATGTGACGGGATCACAAATCTGGCCTGGTCTCCTACATTCAATAACTGGATACCTTCATCCCAACCTGAGATCACGTGCCCTTTCCCTAATGGAAAATCTATTGGCTGATTCCTCTTATACGAAGAGTCAAAAACCGACCCGTCAGGAAGCATTCCTTTATAGTGAACAGAAACGGTTTGCCCTTTTTCTGCTTTGGGTCCGTCGCCTTTTTGTTCTATTTTGTATCTAAGACCACTGGAAGTCTTTTCGAAGCCCTGTGAAAGTTCTCCCATAAGTTCTTCCTGCTGCTTTTTCGCTGCTGCTTCCCTTTCGGACTTTGCACCATTGAACTTGCGGAATTCCTCAACCGCATTGAAGTTCTCTGCAGCTTCTCCTTCTCTTATGATCTCTAATTTCTCGATCTTATCACCCTGCTTAATGGCATCTACCACGTCCTGACCTTCTACCACACTTCCAAAAACCGTGTGCTTCCCGTCAAGCCATGGAGTAGCCGTATGGGTAATAAAAAACTGACTCCCATTGGTGCCCGGCCCGGCATTGGCCATGGAAAGTTTTCCGGGTGTATCATGCTTAAGCTCAGGATGCATCTCATCTTCAAAGTTGTACCCTGGTCCGCCGGTACCGTTTCCTTTAGGATCTCCTCCCTGTATCATGAAATCGGGGATCACACGGTGAAATTTAAGTCCGTCGTAATATGGTTTCCCCTGTGGGATGGCTTTGTTCTCCAGGTTCCCTTCAGCTAAACCTACAAAGTTCCCAACTGTTCCCGGGGTTTTTTCGTATTCCAGTGCTACAAGTATTTCACCTTTTGAGGTGTGAAATTTAGCATATAATCCTTCTTGCATAATGCTTGTTTTTGGTTTGAGGGTGCAAAGATAGTTTTTTTTTAGTCGTTAGTCTTTAGTCGTTAGGCGTTAGTGGAACGTTGGGGTTTGTTGTTTGGGGTTTTCTGTTTTCCGTTTACTGTTTTCTGTTTTCCGTTTACCGTTTACCGTTTACCGTTTGCTGTTTGACCTATGAAAAGTTGACCAATTCTACTTTTTTCGAGGTTAATCGTATTTAACCACAGAGTTTAAAATGAGTTTAAAAAAAGGAGTTTCACGGAGTTTGTTTGAACCGTTAGCCTGTAGTCGTTAGAAAGGTTTTCCGTTTACCGTTTACCGTTTGCAGTTTTCCGTTTTCTTTTTGGAATTTGGAATTTGGTGCCTGGAATTTGTTTGGGGTTTGGTGTTTGGTGTTTGGTGTTGGACCTTGCAAAGTTGACCAATTCTACTTTTTTCGAGTTTAATCGTATTTAACCACAGAGTTTAAAATGAGTTTAAAAAAAGGAGTTTCACGGAGTTTGTTTGAATCGTTAGCCTGTAGTCGTTAGAAGGGTTTTCCGTTTACCGTTTACCGTTTGCTGTTTGACCTAGGGAAAGTTGACCAATTCTACTTTTTTCGAGGTTAATCGTATTTAACCACAGAGTTTAAAATGAGTTTAAAAAAAGGAGTTTCACGGAGTTTGTTTAGTCGTTAGTCTTTAGTCGTTAGAAGGGTTTTCAGTTTTCCGTTTACCGTTTTCTGTTTGGGGTTAGATCTTGCTGAGTTGAATGATTCTTATTTTTTCGAGGCTATTTTTATGTTTAACCACGGAGTGGGGAGAGGTTAAAAAGGAGTTTCACGGAGTTTTTGCACATAACGCATAACTCATAACTTTTACCACGTCCTGACTATCCTCCCTCCACTCTCCACTTCTCCACTTTTTTTAACCGACAACCGACAACTTTTTCAACCTACAACCTACAACCTACAACCTACAACTTTTAATTCGCCACCTCACTAATAAACTTTATCCTGTACAGCCTTAGCTCCTCGTCGTCGTAATCGCCGTCGAATTCTTCCAGGGCTTCTTCGATTTTATCGGTTTGTGCTTCCAGGAAATAATCGTGGATCTCTTCCTGCTGGTCCTCGTCCAGGATCTCATCCAGCCAGTAATCGATGTTCAGCTTTGTACCACTGTAAACGATGGCTTCCATTTCCTTGATGAACTCGGGCATTTCCATTCCTTTGGCAGATGCGATGTCATCCAGCGGAAGTTTGCGGTCTATATTCTGGATAATATATAATTTCAGGGCACTGTTGGCACCTGTGGATTTAACCACAAGGTCATCTGGCCTTACAATGTCATTATCCTCAACATATCGGCTTATAAGCTCTACGAATTCCTTTCCAAATTTTTTGGCTTTTCCCTCTCCCACACCAAAGATATTCCCCAGCTCGGGGATGGTCATAGGATATTTGAGGGCCATATCCTGAATACTGGGATCCTGGAAAACCACAAATGGCGGCACCCCCTGTTTTTTGGCTACTTTTTTACGAAGCTCCTTCAGCATTTTTACCAGCTCCTCATCCACACCGCCTCCGGCCGATTTTGCCTGGGTCACTACTCCTTCAGTCGTACTGTCAAAGATATGGTCTTCAGTCATCATGAACGACTGCGGATCCTTCAGGTACTCCTCTCCTTTTTCAGTAAGACGAACAACTCCGTAGGTTTCTATATCCTTCCGCAGCATTCCCGCTACCAGCACCTGGCGAATTAACGCCATCCAGTATTTGTTATCTTTATCTTTCCCTTTCCCGAAGAGTGGGTGCTCATCTGTCTTATGAGAAAGTATGATCGCCGTGGCTTTCCCGGTAAGGGTATGGACCACGTCCTTGGATTTATAGATCTGATTGGTTTCTTTAATAGTCTTAAGCAATAGCTCCACATCTTGCCTGGCTTCATGCTTTTTCTTTGGGTTGCGAACGTTATCATCCATAGAAGCACCTTCCCCGGTCTCCTCATCAAATTCTTCCCCAAAATAATGCAGAAGGAATTTACGGCGGGAAATAGAAGTCTCTGCATACGCCACAACTTCCTGCAGCAGGGCATGGCCTATTTCCTGCTCTGCCACGGGCTTGCCGCTCATGAACTTCTCAAGCTTCTCTATGTCTTTATAGGAATAGAACGCAAGACAATGCCCTTCACCCCCATCTCTTCCTGCACGACCGGTTTCCTGGTAATAGCTTTCCAGGCTCTTTGGAATGTCATGGTGAATTACAAAGCGAACATCTGGCTTGTCAATCCCCATGCCAAAGGCGATGGTAGCCACCACCACATCCACATCTTCCATAATGAACATATCCTGGTGCTTCACCCGGGTCTTGGCATCCAGCCCCGCGTGATACGGCACGGCAGAAATCCCATTGACCTGCAGCGTCTGCGCAAGTTCCTCCACCCGCTTACGGCTAAGGCAGTAAATAATTCCGGACTTACCTGAATTCTGCTTCACAAACCGAATAATATCTGCATCAACATTCTTGGTCTTAGGCCTTATTTCATAATACAGGTTAGGCCTGTTGAAACTGGCCTTGAAGGTATTGGCATCTGTGATCCCCAGGTTCTTCAGGATATCTTCCTGCACCTTGGGGGTGGCAGTAGCCGTTAAGCCAATGATTGGAATATCATCACCTATTCGTTTAATAATATGTCTAAGATTCCTGTATTCCGGCCTGAAGTCGTGTCCCCATTCACTTATACAGTGGGCCTCATCTACAGCCATAAAAGATACTTTTACACTGCGCAGGAATTCTACATTCTCCTCCTTGGTAAGACTTTCAGGAGCTACATAAAGCAATTTGGTGATCCCGTTGGTAATATCTTCCTTTACCTGCTTCACTTCAGATTTGTTCAAACTGGAATTAAGCACATGGGCCACCCCATGTTCCGAAGAAATACCACGTATGGCATCAACCTGGTTCTTCATAAGGGCAATAAGTGGAGAGACAACAATGGCAGTGCCATCCTGTATAAGTGCAGGAAGCTGGTAACACAGGGATTTCCCTCCCCCTGTTGGCATTACAACAAAAGTGTTATTCCCTTTGACTATACTGGTAATTACCTGCTCCTGAAGCCCTTTAAACTGGCTGAATCCAAAGTATTTTTTAAGCTGCTGGTGTAAATCGATTTCGGTAGGACCCATTCAATTGTGTTACAATTTTACATACATTTGCACTAATAAAGATACATATTTCTTTAGTATTCACCATTCATAATTTTACAAATTTGAAACTGGAAGAAAAAATCCTCGCAGTAGCAAAAGATACTATTTCCATTGAAGCAAAAGCCATTGCAAATCTTACAAATTTACTAACACCTGAGTTTGCACAGGCGGTTCAATATATATATAACTCAAAAGGAAGGGTAATTATTACCGGGATTGGGAAAAGTGCCATAATTGCCAATAAAATCGTGGCCACGCTAAACTCCACCGGCACCCCTGCAGTCTTTATGCATGCGGCCGATGCTATTCATGGGGACCTTGGAAGTATCCTGGAGGATGATGTGGTGATATGTATCTCCAAAAGCGGTAACACTCCCGAGATAAAAGTCCTGGTGCCCCTCATCAAAAATTTTAAGAACAGGATCATCGCCATCACCGGGAATAAAGATTCTTTCCTCGGCCAGCAATCTGATTTTGTATTAAATACGTATGTAGAGAAAGAGGCCTGCCCAAATAACCTGGCACCAACCACCAGCACGACGGCACAACTGGTAATGGGAGATGCTCTTGCAATTTGTTTACTGGACCTCAAAGGTTTCTCCAGCAGGGATTTTGCAAAATACCATCCCGGCGGGGCCCTTGGAAAAAAACTTTATTTAAGAGTGAGCGACATCACATCCCAAAATATGAAACCACAGGTGAGCCCCACGACTAATGTGAGGGATGTGATCGTGGAAATTTCAGAAAAAATGCTTGGGGTAACTGCGGTGCTCGAAAATGATAAAATAATAGGTATAGTGACAGATGGGGATATACGCAGGATGTTGCGCAACAATGATGAATTCATTCATCTCACTGCTGCCGATATTATGAGCAAGAACCCAAAGACCATTGAGCAGGATTCCCTGGCTATCGATGCCCTCGAGATGCTGGAAAAGAACAAGATCTCCCAGCTTATTGCTGAAGAGGACGGGAAATATGCGGGAGTGGTACATATACATAATCTTATAAGAGAAGGAATTCTATAATGGCAAAAGCTAAGACCCCACATGATGAAATGTCCTTTCTGGACCACCTGGAAGACCTGCGATGGCACCTTATAAGAGCAACCCTGGCAATTGTGATTGCCGGCTTCATAGCTTTCCTGGCCAAGGGTTTTATCTTTGATGTGCTACTCTTTGGTCCCCGTTATGCCGATTTCTGGACCTATGATATCCTTTGCAGGATCTCTACCGCTATGGGTATTGATGGCGGCTTCTGTTTTGACGAAATGCCCTTCAGGATACAATCCAGGACCATGGGCGGCCAGTTCTCTGCCCACGTATGGGTGGCCATTACGGCCGGTTTTATCATCTCCTTTCCATATGTGATCTATGAATTCTGGAAGTTCGTGGCCCCCGCGATGAAGGATAATGAGAAGAAAAATGCCCGCGGATTTATCCTAATCTCTTCGGTATTATTCTTTTTAGGAGTTCTTTTTGGATACTACGTGGTAACACCTCTTTCCATTAATTTCCTCGGAAAGTACCAGGTGAGCGACGACGTTTTCAACGATTTTGATCTCGCCAGTTACATTAGCCTGGTGCGGGCATCTGTCATCGCCAGCGGAATTATTTTCGAATTGCCCATCATTATGTATTTCCTCACAAAAGTGGGCATCGTTACCCCCGATTTCCTTATTAAATACCGAAAATATGCCCTGGTGATCGTCCTGATCCTGAGTGCGATCATTACGCCTCCCGACATCGTAAGCCAGATCATCGTGGCAATCCCGGTGTTGATACTCTATGAAGTAAGTATCATCATCTCCAAAATAGTTTTTAAAAGAGAAGAAAAAAAATTGCGAAGAACCGAAATAAGAAAAAAATAATATGAACCAAGTAGAAGAATTCAATTCATACCGCGCGCGTATGAACGATAAGATCCTTAAGGATAATAACAAGATCATCAAACGCATCTTTAACCTGGACACCAACGCCTTTGCACCCGGTGCCCTTGACGTAAAAACAAAAGAACTTTTAGGCCTGGTAGCCTCTACAGTTTTACGTTGTGACGATTGCATTAAATATCACCTGGAAACCTCCTACAAGGAAGGATTGACAAAGGAAGAAGTTACTGAGGCGTTAGGAATAGCGACGTTGGTTGGGGGACGATTGTGATCCCGCACCTTCGTAGAGCGTATGAATTTTGGGAGGAGTTGGAAGAGCAGGATGTGAAAGAGTAATGGGAGTTTCAAATTATAATTGGAATTCAAACGGTTGTAGGTTGTAGGTTGTAGGTTGTAGGTTGTAGGTTGTAGGTTGTAGGTTGTAGGTTGTAGGTTGTAGGTTGTAGGTTGTAGGTTGTAGGTTGTAGGTTGTAGGTTGTAGGTTGTAGGTTGTAGGTTGTAGGTTGGGTGAAATTCGCTACGCGAATTATTTAATTACAATTCAAAATTCTTAAAAAAGATAGTAATGAAAAGTTACAAAGACCTGGACATTTATAATTTGGCATTTGAATATGCAATTGAGGTTCATAAGCTATCACTAAAACTACCGAAATTTGAACTTTATGAACAGGGCAGCCAGGTGCGAAGATCTTCCAAGGGAGTTAAGGACGCCATCGTGGAAGGTTATGGCAGAAGAGTTTATAAACAGGATTTTCTAAAATTTCTTACTTACTCCCAGGCATCCTTGCTTGAATGCACCTCTCAACTCGAAATGATAAGTGAACTGTATCAGCTGGAAGGAATAGACGAATTAAAAACTAAATATGAAAGGCTGGGAGCTAAAATACATTCCTTTAGCCAATACGTGGAAAAGAACTGGAAGTCTTAATGTATAAATAATCTGAGGCTGGAGAAGGAAGAGTTAAAAAATTTCCAATTGAAAGAAAATTTTCCTTTTTAACTGATAGAGCGAATCAAATTGATTAACACCCCTACAACATACAACCTACAACCTCAAAAACGAAAAATCATCTCATTACCCAAAATATGATAAACAAGAAATACAACCGGTAATAGAGAAACCTACAACATTTGATCTGGCACACAAATTGTCCTAAAAACCTTAAATTAGCCTCACAACTATATTCATGAAACTATACGCCGAAAACTTAGTAAAATCATACAAAGGAAGAGAAGTAGTAAAAGGGATCTCTGTGGAAGTTAACCAGGGGGAGATCGTGGGATTGCTGGGGCCTAATGGTGCCGGGAAGACCACTTCTTTCTATATGATCGTGGGGCTTATAAAGCCTAACGGTGGAAAGATCTACCTTGACAAAGAAAACATCACCAAATTCCCGATGTATAAACGTGCACAATACGGGATTGGATACCTGGCGCAGGAGGCTTCGGTCTTCCGGAAGCTGAGTATCGAGGATAATATTATGAGCGTGCTCGAACTTACCAAGCTTTCCAAAAAAGAGCGGGTGGATAAAATGGAGTCGTTGATTGATGAATTCGGATTAGGACATATTAGGAAAAATCGCGGAGACCTTTTGAGTGGAGGGGAGCGGCGACGAACGGAGATCGCCCGTGCCCTGGCTACCGATCCGCATTTTATCCTGTTGGATGAGCCCTTTGCCGGGGTGGATCCCGTGGCGGTGGAGGACATTCAGCGTATCGTTGCCCAGCTGAAAAATAAGAACATCGGTATTCTCATTACCGATCATAACGTACAGGAAACCCTCGCGATTACCGACAGAACCTATCTTATGTTCGAAGGAGCCATCCTGAAACACGGAGTCCCCGAAGAACTCGCCGCAGATCAAATGGTGCGGAAGGTTTATTTAGGGCAGAATTTTGAGCTGAGGAAGAAGAAGATTTTTGAATAATAGTCGTTAGTCTTTAGTCGTTAGAAGGGTTTACTGTTTTCGGTTTACTGTTTACCGTTTGGTGTTTCGTGTTTGGTGTTTGGTGTTGGATTTTGCTGAATTGTCCAATTAAGGGTATTTTCGAGGCTAATTGTAATTTAACCACGGAGTTTTGAGGAGTTTGAAAAGGAGTTCCACGGAGTATGATTGGAGAGTCAAGAAACAAGAGTCAAGAGACAAGACAAAATTTTTGACCTTCTTTTTACCAGTCACGACTATCCTCTCCCAACTCTCTTCTCTCCACTATTGAAAACCCCGTGAAACTCTGGGCCGTACTCCGTTAACTCTGTGGTTAAGCCAGGGTAGGCCTGGTACTTCAGAAAATTTTCAATTGCTATTCCTTATTTACATTTTTTCAACCTACAACATACAACCTACAACCTACAACTTTTTTCAACTGACAACCGACAACCGACAACTCACAACTGCCTAACCTCTTCCTTCCTTTCCGGAAATACCAAAGACACCACCACATAGCTCAAAATAATAAGCGGGATCGCGATGAACTGGAAGATGATGATCATCAACAGGCAATAGGCGATAAAGAAATATCGGAGTTTGTTTTTCTTAAAGGACCAGTCGGATAATTTAAGGGCGAAAAGTGGGATCTCGGCGTTGAGCATATAGCAGCTTATGAAGGTGAGGATGATAAGGAACCACTCATTCAGAATGATTTCTACCGCCCACGGATGTGGCTGGAAGGCAAGAATAAGTGGTAAGCTCAATATAAGTAAAGCGTTGGCCGGGGTTGGGAGGCCTATAAAAGAATCTGTTTGGCGGTCGTCAATGTTGAATTTTGCAAGTCGGTAGCCGGAAGCTGCGGCGATAAAGAGTCCGATGAGTGCCAGGGTCGGGAAATTCCATTCGAACCACACCCCGCTGGCCTGCCACTCAGATATGGTGGCTCCACCCCCGGGAAGAGCACGCTGCAGCAGCTGGAACATTACGATCCCGGGTACGAGTCCGCTGGTGACCATATCGGCCAGGGAATCCAGTTGCAATCCCAGTTCGCTTTTAACATCCAGCGCCCTGGCTGCGAGTCCGTCGAAAAAATCGAAGAAGATCCCCAGTCCCACGAACAGGGCAGCCATAATAAGATTTCCCTGTACCGCAAAAATAGCAGCAATGGCTCCGCAGAGCAGGTTGAGCATGGTAATGATATTCGGGATCTGTCTTTTTATGGCCATTGGTTAAGTTTTTTTGTAAAAATAGGGATTAGATATGAGAATTGAGATATGAGAATTGAGATGATGGTTGTGGGGCTGGAGATGAGGGAGTTGGAAAGGAATCTGGAGGCTGAAGTCTAGCATCTGGCGTCTAGAGTCTGGACCGGGAGTTTCCAAGGCACCATATTTTGACAAGAATCAAGAGACAAGAATCAAGATCCAAGAGAAGAAGAGAGAAAATTCTAATTTCAGGCCGAATAATCGTAACTCCCAGTCATACCTACTCTCGTAACGTCATGCTGAAACCCGGATAAAATATTTTATTAGCGTGAGGTAATGACGAAGGAGAATTATCACTTCGAGTCAGCTTTTTGTTAGAAGGTCTTTCCCGGCCTACGAAAGTTTATCGTAAAATTTGAAATGAGTGGGGCGTTAAAAATTTTAGGCTGTTTGAGCGAAAAGGATTAAACTCGCTAGAATGGATTTGCTCGCGAGTTCCTAAAATTTAGCCACCGAATGATAAATTTAGATAAGCTTTCGTAAGCCTAGACTTTTTTGGTTCTTTTTTGGGCGATGCAAAAAAGAACAAGCGGTCCTATGAATTGCCGATAAACTCGCCTAGATAATGGAAGAAATATAGATTACGTAACTCGTTTCAGCATCTAACATTTTATACTGATGATCACCCTCACACTCCACCCATTCTCACCTGCCGTTGAGGACCGGCAACGGCCATCGCCTGTCCCTCTGTTCTAACCCATTAGACCCTGAAATAAATTCAGGGTGACGGCGGAGGGGGACGCTTTATCATATATTATTAAATTAGATTCTAAATTCCAGTCAGCCCGCTTTTAACTACTTGTCATATTTACTCTCGTCACGTCATGCTGAACTCGTTTCAGCATCTAACATCTTATACTGATGATCACCCTCACACTCCACCCATTCTCACCTGCAGTTCATTACCAGCACCGGCCTTTGACTGCCCCCCTGTTCTAACCATCAGACCCTGAAATAAATTCAGGGTGACGGTGGAGAGGGCGCTTTATACTATTTCAGAAATTATGAGATAAGATGAAATCCTAAATTCCGGGCAGGACGCCTGTAACTCCATAGACTTCTCGATACATTTTTTCCTTCCGCTTTCGCTACAGAAAAAAACACTCGAAGTGACGGCGTAGTATTAAAAGTAACGAACTACCTATAAAACAACGAATCGTCAGTTCGAGTGAATTTTTTGGACCGGCAGGGAGAAAAAATTTGTATCGAGAACCCTCGTGAGGAAGATTATTCCCGATAGGAAAAGAGAGGCTCGAGTTTGGAAAGGTTGTTACAAGAAAAGATTTCAGATTAAAATAAAATTCTGAACTCCTTAGCACCTCTCGATACATTTTTTCCTTCCGCTTTCGCTGTAGGAAAAAACACTCGAAGTGAAGAGATTTAACTCCGTGGTCCTCCGTGCAGAACTCCGTGGTTAAATACAACTAACCTCGAAAAAAGAGAATTAGACTCCCACTCTCCAATGGAAAACAGAAAACATACAACAAAAACAAGAAACTCTAATTATTTCATTCCGCGAAATCCTGTCGACCAATAATCCGAATAATTTCAACAGATCCATCTTTGACAAGAAAATATATACTATCCACTCCCAGAACGCACCTTCTGTATCCAGGACGAATAAAGTCTACTGTCGGGTATAAAAAAGGCTGTTTGGCTATCTTTTCAAATTGCTCAAAAAATGCATTATAATATTTATCGGCCTGATCTTCGCCGAAATGGATGACGCCGTATTGATGAATTCTTATTAAATCAATTTTCGCAGCTTCACTAATTTTATAATTTGCCATTCCTTCGCAAATCGGCTTTTGACTGGGCTAGAATCTCTTCCTGAGTCAATTTTGTAAAACCACTCTGTTCTCCTTTTATCAGTTCAGCTCGTAAAAAATCCAGTTCTTCTTGCTTTTCCCGTGCACGCCTTATTAAATCATTAATAAGCTCACTTTTACTGGTATATTCTTCAGTGCTAAGCTGCTCTTTTAACCATTTATCATTAGGTTTTGTGAGGGTGATGCTTTGTCGTGCCATAATTTTAAAATTTTATAGATGTAAATATACACCAATATTGCACCAGTCGCAAAGAGAATCTAGAGGCTAGAGTCTAGAGACTGGACAAGATTTTCGAAATAATATAATCTTGGTAAGAGGAGAGACAAAACTCCATATTACATGCAGACCTCTTTCAACTCACATTTATACTTACTCTCGTCACGTCAGGCTGAACTCGTTTCAGCATCTAACATCTTATACTGATGATCAACCTCACACTTCACCCATTCTCACCTGCAGTTCATTACCAGCACCGGCCTTTGACTGCCCCCCTGTTCTAACCATCAGACCCTGAAATAAATTCAGGGTGACGGTGGAGAGGGCGCTTTATACTATTTCGGAAATTATGAGATAAGATGAAATCCTAAATTCCGGGCAGGACGCCTGTAACTCCATAGACTTCTCGATACATTTTTTCCTTCCGCTTTCGCTGCAGGAAAAAACATTCGAAGTGACGGGGTGGTATTAAAAGTAACGAACTAACTTTAAAACAACGAATCGTCAGTTCGAGTGAATTTTTAGGACCGGCAGGGAGAAAAAATTTGTATCGAGAACCCTCGTGAGGAAGATTATTCTCGATAGGAAAAGAGAGGCTCGAGTCTGGAAAGGTTGTTACAAGAAAAGATTTCAGATTACTATAAAATTCGGAACTCCATAGACTTCTCGATACATTTTTTCCTTCCGCTTTCGCTGCAGGAAAAAACACTACCATTGACGTATTTTTTAACTAGCTGTATTATAGCTAATTACCATCCCAAGCTCTTTCGCCATTTTTCTTACACTTCTTTCTTTGTTGAGGTTAATTTTCTCTTCATAATCTTTTATTCCTTTTTCTATATAATCTAAACCTCTAACAAATAACTTCCAGTAAAGTTCTGCCAGTTTTCTGGCCATTGCTTTTATAGCGTGGCTCGGTCCCTTTCTGGCTCTTAGTTTTCTGCCGAAGGCACCTAGTGCAATTTTTTTGCTGTTGAGAAGGCTTGTGGCCACTTGTTTGAAGATTAATCCTGCTTTGGGCTGACCTTTTGATTTATGGTTTTTCCTCATTTTGCCGGAGTGGTGCTGTTTTGGAGCAAGGCCAAGCCAGGAAGTAAAATGTTTTTCTGTTGCCCATTTCTTCATATCTGAACCTACCTCGGCAAGGAGTTGCATCCAGGTATAATCTGTTATTCCAGGCAGAACAGTGGCATCCCTATAGTTAAATACACTTAGTAGATAGCGGTCGAGGTTTTTAATCTTGGGTTTGTGATGCCTTATAGGCTTCCTTGTTTTTTTCTTGCCGGGTTTTAGGGATGCATCACCATTCTCTCCGCTCATCTTCTTAAGAACTTCATCCAATTTTTCATCACACCGCACTATTTGTACCTGATAAAAATCATAGCAAGCAACTGCCTGCTCCAGTGCGAATAAACCTGCCTGAGTGTAGTGCCCTTTTAGAGATTTTATTACCAGTTCCCTTTTTGTTTTTAAAATGCTTTTTTCGCATAACTCCACCAGGACTTTCGGGTTTCTTTCTCCTTTGAGAATAGCTCTGATTACCCTCAATCCACTGGCTCCATGTACTTGACTTAAAACTTCTTTTAAGCGGATGTTCATCATGGTGAGGGCTTTTTGCATATGATTTATATGCATTGCCGCACTGCGAATGTGATCTTCCCGAAGGCGTTGATATTCCCGAAGTTCCTGGACAAGATCTTCTGCTACAAAACATCTGCTAAGAAGACCATGGCTATGTAACTGTTGTATCCACTGGCAATCCTTTACATCTGTTTTTCTGCCGGGAACTTGTTTAGTACTTCTCCCATCTACCAACCAGACATCGATTCCTCTGGCCTGTAGAATATCAAAGAGAATAACCCAATAAACTCCAGTGGCTTCCAAAGCAACAGTTTCGATATTATTATCGATCAAATAATCCGCTGCCATTTCCAAATCCTCAGTAAAAGTCTCGAAGCTTTTTACTTCTCTCCCTTCAAGACCTACAAAAATTTTGCGGGCTCCAATATCAATGCCCGCAGCATGGTTGTGAATTTTCTTCATAATAGAAAAAGTTTAAAAACCACATCGGAGAATTCTAAAGCAGTAAGACTACCATGCGGGCATCAATACGAAGTTGAGCACCAAAATCGCTACCATTATTTTCCGAAAACCATACTCGAACACAGGTATAAAACACTATGTGTATATCGGCCAAATTGTGGTTTAAATTCCCTTATAAAAATACAATCCCCTACGTCAATATTCTTCGCTAGATAAAATTTTTTTTATCTCAAATCTCGAAGTGACGGCGAGGTGGTTGGAAGTAGAATTTGAAATCTAGAGGCTGGACTTACCTGTTGCGCGAAGTTTTAACTCCGTGGTCCTCCGTGCAGTACTCCTATAACTCAGTGGTTAAATACAATTAACCTCGGAAAAATTAGAATTAAACTCTTCAGAAAAACCCAACAACAAACAACAAACCCCAAACCCTGAACGGCAACCACTAAACCCGCTAAAGACTAAAGACTAACGACTAACGACTTTTTCCTACGAAAACTCCCAACTCTTTCCTATTTTTGAAGGGAATTGACAAAAATGAAAAACCTCCTATACGCATTACTCAGCGGATTCCTCCTGGCGCTTGCCTGGCCTACTTACGGATTTCCCTTATTGATATTTTTAGCCTTCGTGCCATTACTGTACGCCGAGTTCCGCGTGCGGAACTCTGAGAGCAGGAATATTAAGCTGCAGGTACTGGGGCTGGCTTATGTGAGCTTTTTTATCTGGAACCTCATCACCACCTACTGGCTCTACTACTCTACGTTCTTTGGAGCGGCCTTTGCGATCCTGGTGAATTCGCTGCTAATGGCGCTTGTGTTCCTGCTGTATCACGTGGTGGCGAAACGCAGTAATTTCAGGGCTTCGACGGCTTTTTTAATCAGCATCTGGATCGTGTTTGAGAAGCTGCATCTTGGCTGGGAATTTTCGTGGCCCTGGCTCAACCTTGGTAACGTATTTGCGGTAACCCATAATTGGGTGCAATGGTATGAATATACCGGGGCCTTCGGCGGGACGCTGTGGATCCTGCTGGTGAATGTGGCTATTTTCAAGGCAGTACTGGCCTACAGGGAATTCAGGCAGCGCGAGATCATTTGGCGCGGGGTTATCAAAGCCGCACTATTCGTGGCTGTGCCTATCGCCCTCTCCTATATCATCGTCCACAATTATTCTGAAAGTGAGGAAACTCTGGAGGCTGTTATTCTTCAGCCTAATATAGATCCTTACAAGGAAAAATATAATGTAACCGATACCCGCATCGGTGAACTCCTGCTGGACCTCAGCAAAGAGAACGTAACCGATTCCACCGCGATCCTGGTAGCTCCGGAAACTGTTTTTGCAGATGGTACTCCCCTGCCCAGGTTTCAGCAAAGTCAGGCGGCCAATTACAGCAGGCAATTGCTGGACCAGTACCCTAATCTCAATTTCCTTAGCGGAATTCAGATGTATGACAGGTTTCAGGATCCGGCGAGGGTAGCCAAGCAAACTAATCAGATAGGGCCTAATGACTGGTACAACGACTACAATTCGGCGTTTATGATGAACAGGCAAAGCCTTCCGCAGCTGTATCATAAGTCGAAACTCGTTGTTGGCGTGGAGAACTTTCCTTATCAAAGCGTCCTGAGGCCAATTCTGGGGGATATAATGATAGATCTAGGTGGGACAGTAGCGATGAAGACCACCCAGGAAGAGCGTTCAATTTTCGAGCTGAATAACGGTTATTCCACCGCGCCTATTATTTGTTACGAATCGGTTTACGGGGAATATGTGACCGGCTATGTGCGCAATGGCGCCAATTTTCTAACCATCATCACCAACGATGCCTGGTGGAGCGACACCCAGGGCCACAAGCAGCACCTCAACTACGCCAAACTCCGCGCTATCGAAACCCGCAGGTCCATCGTTCGTAGTGCCAATACAGGAATTTCGGCTTTTATCAATGAAAAGGGAGATTTGCTGCAAACATTGGGCTACACAGAACTCGGCAGCATCAAAGGCAACGTCACCCTCAACACAGGGGAAACCTTTTATGTGAAATACGGTGATTACATCGCGAGGGTAGCGCAGTTCCTGGCCCTGTTCCTGTTCCTGTTCGCGGTGGTGCCGTTTAAGAAGAAGGTGAAGAGGTAAAGCCCCCCGGCCACCAAAGGGGGAGAGGGGAAGGGTTAGCGGTTGTAGGTTATCAGTTGTAGGTTGTAGGTTGTAGGTTGTAGGTTGAAAAGTTGTCGGTTGTAGGTTGTAGGTTGTAGGTTGTAGGTTGAAAAAAGTGGAGAGTGCCCCCTTTTTTTGTCATCCTGCGGAGCGCTTTTTTGCGCGACTAAGGATCCCGGGCGGGGGTGAGAGGTGGGGATATACCAGAATTTTCTGCGGAAACGTGCTGCAAAATCAAGTTGTAGGCCGTAAGTTGTAAGTTGAAAAAGTTGTCAGTTATCGGTTGTCGGTTGTCGGTTTGAAAAAAGTGGAGAGTGCCCCCCTTTTTTTGTCATCCTGCGGAGCGCTTTTTTGCGCGAGTAAGGATCCCGGGCGGGGGTGAAGCTTGGAGGTCCACTAAAATTTTCTGCGGAAACGGGCTGCAAAATCAAGTTGTAGGCCGTAAGTTGTAAGTTGAAAAAGTTGTCAGTTATCGGTTGTCGACTGTTAGTTGAAAAAAATGGAGAGTGGATAGTCAGGGCGTGTTATAAGTAACTGTTGGCTCGCTTCACTCTCCGTGGCAGGGTGCTAAATTGTTGATTACTTTATTTTCTTGAATTACCCTCCTTTTTTGTCATCCTGCGGTGCGCTTTTTTGCGCGAGTAAGGATCCCGGGCGGGGGTGAAGCTTGGAGGTCCACTAAAATTTTCTGCGGAAACGTGCTGCAAGATTAAACCGGAGAACAAACTTTTACCCCGACACCAGACCTGCCAGGTTTCTCTTTTTGTAGATTAAACTTAAAAAGGATAAATAGAGTTCGCAGGAAATTCAACCTGGTAGGTCTACCTCGCTGGCAGGACCTTTCTTAGAAACCTTTTCCCAATGGAGCGCGCTCAAACCTCACAGGTCTTGGAGACCTGTGAGGTTTCCTTAGCAAGACAATTTTTCTTGGTTTTTCGGATACTCAGTAAAAGAATCCTTAAACGAAAATTCTTATTAAATATCAGATTTCAATTTTTCAGGATCTTGTCGGTTGTCAAAAATTGTTAGAATTTTAATTTCTTGATCATCAAACCTAAAATATAAAGTCGTTTGCCTGGTAACGACACATTTCTCAATCTGGGGTCTTTCTCAGATCGCGGAAAACTTTCTGGTTGTGATATTATGAGCGCAATGTCTCTATCCAATTTTCTAATAAAATTAGATTTCACCTTTTCCGACAAATTTTCCAGTAAATATTGAAAAAGTTTCTCTAGTTTACGTTCAGCGATTTTTGAGATAACAACCTTTCTCACCATCACCTATGTTGAGACATGAAGGTTTCGTAGTCAGTTGTTTTTCCTTGCTCTATTTCGGCAGAGGCTTCAAGGATTTCTTTTTGATGGTCGGGAGAAAGTTCGTCCCAAAAATCGGTGGATTTTTCTTTTATAAAAATCTGCCTTATAGAATGAATAATCTGCGGATTGTCTGTGTCCAGCAGCAATTTAATCAGTTTAATTTTTTCCGCCTTAATATCCATTTCCGAATAATTTATAACAAAAATAATGATTTCTTATCTAACTTATTAAACAGGGTATGCCGATGGGCTTAGCATTTTATTTTCCTCTGCTCCATTCTTCAAACGAGCGATTTACTTCTTCCTGATCCATTAGTTCAGAATTTTCATATTGAGAATACCCTTCCATTACAGAATTTATTTCCTCCCTGCTGAAAGTTTCATCAACAGCAGAAATAGCATCCAGCCATCTTTCAAGCTGAAGCAAAGACTCTTCATCCCGAAGGTTTTCTATTTTCTGAATTATGCGGTCTTTCAATTTCATAATCTTATTTCCTGATTTATTAAAGATAGGAAAAAAGTGCCTACGGAATGATGCGCCAATTGATTAGAAATCTCCGGGACTTTCCTTCAAATCATAATTCCGATCATTTTAATTCCATGCCCCGGTCCTATAGGGTGGGAATTAAAAATGAGAAGCTTTTTAGTTACAATGCTTTTTCCGCCACCCTTTAGGGCGGGGCAAAGTGGAAAAAGAATTATACCCTCATCGTGGTTTTACACCCAGGTGCTCATAAGATATACAGGAAGGAAACCCCGAACCAGACCTGCCAGGTTTCTCACTTGCATTATTAAACTTTAATTAGGATAGATAGACTTTGCAGGAAATTCAACCTGGTAGGTCTTTCTCGCTGGCTGGATCTTCCTTAGAAGCTATTTATTTATCGAGAACGATCAAACCTCACAGGTTTTTGAAACCTGTGAGGTTTCTTCCTAAGACGATTTTTCTGTTTTCTTCACACTACTATTAAAACTAAGGAGCCGAGACTATTTATGATCCGCCAGCGACTATCCTACCAACCCTACTCCCGGTACGACACCTTTCCCAATTCCCCTAGGCCCACCCCGGCCCATGGGGCCACCCCTCCAGAGGCGGGGAAGAGTACGGGTATCGATGACCTTTTTCGTGAATTTCACCTGGTAGGTTTTACTCGCTGGGCTGGATTTTCCTTAGGAACTCTTTCCCAATGGAGCACGTTCAAACCTTCCTAAGACGATTTTTCTTTTTTCTTCACACTACTATTAAAACTAGGGAGGCGAGACTATTTATGATCTGCCAGCGACTCTCCTACCAATTTTAATCTCAATACGACCTTATCTCAAATTCCCCCAGCCCACCCCGGCCCACGGGGCCACCCCTCCGGAGGAGGGGAACTCTCATCCCCCTATTTTGTCATCCTGCGGAGCGCTTTTTCGCGCGACTAAGGATCTCTGGCGAGGATGATAATGATACCTTCTCTTTGAATGTCTGCGGGAGGAGAAGCGAGTCCTTGCAGTTTTGGGTCAATGGATAATCTGTTTGTTTTAGCTGCGGCCCCTTCCCTCTGCACCGGGGGTAGGGATCCTTCACTTCGTTATCATTGACGTATTTCATTGGAGTATATTTTCCTTTCTATTATGGAAGAAACGGTGTCGAGTTTATCCCCCTTTCATAAGACCGCTCCTTCTTTTTTGCTGCAATCCTCTCCCTCTGGTCGTCGGTTGCAAAAAAAAGAAGGAAAAAAGTCTAGGCTTACGAAACCTTATCTAAATATATCATTCGGTGGCTAAATTTTAGGAACTCGCGGGAATGTGTATTCTGACGAGAATACTACGTTTCGCTCAAACAGCCTAAAATTCTTACGCCACCTCATTTCAAATTTTACGATAAACTTTCGTAGGCCGGGAGAAATTCTGCAAAGAAGAATATTATATTCATTGATGATATTCATACGTCATCACCTCACGCTAGGTAAATTTTTTACCGCAGGTCTCAGGATGACAGGAAAGAGGAGAAAACATCCAGCTCGTCACAAGCAAATCCAGCCTCCAGACTATAGACTCTCTGAAACCCACATTATACAGTATACAGCCTACAGTATACAAAAAAGAACCCCTACACATGAACCCAGTCACAATCAAGTCCAGTCTTTAGCCTCTAGATTCTAGACGCTCTCTGTTAAAATTCACCTTACACATTCAGCACATATTCTTATCTTTATAAAAAAAGAACATGAATACACTGCATATTAAAATCAAGAATGAGGAAACCTATCAACATCTATTGTGGTTTCTAAAAAAACTCGATCAGGAAGAGATACAGTTTGTGGAAGGAAAAAATACTTTTTCCTCTGTGCAGGAACAGCTGGAAAATGAAATTTATGCAATTGATTCTGGAGAATCGACTTTAATGGAACTGGATGAGTTTGATAAAAATTTAGATCATCTAATTGCAGATCTTAGTAATTAAGAATTTCCCTTTAATTTCTCCACCAATTCCCGATAGGTGAGTATATGGGTTTTATCAATCTTTTTCAGTACCAATAAATCTTTATCTCCTGTTACTAAATAATCTGCTTTTCCATCTATAGCAAGGTTGAGCAAAAAATTATCTTTCTTGTCCCGGCATACATCGATCTGTGATTCAATGGCTATTAATTCGGCAAATTCATTAAAAGTGGTTAATAAGCTTTCTACATCTTTCGTTGCAAAAAATTTTCTGAGTTTAGGCCTTTTTGCCACTTCTATAAACTCATCCAATAGCTCCTCTGAAAAAACTAAAATAATTATTCCATCTTGAATGAATTCATCTATTTCCGTGAAGCTGTTTGTAATAAGGTAGCTTATCCAGAGATTGGTATCCAGGATTACCCTCTTATTTTTCATAGCGGGATTTCCTCACCTTCTCTACTTCTTTAGAAATTTCCTCAGGACTAATTCCCTCTGTAGACTTTGACCTTAATTTGGTAAGAAGCGCTGTAAAATCAGGTTGATCTGACTTTCTGATCTTTATCAAATTCAGGTCAGCCAGGTCTTGGAGCAATTTTTTGGCTTTCGGATTCAATATGTCAATCTTAATTGATTCCATCACTTTTTTTATAAAGCTAAGAATAAATTTTCAATAAAACTTTCTGCTTCTTTTTTAAAAAAGAATGGTATTTATCAAATCTGGGCGTCCTCTTCTCTACCATTCCAGAGTAACCTTCTTCAAATCAAGATCCCGGAAATTTTACTTCCATGCCCCGGCCCTAAAGGTGGGAATTAAAATGAGAAGCTTTTTAGTTACAATGCTTTTTCCGCCACCCTTTAGGATGGCGGAAAAAGAATTATACCCTCATCGTAGTTTTACAACCAGGTGCTCATAAGACAAACAGGAAGGAAAACCCGAACCAGACCTGCCAGGTTTCTCACTTGCATTATTAAACTTTAATTAGGATAGATAGACTTTGCAGGAAATTCAACCTGGTAGGTCTTTCTCGCTGGCTGGATCTTCCTTAGAAGCTATTTATTCATCGAGAACGATCAAACCTCACAGGTTTTTGAAACCTGTGAGGTTTCTTCATAAGACGATTTTTCTGTTTTCTTCACACTACTATTAAAACTAAGGAGCCGAGACTATTTATGATCCGCCAGCGACCGTCGTACAACCTTACTCCCGCTAGGACCCTATCTCCAACTCCCCCAGGCCCACCCCGGCCCATGGGGCCACCCCTCCGGAGGAGGGGAAGATTACCGGTGTCATTGGCAATTACAACAATTATATAAGTGTTTAAAAATAGATATCACTCACTTTTGCATCAACTGTATATAAACCCCGAACCAGACCTGCCAGGTTTCTCGTTAACTGAATTAGACTTCAACAAGAAGAGATGACCTTTGTAGAGAATATAACCTGGTAGGTCTCCCTCGCCGGGCTGGATCTTCGTTAGGAACTCTTTCCCAATGGAGCACGCTCAAACCTCACAGGTTTTTGAAACCTGTGAGGTTTCTTTATAAGACGATTTTTCTCTTTTGTTCACACTACTATTAAAACTAAGGAGGCGAGACTATGTATGATCCCCGAGCGACTCTCCTACCAACCTAACACCCACTACGAACCTACCTCCAACTCCCCCAGCACCACCCCGTCCGCCGAAGGCGTCCACCCCTCCTTGAAAAAAGGAGGGGAGCCCGGTTTTCTTTTCGACAGCTAGCTGTTCTGCCTATTATCTAAACTGAATTAAAATCATGAACCCATTCACAATCAAGTCCAGACTCTAGACTCTAGACTCCAGACTCTCTCGCCACCCCACGTTCCATTATACACTATACAATCTACACTATACAAAAAAGAAACCTCTACACATAAAACCATCCCCCACCCAATCTCAATACTCATATCTAAAATCTCAATACTAACCTAGTGCCCACGGAAAAACAAAACCGTACTAAACGTCTTGAGCAAAATATTAAGATCCAAAAACAACCCCCTGTGCTTGATGTAATACAGGTCATATTGGAGCTTCTCCAGACTATCATCATGCGACGAGCCGTAGTTGGCTTTTACCTGGGCCCAGCCGGTGAGGCCGGGTTTTATGATGTGGCGGGTTTTGTAAAAGGGGATCATTTCGCTTAGCTCCTTTACAAAGACAGGACGCTCGGGGCGGGGGCCAATGACACTCATCTCTCCTTTCAGGATATTGTAGAACTGCGGGAATTCATCGATACGGGTTCGACGAAGGAGTCGTCCGAACCAGCTTATTCGTTGGTCGTTCTTTGGGGACCACTGCGGGCCGTTTGGTTCTGAATTCTCGGGCATGGTGCGGAATTTCAGAATATTAAAAGGGATCGCGTTCTTCCCTATACGCTCCTGGGTATAGAACAGGCAGCCTTTGTTTCCGAAGAGATTGCCCAGCCATACGAAGGGAATGATAAGGGCACACAGCAGCAGGCCGATTATCGCGGTGAAAATGTCAAACATCCTGTGGAAGAAGCGGTAGAGCTTGTTCTGGTTGCTTCGGCTAAAGAGGAAGAACTTATAGAAGTCATTGCCTATATGCTGCACCGGCACGCGGTAGGTAATATCCTCGTACACCTGTGTGTAATCCTTTATAGAGACGCCCTCGATAAGCAAATTGTTCAGCTCCTCCAAAAGCGAAATGCTCACGCCCTTGTTCTTCACGGCAGATCCTGCCACCACCACCTCGTTGATGTGTTGATCCTTCAGCACAAAGGATAATTCTTCCGCAGTAAATTGCAAGAGGTCCGGCGAATGCGGCAGCTTATTGGAATGGGAGGTATTTATATAGCCAATCACCGCGTAATTGGGATCGCTCTTTTGCAGGGCCTCCACCATCACATCCAGCTCCCCCGCGTCGCCAATGAGCAGCACGCGTTTGTAGAATCGCGCAGAGGAGATAAGGGTGATATAGGCATAACGCCACAGCAGCAGCGCCCCGGTCATCGTAAGGAAAAAGAAGAGGATCTGTATCCGGTAGTCGGGAAGGCTGGGGGTTAAACGCGGCGTGAGTATAAAGAACAGCAGCGTAAGGGAGGAAGTGAGGATCACGTTCTTGAGGACGGCCTCAAACCTGCCCGCCTGCTGCAGGTCATAGAGTTCAAAAATTGTGGAAAAGATATTTAGGTAGAGCAGCAGCATAAAGACCCACTCCCACTGGTAATCTGTAACTTTAAAATACGCGTAGTCAAAGATGATGCCCACCAGGCTAAGGCAAAACAGCACCGCCACATTATCTATAAGGCGCAGCAGCACCTTACGTTCAGAGATCTCGAAGTGGACCAGTGACTTTTGCGGCATAGGGGAATCTTTCGCCCTAAGATAAAAATTTTCAGGAAAGAACCTCATGCCATTGACCTTTTATAAGTTCCCAGTCAAATTGTGTACTTTTCTTTCTTCCGGCGGCAGCCATGGTCTTTGCAGCAGCGGGATCTTCCAGCAGGGCGCTCACTTTGGCTTCCATTGCCGTGGGATCATTGGGAGGCACCAGCAGGCCGTCCACGCCGTTTTCAATAAGGTACGGGAGCCCGCCAATGTTGGTAGAGACCACCGGCAGCCCCAGCGCCATCGCCTCGATCACACTCACCGGGGTATTGTCAATATTGCTGGTATTCAGGAAAATATCATAGCTCGCAGCCAGGCGCGTCCATTTCTTTTTCTTCAGCTTCCCATGGAAATCCACTTGCAGATCTTTTTCTGAAGCATATTTACGGCACTTCCCCATGCTCCCATCCTTATCCGGCCCCACCATACAAAGTTCTGCTGAAGGATGTTGATGTCTGAGGATCTCCAGCGTTTTCAATGCCAGCAGCGGATTGTAGATCTCATCAAATGCCCGCACCCATAATAATTTCGGCTGGAAGGAGGTTCTTTGCTGAAAGTCATACTTCGCGAGGAACAGCGGATTCGGAATATATTTTACTGAAGTATATCCCAGCGCTTCCACTTCTGCTTTTAGATATTCTGAAGGGGATACGATGCAGTAAGCCCTCTTCAGAAGTTTTGCTGAAGGTTTGGGCGATTGCTGAAACCTCTTCTTCAGGTCTCCCCCGTGCAAAATTGGGATATATTTTTTTGAGAATGCTGCTGAAAGTCTTGCCAGCAGCACCGCGTACCAGAAATTCTGCGTACTGTACACATCGATGAGGACGTAATTTGCTTTTCGGAAATTTCTGAAGAACACCAGCAGCATATGCGACAGCCTTAGCAGCTTGTTCTTTAAGGGGGAGGCAGAGATCACCTCAAAACCTTCAGCCTTTAACCCCTCTTCCAGGGTGGTATGGGTGGTGGGGTTGGTATTGGATGAAGAAAGCCTGTTGCCAATATATAGAACAGTTTTTCCCATTATTCCAGGAGTTTATTCCAGTCGTGTTTCACAACTTCCCAGTCAAAAGCCGTCACCTTCTCCCTTGCCTTTCTCACCATTGCTCTTGTATCATCGGGGTTCTCAATAAGCTGCTTTACCCCATTGGTCATCGCTACCTCATCTTTGGCAGGTACCAGCAGCCCATCTTTCCCATCGGTTACCAGGTAATGCATCCCGCCCACATCTGTAGAGAGCATTCCAAGGCCCAGGGCCATGGCTTCTATCACGCTTATGGGGGTGTTGTCAATGTTGGTGGTATTCAGGAAAATATCATAATCTTTGGCGATCGCCGCCCATTCCTTCTTTTTCAGCTTTCCGGTGAAAGTGACCGGCAGCTTATATTTTTCGGCATAGGCCTCACATTTCTTCATACTCCCATCCTTCTCCGGCCCCACCATACATAGTTGGGCTTCAGGGTAAGTGAGCAGTAGATTCTCCAGCACCTTCACTGCCAGCATGGGATTGTATCTGCCCTGGAAGCGGCGTACCCATAACAACCGGGGCTTGAAAGCGCTTCGTTCTTTAAACGGATATTTCCGAAGTTCAATAGAGTTGGGAATGATCTGTAAATTGTCAAATCCTGCCTCTTTGAAGATATTATAAAGGAACAGTGAGGGCGCCACATTCATCTTTGCCTTTCCAAAAAGGCTTTTGCTAAGGAAGCGGTTATCGCTAAGCCTGTCCGGAAGATTCCCGCCGTGCAGGATAGGGATATAATCCAGGTTGTAGATCTGGCAGGCCTTGGCCACCAGGTAGGCGTAATAGAAATTCATGGCCCCGTAGGTATCGATGATCACCACATCTGTAGCCTTATGGTGTTTGGCAATAAGGCGCAGCATCTCCACCAGGCGCAGGGCCTTGTTATTCTTGTTGGAAGCCTTGCGCACCTCGTATCCCTCCTTTTTAAGCACCTTGCTGAAAAAGGAGATATAGGTAGCCGTAAAGCTGTTAATTGCTAAGTCGTTTCCTATATACAGGATCCTTTTTTTCATCTACGATATATAATAATGCCAGCCCATATACAAAAGCCGGCAATGCAATCCTCATGGCAGAGTGGTTTATGGTAAGGAACCAAAAGGCCACAAATGCCAGGAAATAATAGTTGTTTTTAAATTTCGTCCAGAAAACTATGGGGACAAATATAAGGATTAGGATGGCAACAATTCCTAATAACCCGTGCTCGGAAAGAAGTCTGCTAATTTCGTTGTGAGAGGCAATACCAAAGCCAAAATTTTCTTCCCTATATTCTTTTCCCTTTCCAACTCCAATGCCAGTGACGGGATGTTTGTAAAAAGCAAGAAGTTCATTTTCAACAATTTCTACCCTACCCGTTGTGATGTCATCCTTTAACTCACCTCCAGCTGTCCTGTTTGCATAACGATTTTCAATTAATCCAAAGGTATTAATTGATGAATAAGTCCAAATAAGTATAACTGAAATTCCTATAAGAATGATTTTGAAAGCGGTATTTGTTTGTTCTTTTTTTTCTTGCTTTAAGTAAAAGAAGGCGAGAAAGGCTATAATACAAATAATAGCCGTAAAAATTCCTCCTCTCGAAAAAGTAATAACTCCTCTATATCCCATCAACACAAGAAGAACAATATCAATAATATTAATAAATCTATTCTTAACGGTAAAGATTCGTGTAACCAAAAGAAAAGCACCTAACCCAAAAACTGTTGAGATTTGATTAGGACCATAGCCCCCTGTTGCAGCGTAATTACCGGATAAACTAATTATACCTTCATGTAAAGTCGGTGTATACAAGAAAAGGTAAATCATTTGAGTGATAAGGGGAAGTAACAGCATAAGTAAAACTTTCTGAAAATCCTCTTTTTTTATTTTCTTGTAATAGCAATACAAGGCCGACACCCCTAAAGCAATGGGGCCACTTAAATTGAAAATAACAAGCTTTCGAAATTCAGCCTCATAACTCATTGTTATTGATGCCACAATTATCCCTGGTAATAATATTATTAAATAGATCCAATAAGGTACAGTTCGAGAAGAAGTTCCTTTAAAAAACATACCTATGATTAAGAAAATGATTACGGAATATTTGCCGGTTTCATAAAAAACCATTCCCCCGGTCATCCTAAAAAAAACTTCTGCACCGGCGATGTATGCCGCGGCCATAAGGGCCTCATTATTTCTGTTTTGATTTTGAATTGTAATAAATAGAAAATATCCGATTACTGAAATCAATAAGGCAGTGGATAAAGACCTAAAAGAATATATCAGGAAAGCCAAACCCACGTGAAGCAGGAGAAGTTTTATATATAGGATGTTCGTATATTTTTCCTGTTTTATCATTTAATAGAAGTCTAAAATTCTATTTATAATTATTAATTCTGAATATTTTTCTTTAATCCTTTGCTGGAATTGAGTAGAATCAATATTCATTTTATCTGGGTGGTTAATATAGAAATTGATTTTTTCTATTAAGGCCTTAGAATTTTCTTTAGGAACTGTTTCTCCATATTCTCCTATTACCTCGGGACACTTACCTACTCTCGTACAAATCACAGGTAAACCTGCCATACCATATTCCAGTAAAGCTAAGGGCAAACCTTCAGAACGTGATGATAAAATTCCTAAATCTGCCTTTTTAAGGAAAGGTATTATTCCAACCTGAGTTCCGTAAAAAAAGATTTTATGTTTAACAGATGAATTTTCTATTGCTTTCAGAATTGAAGCGGAATACATAGTTCCCGGATCTTCTCCAATAAGATGCAAGCTCACATTTATATCCGGTTTCAACATCTCAAAAGCTCTCAATAGAGTAAGATGGTCTTTCTGAGGCCTGAGATTCGCTACGCAAATAATTTTAAAATCATCCTGATTCCCTCTCAATTTAATTTTCGATTCTTCCGTAAGCTCCAGCTCGGGTATAAAATTTTTAATCTCAATCACTTTATTACAATCCAGTTTCTGAATTGCCCAATTCCTAAGAACCGTATTCACCGAAATGATTCCGGAAAATAATTTTGAAAACCTTTTTAAAATTCTATACTCCCTTTTTTCCAAATTTTCACTTTCTCCATAATGATCATGCCATATGAGTTTAAATTTGCTCCCCGATAATTTTAAAATTCCTGGCAGAAAAAATGATGTACTGTGGGCGTGTACGAGCTCAATTTTATTCTCTCGAATAAACTTTTTCAGCTTCAAAATCGCGAGAGGATCAAGACTGGATTTTTTAGACAAAAATAAATAACCTACTTCATTCTTGATCTCCTTTTTTAATAAGCCCTCCTGTCTTGTGCAGCAAAGAAAGGATTTATCGACAAAAGGCAGCAAAGCATTGGCAATATTCACCGCCATCTTCTCCGCTCCTCCTGGTCGTAAAGAATCAATTATTTGAAGTACTCTCATACTATTTTTGGCTCACTTTTTTCCATTTAGAAAGTTTCTGAAGGAATTATCTATTTATTTGGGACTAATTCCTTAAAAAACTTTTTTAGATCATAAAAATTATATTTTAAGGATGCCTTCCAGTTTACGTCTTTTTTATTCTTTAAATTTTTAATATCGCCATCAAAAGCAACCTCAAACTTATCATTTACAGGAAAAACTGAAATATGATGCATTCCTCTATTAAACCACTCAATACTGTCAATTTTATCCAGATAAGTATCCAAATGTTTTTCCAACTTTAATTCATTTTTCTCAAATTTTAATCTAAAGATAGAAATACCTGAACCATAGCCCCTGTTATTTTTTTGTAAGGGCAAAAACCATTCACCATTGATCTGAAAAAAATTGCCCCCGGCTCTGGTTTCATCGCCAAATCTGTGTTTAAACCTAATTTCCGGTTTCCACTCTCCCCTTAAACTATCTGCCCTATAAAACGATTGTTTTAACTTATCATCACTCACGCTAATTATCTTCAAAGTATCTGATAGTAAAATTGCGGGATCTTTATAGCTTACATTTTTAATTAAAGTATCTAATATTTTCCAGTCAAAAGGAAAGTTATCAGTTCTATATAATAAAACATGTCCAGTTTCTTTAGTTTCCGGAAGCATATAATATTCTTCATTAACTTTAAAAACCTGAGGAAAAGAAAGATGAAATTTTTCATTTAAAACATTCCCCTCAAATGAATAATTCTTACCGTCTAATGATTTAATTAAACCAATATTTGCATTTCCTTCTGCCTGATGTTCAAAAAAAATATAGTAAACGTTATTCTCAACAAAAAGAAACGGATCAGCTAGAAATATTGAATTTTCTTCAGTCTGTTGATTTAGCCATTTTATTGAGAAAATTTTGCTGTTTTTTACAGGATTTTCTATAAAAAATTCGCTGAGCGTATTGGTACCAATAGACCAGCCTCCCCCCTTCACGCTCCAAAAGGCATATCTGTAATTAGCCCATAACAATGCACTTATAAGAATAAAAAAAGCTATGATGGATAATTTCAATATTTTCCTCATTAATCTTAATTTAAGCAACTGTAAAACATGTTATAGGATAACTTTTTACTTTTTCCTATTGTAAAATTTTAATAATTTCAACCTCAAATTTTTCTAATGTATACTCCTGACTCCACTGCTGTGCTTCCTTTGACATCCGTCTCATCTCCTGCGCATCCTTTAATAGGCATATAACCCTTTCCAAAGTTTTCTCTAATACGACCGGACTATTTTCAGTTTTAAGTCCACTTTCCTTCTTTTTAAACATGCTCTGACTTTCCACATTCCAATCTTTACTTTCCTCTTCTCTCTCATCGATTCTTTGAGTAATAATCCCACGACTCCCTCCTCCAAGGATAAAAGGGACACAACTAACTGCTGTGGCGATGGGGATACACCCAAAGAACATCCCCTCTGCCACTGCTTTTGGCCACCCTTCACTTTTTGAAGCAAGAATAAGAAAATGGGCTTCTTTATATGCCTGCTTTAGTAAACTAAGAGGCTGACTTCCGTACAGGTGAATATAATCTTTATTTTGAGCTTCCTTTTCTAAATTATTAAATAAGGGACCATCCCCATAAATATGAATTTCTGCCTTGATATTTCTTTCTTCATTAAAGGCTACAACAAATTGCAGGGCGAATAATGGCTGCTTTCCCTCTACTAAATTCCCGACAAAAAGAAATCTGTATGGTTGAGTAAACTCCTTTTCCACTACTTCCTTTTCCGTTTCACAAAAAGAAGCTGTAAAAAAGGGAAAAATATTCTTTGTTTGATTTGGCCATTCACCGTAGACAAGTACTTTCATGTTTCGGGTCAAAAATGTATTGGTTAGTATCCATTTTTGAAGATTATAAGTCCACGGTTGTTTAGCCTCCGGATCCCAGTTGCCGGCATATTTGGCCGTCTTTGGTTTGTTTGGAAAGAATATTTGACATATACAGGCTAGCAACCCAATATTTCCCGGGCAACGGAGATGAAGGTGATCTGCCTTCCGCATGCTTCTGATAATTCGGAAAAAAATGATGGGAATAATTAAAACAGCCCTAATTATTGAAGCTATTTTTAGAAAATTAAAAGAGGGAATTGATGTAAAGCTAAGATTTGAATGATGGTAGGGTAATCCTGAATTTTCCATCTCCCCTTTCTTGGATCCGGGGGCTAGTACTTCCACCTCACTCACATGTTTTAACCACAGATTCATTTCTCTTACGTAAGGAGAGTAGGCGTAAAACTTACCTCTCCGCTCACAATGCTGCACATGGGTGAAGATGGCGAACCTCATTTTATTTATTTTTCATAAGCATGCTAAGGTGCATGCATTTGAACATATGCGCATCGGAATCCCGGGAGTTTTCCCAGTCTTCCTGGTGCCACTTTTTCGCCCGATCTATTTTGTTTTCTTCAGAAATGGGTAAAATTCCAAACATCGCACTCCATTTGGCTTTTCCCAAAACCGCCCTGCGCTCTTTTATATTAAAAGCTTGCTCAAATTTATAATATGTCTTTTTGGAAAACGGCCACTCCCAATGCCTGTCGCTTTGAAAAGGTCTGTATATAGTTCTGACGACCTTGATTGGGAAACTGGTTTGCAGCGGATCGTGACTTACAATCTCGCCATCCTTGCTTAGCTTTTCCTTTAACCGCGAAATCAATTCATCTACATTTTCAAAATGATGCAGCACCCCATAAGCATATATGAGATCGAAATCCTTTTCCTTAAAATCGCTTGAAAGAAAATCAACAGCTCTTGCTTCTGCATGGTCTAATTTTATCAATCTGCCATTTAAAGATTTTATAGCTTTTTCACTCAGGTCAATACCCAGATATGATAGAGATTTTTCGGCTAAATAATATGTCAACGAATTTCCTTCATAACACCCCAGATCAAGTACTTTCTTTTTTGAAAGATCCCCAAACCAACTTACATGCAAATTATAGATATCCTGTTCTACTCCTATTTCTTTTTTAATTTTATTTAAAGTTCCATTTCGAAAAAAAGACCATATCCTTGTGGCAAAATTTTTCTTTTTATTCTCATAAAACTCCTGCTGCTTTTTATTTATATCTAATCCTTTTTTAGAACTCATAAACAATTTTTATTTAATTCCAGGGTGATCAATTAATCTTTTAACTACAACCTGAGGTGCCAGATTTTTTGAAAAATATTCCATAGAATTTTGCTCAAGGTTTTTGCGATATTCCGGATTTTCTAAAACTTTTAATATACCCACTTTTATTTCCTCTTTTGAATCGCCAACATAATGCAAATGAACACCATGTTCAAGTGGGGTTGCTAAATCATTTACATGAGTTGTACTAATTACCGCCTTCCCCAGTAGTAAAAATTCCGGCAACTTCCATCCATGACAATCCTGTACAGCCGGAGTATTAAAGACTAAGATCGACTTTTTTATTTTATCTAAATATTTATTCAACGGTATTCTTTTATAAATCAATTCTTTATATCCCAAATCCATATTATCTGACCTGGGTGCAAATCCTCCTTCGAAATTTACCCGATTTAACTCTTTGCAGGCAATTATAAAATTTGCTCTTCTTTCATTCGTTTTACTTTCATTTTTCCACAGTGAACTTAAAAAAAATATAAACGCCTTTTGAGGAATAGATTTTTTATAATCCGAAAGAGGTAATCTTTTATATTGTCTCCAGTAACTTGTAAAGAAATATTTTTTTAAATAAATTCTATTTCTGGATTTGATGTAATTTGTTAATGCCAATTGTAAAGTTTGAGGAAATGACCATAATTTAATACCAAAGCCTGGCCCTAAGGCGATAATTTGATTCTGGAATTGATTAGGAATTTTTTTTTCATTGTAATTTACTTTACCGTAGACATCACTCCATTCCATAGGATTCCCAAAAATAGCGGAGGTGTCAAGAGCATCGATAATAATTCTCTTTTCTGTAGCGCCTTCCTTAATTATGGCTGCCAGAACTCTTTCGGGAAAAGCAGGGAATTCAGAAGTTGAAAACTTAATGTTTTTCTTTCCGTACAATCTATAGAAGCCTTCTATATAATATGAATAATAAAAA